>NZ_CP040244.1:5534747-5836397 GCF_005517195.1 Streptomyces vilmorinianum | reverse complement strand
GGCTGCGCTCCGACGACACTCCCGGGCGGGTGGACGGAGTCACTGAGATCTGGGACACGCCGCGCGGCGGATACGACAGCTTCGCGGTCCGCTGACGATCGCGTCGAAGACCCTCCGCCCGGTGGTCCCGAAGGGCCCCGGGCGGACGCGCGGCGACGAGCCGCCGACGTGGATATGGCCTGATGGTTGCCGGAGGGGGCTTGCGGTGCCGGGCTCCGCCAGGAAGGATGATCTCCACGCCCCTGAGGCACCGAGTTGCGAGGCGCCGCCGTCTGTCGCACGGCCGCGGACCCCCCGGTTGCCCCTTGATACGGGGCGTGATCGTGTTGACCGTCAAACTTTTTGGTGAGACTCTGGAAGCCCCGCGCACCTTAGCTGTTTGGCAGTAGAACACCGGCACGACAAGAGCTGCCGAGCACCGCGGGTGCGAAATCCCTCACGACCCACACCGCTTCGGTCGGTCACTCAGTGTGGAGGACCATCCATCATGGCAAAGGCGCTTCTCGGTTACGTCGGCGGCTCCGACCCGCGACTCCTCGCCGAGATGCGACGGCTTCAGCAGCGCGTCCAGGATCTCGAGTCCGAGCTGGTACGGATTCAGTCCGAGAACGACGCGCTCAACGCTGCCGCCGCTCAGCACGGAGAGTCGCTGCTCGACAGCATCGAACTCGACGTTCCCAAGGCGGAGCCTGCGCTCACCTGACAGTTGACAGTCAGCCCCGTGCCGGGGCCAGGTGAGAAACACTCTCGCTAGCACAGCTAGATATGCAAGGGGCGCTCCGGCGTCCCTTCTTTCTTGAGTCCCCCATGTCCCACCCCTCCTCACCGGAGGGAATGCCCTGCACCTTCATGGGTGAAACGCGCAACCCCCGGTAGAGTCCGGGGGCGTGCATCTCAAGGCCCTGACCCTCCGCGGTTTCAAGTCGTTCGCATCCGCCACCACCCTGCGGTTCGAACCGGGAATCACGTGTGTCGTCGGGCCGAACGGATCCGGCAAGTCCAATGTCGTGGACGCGCTGTCCTGGGTCATGGGAGAGCAGGGCGCCAAGTCGCTGCGCGGCGGCAAGATGGAGGACGTCATCTTCGCCGGCACGACCGGGCGGCCGCCGCTCGGCCGCGCCGAGGTCTCGCTGACCATCGACAACTCCGACGGCGCGCTGCCCATCGACTACGCCGAGGTCACCATCACCCGGATCATGTTCCGGGGAGGCAGCAGCGAATACCAGATCAACGGCGACACCTGCCGGCTGCTCGACATCCAGGACCTGCTCTCCGACTCCGGCATCGGCCGCGAGATGCACGTCATCGTCGGCCAGGGCCAGCTCGACTCCGTCCTGCACGCCGACCCGATGGGGCGCCGGGCCTTCATCGAGGAGGCGGCCGGCGTACTCAAGCACCGCAAGCGCAAGGAGAAGGCGCTGCGGAAGCTCGACGCGATGCAGGCCAACCTCGCGCGCGTGCAGGACCTGACCGACGAGCTGCGCCGCCAGCTCAAGCCGCTCGGCCGCCAGGCGGCGGTCGCCCGCCGGGCCGCGGTCATCCAGGCCGATCTGCGCGACGCCCGGCTGAGGCTGCTCTCCGACGACCTCGTACGGCTCCAGGAGGCGCTGAACGCCGAGGTCGCCGACGAGGCCGCGCTCAAGGAGCGCAAGGAGAGCGCCGAGAGCGAGCTGCGGGCGGCGCTCGCGAAGGAGGCGGAGCTCGAGGACGAGGTCCGGCGCCTCGCGCCGCGCCTCCAGCGGGCCCAGCAGACCTGGTACGAACTCTCCCAGCTCGCCGAGCGCGTCCGGGGCACGGTCTCCCTCGCCGACGCGCGCGTGAAGAGCGCCACCGCCCAGCCGCCGGAGGAGCGCCGGGGCCGCGACCCGGAGGACATGGAGCGCGAGGCCGCCCGCATCCGCGAGCAGGAGGCCGAGCTGGAGGCCGCCCTGGAGGCGGCCGAGCGCGCCCTGGAGGACACCGTCGCCCACCGCGCCGAACTGGAGCGCGAGCTCGCGCTGGAGGAGCGCCGGCTCAAGGGCGTCGCCCGCGCCATCGCCGACCGGCGCGAGGGGCTCGCCCGGCTGCACGGCCAGGTCAACGCCGCCCGCTCGCGCGCCGCGTCCGCCCAGGCCGAGATCGACCGGCTCGCCGCCGCCCGTGACGAGGCCCAGGAGCGGGCCGTCGCCGCGCAGGAGGAGTACGAGCAGCTCAAGGCCGAGGTCGACGGGCTCGACGCGGACGACACCGAACTGGGGGAGCGGTACGAGGCCGCCCGCCGGGACCTCGCGGGCGCCGAGTCCGCGCTGACCGCCGCCCGCGAAGCCGCCGCCACCGCCGACCGCCGCCGCGCCGCGACCAGGGCCCGCCACGAGGCGCTCTCCCTGGGGCTGCGCCGCAAGGACGGGACGGGAGCGCTGCTCGCCGCCCGCGACAGCCTCACCGGACTCCTCGGGCCGGCCGCCGAACTGCTGACCGTCACCCCTGGGTACGAGATCCCCCTCGCCGCCGCCTTCGGCGTGGCGGCCGACGCGATCGCCGTCTCCGGCCCCACCGCGGCGGCCGACGCCCTGCGCCTGCTGCGCAAGCAGGACGCGGGCCGCGCGACGCTGCTGCTTGCGGGTGCGGAGGAGCGGGAAGCCGCCAGGCCCGGCGCCCCGGCCCCCGCCCTGGGCCCGGCCGCCGAGGGCACTGACACCGCCGGTCCGTCCTCCGCCACCCCGCCCTCCGCAGGCCGCGCCTCTGCCGGCCCGGCCGCCATCGGGCTGACCTCCGCCGGGCGAGCCCCTGCCGGCCCGGCAGCCACCAGTCCGTCCTCCGCAGGCCGCGCCTCTGCCGGCCTGCCCTCCGTCGGCCCGGCCGCCGGCCCGTCCTCCGCCGGGCGAGCCCCTGCCGGCCTGTCCTCCGCCGGCCCGGACGAGTCGGTGGATCCGGCGGGCCCCGGGACCCTTCCGGCCTCCGCCGTCTCCGCCGCCCGGCTTGTCGGAGGACCCGGGGAACTCATGGGTGCCGTACGCCGATTGCTCCGGGACGTCGTCGTCGTCGACGGGCTCGACGAGGCCGTCGAGCTGGTGCGGGCGCACCCCGGGCTCACCGCCGTCACCGCCGAAGGCGACCTGCTCGGCGCGCACCTCGCGCACGGGGGCTCCGCCGGGGCGCCCAGCCTCCTCGAGGTCCAGGCCTCCGTCGACGAGGCGGCCGCCGAGCTGGAGGAGCTCGAATCGCGGTGCGAGGAGCTGGCCGCCGCCCAGCAGGAGGCGACCGAGCGCAGGCGTACCGCAGCCGCGCTCGTCGACGAGCTGACCGAGCGCCGTCGCGCCGCCGACCGCGAGAAGTCCTCCGTCGCCCAGCAGCTGGGCCGGCTCGCCGGCCAGGCCCGGGGCGCCGCCGGGGAGGCCGAGCGCACCGCCGCGGCCGCCGCCCGCGCCCAGGAGGCCCTGGAGAAGGCCCTGTACGAGGCCGAGGAGCTGGCCGAGCGCCTCCTCGTCGCCGAGGAGACCCCGGCCGAGGAGGAGCCCGACACCTCCGTGCGCGACCGGCTCGCCGCCGACGGCGCCAACGCCCGCCAGACCGAGATGGAGGCCAGGCTCCAGCTCCGTACCCACGAGGAACGGGTCAAGGGCCTCGCCGGACGCGCCGACTCCCTCGACCGGGGCGCCCGCGCGGAACGCGAGGCACGCGCGCGTGCCGAGCAGCGCCGCGCCCGGCTGCGCCACGAGGCGGAGGTCGCCGCCGCCGTCGCCGCGGGCGCCCGGCAGCTCCTGGCCCATATCGAGGTCTCCCTGGTCCGGGCCGAGCAGGAGCGCGCCCTCGCCGAGGCCGCCAAGGGCGCCCGCGAGCAGGGCCTGGCCGCCGCCCGCACCCGGGGCCGCGATCTGAAGGCCGAACTGGACAAGCTCACCGACTCGGTCCACCGCGGCGAGGTCCTCGGTGCGGAGAAGCGCCTGCGGATCGAGCAGCTGGAGACGAAGGCCCTGGAGGAGCTGGGCGTCGAGCCGGCCGGCCTGGTCTCCGAGTACGGCCCCCATCAGCTCGTACCGCCCTCCCCGCCCGCCGAGGGCGAAGAGCTTCCCGAGGACCCCGAGCACCCGCGCAACCAGCCCCGCCCCTTCGTCCGCGCGGAGCAGGAGAAGCGGCTCAAGGCCGCCGAACGGGCGTATCAGCAGCTCGGAAAGGTCAATCCGCTCGCTCTCGAGGAGTTCGCGGCGCTGGAGGAGCGCCACCAGTTCCTCTCCGAGCAGCTGGAGGACCTCAAGAAGACCCGGGCGGACCTCCTTCAGGTCGTGAAGGAGGTCGACGTGCGCGTCGAACAGGTCTTCACCGAGGCGTACCGGGACACCGCGCGCGAGTTCGAGGGCGTCTTCTCGCGGCTCTTCCCCGGCGGGGAGGGGCGGCTGATCCTGACCGATCCCGACAACATGCTCACCACCGGCGTCGACGTGGAGGCCCGCCCGCCGGGCAAGAAGGTCAAGCGGCTCTCCCTGCTCTCCGGCGGCGAGCGTTCGCTGACCGCCGTGGCGATGCTCGTCTCCATCTTCAAGGCCCGCCCCAGCCCGTTCTACGTGATGGACGAGGTGGAGGCGGCCCTCGACGACACCAACCTCCAGCGGCTGATCCGGATCATGCAGGAGCTCCAGGAGTCCTCGCAGCTGATCGTCATCACGCACCAGAAGCGGACGATGGAGGTCGCGGACGCGCTGTACGGCGTCTCCATGCAGGGCGACGGCGTGTCGAAGGTCATCAGCCAGCGTCTTCGTTGATCAACTTCAAGTCTTGAACTCAATGACCCCTAGGGCTTGTTTTAAGTCATACGACTCCAAGTATTGACTTCGAAACTTGAACGCATAGTCTCTGCAACGTTGCTTTTACCTTCACGTGGTGGGCGGCGTGATGTTGTGCGCCACTGGAAGGGCTCGACCCGCCCCACCCACGCCCCGGCGACGCTGCCGGAGCCCCAGGAGTCCATGTGACCAGCACCGCCCAGGCGCCCACGCCGCCACCTTCCGAAGGCCGAGCCGCCCACCCGGACCACCTCGGCCACGTCATCTTCATCACGGCGTCGGCCGCCATGGGCGGCTTCCTCTTCGGCTACGACAGCTCCGTCATCAACGGCGCCGTCGAGGCCATCCGGGACCGCTACGACATCGGCTCGGGCACGCTGGCCCAGGTCATCGCCGTCGCCCTGATCGGCTGCGCCATCGGCGCCGCGACCGCCGGCCGGATCGCCGACCGCATCGGCCGCATCCGCTGCATGCAGATCGCCGCCGTGCTCTTCTCCATCAGCGCCGTGGGCTCCGCCCTCCCCTTCGCCCTCTGGGACCTCGCCCTCTGGCGCGTCGTCGGCGGCTTCGCCATCGGCATGGCCTCGGTGATCGGCCCGGCGTACATCGCCGAGGTCGCCCCCGCCGCCTACCGCGGCCGGCTCGGCGCCTTCCAGCAGGCCGCGATCGTCATCGGCATCGCCATCTCCCAGCTGGTCAACTACGGCATCCTGCAGCTCGCCGACGGCGACCAGCGCGGCACGATCGCCGGCCTCGAAGCCTGGCAGTGGATGCTCGGCGTGATGGTCCTCCCCGCCGTGCTCTACGGTCTGCTCTCCTTCGCGATCCCCGAGTCCCCGCGCTTCCTCATCTCCGTCGGCAGGACCGACCGCGCCAAGGAGGTGCTCGCCGAGGTCGAGGGCCACGAGATCGACCTCGACCACCGCGTCGCCGAGATCGAGCAGGCCATGCACAGCGAGCACAAGTCCACCTTCCGGGACCTGCTCGTCGCCGGCGGCCGCTTCAAGCTGCTCCCCATCGTCTGGGTCGGCATCGGACTCTCGGTCTTCCAGCAGCTCGTCGGCATCAACGTCGCCTTCTACTACTCCGCGACGCTGTGGCAGTCCGTCGGCATCGACCCGTCCAGCTCGTTCTTCTACTCGTTCACCACGTCGATCATCAACATCATCGGCACCGTGGTCGCGATGGTCCTGGTCGACCGGGTGGGCCGCAGGCCCCTCGCTCTCGTCGGCTCCCTCGGCATGGCCGTCGCCCTCGCCTTCGAGGCCTGGGCGTTCTCCGCCGATCTCGTCGACGGCAAGCTGCCGGGCGCGCAGGGCGTCGTGGCGCTCGTCGCCGCCCACGTCTTCGTGCTCTTCTTCGCCCTCTCCTGGGGCGTGGTGGTCTGGGTCTTCCTCGGCGAGATGTTCCCCAACCGGATCCGCGCCGCCGCCCTCGGCGTCGCCGCCTCCGCGCAGTGGATCGCCAACTGGGCCATCACCGCGAGCTTCCCGTCCCTGGCGGACTGGAACCTCTCCGGTACGTACGTGATCTACACGATCTTCGCCGTGCTCTCCATCCCCTTCGTGCTCACGTACGTCAAGGAGACCAAGGGCAAGGCGTTGGAGGAGATGGGCTAATCCCCGCTGCCCCTCTCCTCGACCTCGGAACTGCCCCGGCTCAGGGTCCTATGCCCCGAGCCGGGGCAGCACCGTCTCTCCCAGCAGACGCAGGCTGCGCCAGGCCTCGTCGACCGGCATCCCGCCGCAGAGCGGATGCAGCACCAGACTCTCCAGGCCCAGCGCCACGCACTCGTCCGGCGTGACGATCCGGTACACGCCCTCGGCGCGCAGCTCCGCCACCGTCGTCGCCGCCGACCGCACCGCCGAGCGGATGTCCTTCGACTGCCACGAGGCGTAGGTCCGCGCCTCGTGCAGGAAGTGCTCCCCGTACAGCTCCCAGGACCGCTCCGGGTCCTCCGAGAGATGCAGCAGCGGGGTCTTCTCGGCCGGCATCATCGTCCAGCCCTCGGTGCCGAACGCTTCGCACTGCTGCCGGTAGTACGTCTCGAGCTCCGGCAGGTGCGCGCTCGGGAAGAACGGCAGCCCGAGGCGGGCCGCCCGCCGCGCCGCCGCCCGGGAGGAGCCGCCGACCAGCAGGAGCGGGTGCGGCTGGGTGAAGGGCCGCGGGGTGATCCGTACCGTACGGCCCTCATACGTGAAGGGCTCACCGGTCCACGCCCGCAGCAGGGTCTCCAGGAGCAGGTCCTGCAGCTTGCCCCGGCGGCCCCAGTCGACCCCGCGCTCCTCGTACTCCTCCGGCCGGTACCCGATGCCCGCGACCGTCACCAGACGGCCCCCGCTCAGCAGATCGAGGACGGCGATCTCCTCGGCGAGCCGCAGCGGGTCGTGGAGCGGCCCGATGATCGCGGAGACCGTCACCGCGATCCGCTGCGTGGCCCCGAAGACCGCGCCCGCGAAGGCGAAGGGGGAGGGCAGCCAGTTGTCGGCGACGCCGTGGTGCTCCTCGGTCTGGACGGTGTCGATGCCGTGCTCGTCGGCGTAGGCGGCCATGGCGAGGGCGGCGCGATAGCGCTCCGAGAGGGACTCGGGGGTCGGGTGCGGATCGACGAGGTTGAACCGTACGACTGTGAAGGGCATGGGAAGTCCCCCTCCGCGCGTGGGAAGCCGGCGAAGGGGGAACCGTATCTGACGTTGCGTCAGATGAAAACAGTCTCGCGGACCTGGCCGACTCCCCGGCCGACTAGCCGGGCGTCCGCGCCTGAGCCCGCCGCGATGGTGTCGATGCCCGCGATCATCATCGCCGGGCGGGCTTCTCGCCGGCGGAGGCCGGACGGCGGACCGGCCCGGCCCGCGGGGACTCGCGCCCCGTGCACGGATGACGAATCGACTCGTGGGGCGTCACGCATACTGGTGAGACCATGGAATTCCTCATCCTTGCCGTAGTCATCGCTCTGGTCGCGGTCGGCCTCGTCGCCGGTCTCGTCGTCAGCGGCCGCAGGAAGAAGCAGCTGCCGCCGCCCGAGGCGCCGTCCGCCACGCCGACCATCACCGCTCCGCCCGCCGAGCCGCACGTCGGCGACGAGGCGGAGACACCGCGGGAAGAACCGCGCCGCACCATCGAGGAGGTCGACCTCCCGGCCGTCGAAGCCCCGGTGGCCGTCGAGGAGCCGCCGGTCGCGCCCGAGGCGCCCGCGATCGAGGTGCCGGAACCGACCGCGGGCCGTCTCGTACGGCTCCGCGCCCGCCTCGCACGCTCGCAGAACTCCCTCGGCAAGGGGCTGCTCACGCTGCTGTCGCGGGACAACCTCGACGAGGACACCTGGGAGGAGATCGAGGAGACCCTCCTCACCGCCGACGTCGGCGTCGCCCCCACCCAGGAGCTGGTCGAGCGGCTGCGTGAGCGCGTCCGGGTCCTCGGCACCCGCACCCCGGAGGAGCTGCGCGGCCTGCTCCGCGAGGAGCTCGTCACCCTCCTCGGCCCCGACTTCGACCGCACGGTGAAGACGGAGAGCGACCCGGGCACCCCGGGCGTCGTGATGGTCGTAGGCGTCAACGGCACCGGCAAGACCACCACCACCGGCAAGCTCGCCCGCGTCCTGGTCGCCGACGGCCGCTCCGTCGTCCTCGGCGCCGCCGACACCTTCCGTGCCGCCGCCGCGGACCAGCTCCAGACCTGGGGCGAGCGGGTCGGCGCGCGGACCGTGCGCGGTCCCGAGGGCGGCGACCCGGCGTCGATCGCCTTCGACGCGGTCAAGGAGGGCATCGCGGAGGGCGCCGACGTCGTCCTCATCGACACCGCCGGCCGGCTGCACACCAAGACCGGTCTCATGGACGAGCTCGGCAAGGTCAAGCGCGTCGTCGAGAAGCACGGCCCGCTCGACGAGGTCCTGCTGGTCCTCGACGCCACCACCGGCCAGAACGGCCTGGTCCAGGCGCGCGTCTTCGCCGAGGTCGTCGACATCACCGGCATCGTGCTCACCAAGCTCGACGGCACGGCCAAGGGCGGCATCGTCGTCGCGGTCCAGCGCGAGCTGGGCGTCCCGGTCAAGCTGATCGGCCTGGGCGAGGGCCCGGACGACCTGGCCCCCTTCGAGCCGGGCGCCTTCGTCGACGCCCTGATCGGCGACGGGGCCTAGAGCGGCCCGCGGACCCGGGCTCACCCATGGGTGGGCCCGGGTGCCGTTCGGGGGGCGTTCAGGCCGTGGAGCCGAGGCCCGGCGCGTCTAGAAGTGCGTGCGGTGGCAGATGTACGCCAGCGTGCCCAGCAGCAGCCGCGCCTGCGGCGGCGCGCCCGCCGTGTCCAGGGTCGGGGGGCGCAGCCAGCGCATCGGGCCCAGGCCGCCCAGGTCCGAGGGCGGGGCCGTGACGTACGTGCCGAGCCCCAGGCCGTGCAGATCCAGGTCCGCGTCGTCCCAGCCCATCCGGTACAGCAGCTGCGGCAGCTCCGCCGCCGCGCCCGGCGCCACGAAGAACTGCGCCCGTCCCGTCGGCGTCGCGCACACCGGGCCCAGGGGCAGCCCCATGCGCTCCAGGCGGACCAGCGCACGCCGCCCCGCGGGCTCGGCGACCTCGATCACGTCGAAGGCCCGGCCCACCGGCAGCAGCAGCGCCGCCCCCGGGTACCGCGACCACGCCTTGGTCGCGTCGTCCAGACCCGCGCCCGCCGGGACCGCCTCGGCGAACGAGAGCGGATGCGCCCCCGGGGCCGTACACGACGGATCCCCGCAGGAGCACTGGCCGGAAACCGCCCTCGCGCCCGGGGCGACGTCCCAGCCCCACAGTCCTGTGTACTCGGCCACCGCTGTGCACTCTGTGGTGCGGACGCGGCGTCGTGAGCCGGACCGCATCTCACGAATGCCGCCGATCGTGAAGCCCATGCCCCCTCCAACGGGTCGAACGCGCCGGTGGTTACGACTCGGAGCCCCACCGTCACGCTCCGTCGCCGGGGGTGGCGCGCGGCCGTGGGCAAGGTGGTGCGGACCGCTGCGCGCGCCTCCTCGCACACCACTCCGCCGACCCTGGTTCGTCGCATGTCAAGTGAATCGTGTTCAGCGGCAGGCGAGTTCATCCGAAGGGGTGGCGAATGGTGGCGTTTCTTGAATCGACCTCGCCGGAGGGGTGATCGTAGGATTACTTTCGGTGCACGAACCCAGGAGTTCACTGCGCGCGCGGGTATGCCGGAGGCAATCCGCTTTCCAGTTCGAAGGAGTGCAAGCTCCAGACGAACGCCGCAACACACGGCATTCTGATAGGGGTTCGCGCAACAGAGGCATTGACGTGGATGGGGGCGTTCCTGTGGGCGGCAACGGCGCAGACGGTACGACTGCCGGCAAGCGCCCCAACGAGCAGCTGAGCTCGTGGTTCGTGCGCAGCGGCTGGTCGAAGGGCGAGCTGGCGCGGCAAGTGAACCGCAGGGCACGCCAGATGGGCGCGCACCACATCTCCACCGACACCTCGCGCGTCCGCCGCTGGCTGGACGGCGAGCAGCCCCGCGAGCCCATCCCGCGGATCCTCTCCGAGCTCTTCTCCGAGCGGTTCGGCGCGGTCGTGGCCGTCGAGGACCTCGGACTGCGCACCGCCCACCAGTCGCCCTCCGTCTCCGGCGTCGACCTGCCCTGGGCCGGCCCCCAGACCGTCGCCCTGCTCAGCGAGTTCTCCCGCAGCGACCTCATGCTCGCCCGCCGCGGCTTCCTCGGCTCCGCTCTTTCGCTCGCCGCGGGACCCACCCTCATCGAGCCCATGCAGCGTTGGCTCGTGCCCACTCCGCCCGCCGAGCCCGACCGTCCCGAACCGGTCGTCGACACCCGCCGCCCGGGCCGCCTCTCACCCGCCGAGCTCGACCTCCTCGAATCCACCACGGCGATGTTCCGCCAGTGGGACGCCCAGTGCGGCGGCGGACTGCGCCGCAAGGCGGTCGTCGGCCAGCTCCACGAGGTCACCGACCTGCTCCAGGAGCCACAGCCCGCCGCCACCGCCCAGCGCCTGTTCAAATGCGCGGCCGAACTGGCCGAACTGGCCGGATGGATGAGCTACGACGTGGGCCTGCAGCCCACCGCCCAGAAGTACTTCGTCCTCGCCCTGCACGCCGCGAAGGAGGCCGGGGACAAGCCCCTCGGCTCGTACATCCTCTCCTCCATGAGCCGCCAGATGATCCACCTCGGACGGCCCGACGACGCCCTCGAACTCATCCACCTCGCCCAGTACGGCAGCCGCGACTGCGCCACCCCGCGCACCCAGGCCATGCTGTATGCGATGGAGGCCCGCGCCTACGCCAACATGGGGCAGCCCTCCAAGTGCAAGCGGGCCGTGCGGATGGCCGAGGACACCTTCGCCGACGTCGGCCTCGACGGCGAGCCCGAGCCCGACTGGATCCGCTTCTTCTCCGAGGCCGAACTCAACGGCGAGAACTCCCACTCCTACCGGGACCTCGCCTATGTCGCCGGGCGCTCCCCGACGTACGCCTCCCTCGCCGAACCCGTCATGGAGCGGGCCGTCGCCCTCTTCGAGAAGGACACCGAGCACCAGCGTTCGTACGCACTCAACCTGATCGGCATGGCCACGGTGCACCTCCTCAAGCGGGAGCCCGAGCAGTCCGCCGCCCTGGTCGAGAAGGCCCTCGGCGTCGCCAGGAGCGTCCGCTCCGAGCGGGTCAACAACCGGCTCCGCAAGACCGTCGACACCGCCGCCCGCGACTTCCGCGACGTCGCCGAGGTCGTCCAGCTCACCGACCGGCTCACCGCCCTGCTGCCCGAGACCGCCGAGGCGGTCTGACCGGCACCCCCAGAACCCCGGCCGCGACAGACGTCCCCCACTGCCCGACTCGGCTCCCCCGCCGCCAGGACACAGGGACCCTGCCGCGGCCGGCCTGCGTCCGGACCCGAGCCTGCGGGCACGGTACGCGCGTTACCTCCCCGTGACCCAGCCGTTCACAGCCACGTAACACGCCCCACCCCTTCGTCACTGCGGCGAAACATCGTGCGGCATCGACGGAAACCGCGCTGCGCCAACCTCTGGCCCATAACCGGCCACCCCTCACGGCCAAGCCGCTTTCCGGCCCCGCCCCCGCACAGGCCGCACGACGACGAGGAGACGCCGATGGCACCAGCCATCACGACCCTGGCCGCAGACGCCCCCGAGCTGTCTGCCGCCAACACCGGGTTCATGCTCATCTGCTCCGCCCTGGTCATGCTGATGACCCCGGCGCTCGCCTTCTTCTACGGAGGCATGGTCCGGGTCAAGTCCACCCTCAACATGCTGATGATGAGCTTCATCAGCCTCGGGATCGTCACGATCCTCTGGGTGCTCTACGGCTTCAGCATCGCCTTCGGCACCGACAACGCCTCCCTCTTCGGCTGGTCGTCCGAGTACGTCGGCCTCAGCGGCATCGGCGTCAACCAGCTGTGGGACGGCTACACCATCCCGGTGTTCGTCTTCGCCGTCTTCCAGCTGATGTTCGCGATCATCACCCCCGCCCTCATCAGCGGCGCCCTCGCCGACCGCGTGAAGTTCACCGCCTGGGCCCTCTTCATCGCCCTGTGGGTCACGATCGTCTACTTCCCCGTCGCCCACTGGGTCTGGGGCTCCGGCGGCTGGCTCTTCGAGATGGGCGTCATCGACTTCGCCGGCGGCACGGCGGTCCACATCAACGCCGGTGCCGCGGCCCTCGGTGTGATCCTCGTCATCGGCAAGCGCGTCGGCTTCAAGAAGGACCCGATGCGCCCGCACAGCCTCCCGCTGGTCATGCTCGGCGCCGGTCTGCTCTGGTTCGGCTGGTTCGGCTTCAACGCCGGCTCCTGGCTCGGCAACGACGACGGCGTCGGCGCCGTGATGTTCGTCAACACCCAGGTCGCCACCGCCGCCGCCATGCTCGCCTGGCTGATCTACGAGAAGATCCGCCACGGCTCCTTCACCACCCTGGGCGCCGCCTCCGGCGCGGTCGCCGGCCTCGTCGCCATCACCCCGTCCGGCGGCTCCTGCTCCCCGCTCGGCGCGATCGCCATCGGCGCCATCGCCGGTCTCCTCTGCGCCATGGCCGTCGGCCTGAAGTACAAGTTCGGCTACGACGACTCCCTCGACGTCGTCGGCGTCCACCTCGTCGGCGGTGTCGTCGGTTCCCTGCTCGTCGGCTTCTTCGCCACCGGCGGCGTCCAGTCCGACGCCAAGGGCCTCTTCTACGGCGGCGGCCTCGAGCAGCTCGGCAAGCAGGCCATCGGCGTCTTCGCCGTCCTCGCCTACTCTCTGATCGCCTCCGCGATCCTCGCGCTGATCATCGACAAGACGATGGGCATGAGGGTCAGCGAGGACGACGAGGTCTCCGGCATCGACCAGGTCGAGCACGCCGAGACCGCGTACGACTTCAGCGGAGCCGGCGGCGGCGCCTCCTCGCGCAGCACGGCCGCGCCCGCCCCGGCAGCTACGGAGAACAAGAAGGTGGACGCATGAAGCTCATCACCGCAGTCGTGAAGCCGCACCGGCTGGACGAGATCAAGGAAGCCCTCCAGGCTTTCGGAGTCCAGGGCCTCACGGTCACCGAGGCCAGCGGATACGGCCGCCAGCGCGGTCACACCGAGGTCTACCGCGGTGCCGAGTACACCGTCGACCTCGTCCCCAAGATCCGCATCGAGGTCCTCGTCGAGGACGACGACGCCGAACAGCTCATCGATGTCGTCGTCAAGGCCGCCCGAACCGGCAAGATCGGTGACGGCAAGGTGTGGAGCGTGCCGGTCGAGACCGCCGTACGGGTCCGCACGGGCGAACGCGGACCGGACGCACTGTAAGCGCGGAGCACTAAGGAGCTGCTGGGTGACGAGCCTCGACACGAGTACGCAAGCGGAAGACTCGGGACCCAGCGGTTACGCGGCGGCCCGGCTGCGCCTTCTCACCGAGAAGGCGCAGTCCGGGCCGCCGCGCCGTGCCGCGCTGGCCCGGCTCACCGACGACTGGCTGACCGGACTGTTCGCCGCCGCCCAGCCGCCACGAGGGGTGGCGCTCGTCGCCGTCGGCGGCTACGGGCGCGGCGAACTCTCCCCGCGCAGCGACCTCGACCTGCTCCTCCTGCACGACGGCACCGCCGACGCCGGCACGATCGCCACCATCGCCGACCGGATCTGGTACCCCGTCTGGGACCTGGGCCTCGCCCTCGACCACTCCGTACGCAGCCCCGCCGAGGCCCGCAAGACCGCCGGGGACGACCTCAAGGTCCAGCTCGGGCTCCTCGACGCCCGGCCCGTCGCCGGCGACGCCGGACTCGTCGCCGGACTGCGCACCGCCGTCCTCGCCGACTGGCGCAACCAGGCACCCAAGCGGCTCCCCGAACTCGACGCGCTCTGCCGCGAGCGCGCCGAACGGATGGGTGAACTGCAGTTCCTCCTCGAACCCGACCTGAAGGAGGCCAGGGGAGGCCTCCGCGACGCCCAGGTCCTGCGCGCCGTCGCCGCCTCCTGGCTCGCCGACGCGCCACGCGAAGGCCTCGACGGCGCCCGCCGCCGCCTCCTCGACGCCCGCGACGCCCTGCACCTGGCCACCGGACGCGCCACCGACCGGCTCGCCCTCCAGGAACAGGACGCGGTCGCCGAGGAGCTCGGACTCCTGGACGCCGACACCCTGCTGCGCGAGGTGTACGAGGCCGCGCGGATCATCTCGTACGCCACCGACGTCACCTGGCGCGAGGTCAACCGCGTCCTCAAGGCACGCTCCGCCCGCCCCCGCCTGCGCGCCATCCTCGGCGGCCGCTCCGGCGGCGCGAAGCCGCCGATCGAACGCACCCCGCTCGCCGAAGGCGTGGTGGAGATGGACGGCGAGGTCGTCCTCGCCCTCAGCGCCAAACCGGAACGCGACTCCGTCCTGCCCCTGCGGGCCGCCGCCGCGGCCGCCCAGTCCGGACTCCCGCTCTCCCTGCACGCCGTCCGCAGGCTGGCCGCCGCCGCCAAACCGCTGCCCGTTCCGTGGCCCGCCGAGGCACGCGAGGAACTGGTCACCCTGCTCGGCGCGGGGGAGCCCACCGTGCCCGTCTGGGAGGCCCTGGAGGCCGAAGGCCTCATCACCCGGCTCCTGCCCGACTGGGAGCGCGTACGCTGCCGCCCGCAGCGCAACCCCGTCCACACCTGGACCGTCGACCGGCACCTCGTCGAGACCGCCGTCCGCGCGTCCTCGCTCACCCGCCGCGTCGGCCGCCCCGACCTGCTGCTCGTCGCCGCACTCCTGCACGACATCGGCAAGGGCTGGCCCGGCGACCACTCCGTGGCCGGCGAGACCATCGCCCGCGACGTCGCCACCCGGATCGGCTTCGACCGCGCCGACGTCACCGTCATCGCCACCGTCGTACGCCACCACCTGCTGCTCGTCGAGACCGCGACCCGACGCGACCTGGACGACCCCGCGACCGTCCAGGCCGTCGCCACCGCCGTCGGCACCCAGGGCACCCTGGAACTGCTCCACGCCCTCACCGAGGCCGACGCCCTCGCCACCGGCCCCGCCGCCTGGTCCTCCTGGCGCGGCTCGCTCGTCGCCGACCTCGTCAAACGCGTCGGGGCCGTCCTCGCCGGAGAACCGGCACCCGAGGTCGAACCCGCCGCACCCAGCGCCGAACAGGAACGCCTCGCGATCGAGGCACTGCGCACCGGGGAACCGGTCCTCGCCCTGCACACCCAGCCCGAGGCCGAGCCGCAGGACGGCGAACCCGAACCGGTCGGCGTCGAACTCCTCATCGCCCTGCCCGACCAGCCCGGCGTCCTGCCCGCCGCGGCCGGCGTCCTCGCCCTCCACCGCCTGACCGTACGGGCCGCGGACCTGCGCGCCATCGAACTCCCCACCGAGCTCGGCGCGAGCGCCGTCCTGGTCCTCGACTGGCGCGTCGCCGCCGAATACGGCTCCCTGCCCCAGGCCGCACGGCTCCGCGCCGACCTCGTCCGGGCCCTCGACGGCACCCTGGACATCCCCGCGCGCCTGGCCGAACGCGAGGCCGCGTACCCCCGGCGGCGCGGCGTCACCGCCCCACCGCCCCGCGTCACCGTCGCCGCCGCCGACTCCCGGCTCGCCACCGTCATCGAGGTCCGCGCCCAGGACGCGCCCGGCCTGCTGCACCGCATCGGCCGCGCCCTGGAGGGCGCCGACGTCCGCGTCAGGAGCGCCCACGTCTCCACCCTGGGCGCCAACGCCGTCGACACGCTGTACGTGACCCGCCCCGACGGCTCCCTCCTCCCGGACGAGGAGGCCGCCGACCTGGCGAAGGCCCTGGAGGGCGCACTGCGCTGAGGGAGCCCCCGCCCGCCGTGTCCGGGAGGCGGATTCGGCGGGCGGGGGCACGCACTTCGACCGGGCAGATACCCTGGAGGGCAATCCGTCCGCCCGCCCCCGACACCGAGGATCCGCGACCGCCGTGTTCGATACCCTCTCCGACCGCCTTGCAGCGACATTCAAGAACCTCCGGGGCAAGGGCCGCCTGTCCGAGGCGGACATCGACGCCACCGCGCGCGAGATCCGTATCGCCCTGCTCGAGGCGGACGTCGCCCTGCCCGTCGTCCGGGCGTTCATCAAGCAGGTCAAGGAACGCGCGCTCGGCGTCGAGGTCTCCCAGGCGCTGAACCCCGCCCAGCAGGTCATCAAGATCGTCAACGAGGAGCTCATCGGCATCCTCGGCGGCGAGACCCGCCGCCTGCGGTTCGCCAAGACCGCCCCGACCGTGATCATGCTCGCCGGTCTCCAGGGTGCCGGTAAGACCACCCTCGCCGGAAAGCTCGGCCTCTGGCTCAAGGGCCAGGGCCACTCCCCGCTGCTCGTCGCCTGCGACCTCCAGCGCCCCAACGCCGTCACCCAGCTCGGCGTCGTCGCCGAGCGCGCGGGCGTCGCGTTCTACGGCCCCCAGCCGGGCAACGGCGTCGGCGACCCGGTCCAGGTCGCGAAGGACTCCATCGAGTACGCGCGCGGCAAGCAGTACGACATCGTCATCGTCGACACCGCCGGCCGCCTCGGCATCGACGTCGAGATGATGCAGCAGGCCGCGGACATCCGCGACGCCGTCAGCCCCGACGAGGTCCTCTTCGTCGTCGACGCCATGATCGGTCAGGACGCGGTCAACACCGCCGAGGCCTTCCGCGACGGCGTCGGCTTCGACGGCGTCGTGCTCTCCAAGCTCGACGGCGACGCCCGAGGCGGCGCCGCGCTCTCCATCGCGCACGTCACCGGCCGCCAGATCATGTTCGCCTCCAACGGCGAGAAGCTGGACGACTTCGACGCGTTCCACCCGGACCGCATGGCGTCCCGCATCCTCGGCATGGGCGACATGCTCTCGCTCATCGAGAAGGCCGAGCAGACCTTCAGCCAGGAAGAGGCCGCCAAGATGGCCTCCAAGCTGGCGTCCAAGAAGGGCCAGGAGTTCACGCTCGACGACTTCCTCGCCCAGATGGAACAGGTCCGCAAGATGGGCTCCATCAGCAAGCTGCTCGGGATGCTCCCCGGCATGGCGCAGATGAAGGAGCAGATCAACAACATCGACGAGCGGGACGTCGACCGCACGGCCGCGATCATCAAGTCGATGACCCCCGGCGAGCGCCAGGACCCCACCATCATCAACGGCTCGCGCCGCGCCCGTATCGCCAAGGGCTCGGGCGTCGAGGTCAGCGCCGTCAAGGGCCTGGTCGAGCGGTTCTTCGAGGCCCGCAAGATGATGTCCCGCATGGCCCAGGGCGGCGGCATGCCGGGCATGCCCGGGATCCCCGGCATGGGCGGCGGCCCCGGCCGGCAGAAGAAGCAGATCAAGCAGGCCAAGGGCAAGCGCAAGAGCGGCAACCCGATGAAGCGCAAGGCCGAGGAGCAGGCCGCCGCGGCCCGCCGCGAGCAGGCCCAGCAGGGCGGCGCGTTCGGCCTCCCGGCGGCCGGCCAGGGCCCGGGCGACTTCGAGCTCCCCGACGAGTTCAAGAAGTTCATGGGCTGATCGGTCCACGCGAAAGGGGCCCGGAGCGGTGTGAAACCGCCCCGGGCCCCTTTTCGCTCCCGGGCCGCGCCCGCCTACGCCCGCCTACGCCCGCCTTTAGGGGACGCGGGCGATCAGATACCGGAAGACGTTCGGCATCCACACCGTCCCGTCCCCGCGGACATACGGATCCAGCGCCTCCATGATCTCCTTCTCGACCTGGGACAGGTCCGTCGCACGGATCGCCGCGTCGAAGTCGCCCGTCGACAGCAGCCCGCGCACCGCGCTGTCGGTGTCCGCGTACCCGAACGGACACGACACCCGGCCCGAACCGTCCGGAATCAGACCCGCCCCCGCCACCACACCCTCAAGGTCCTCGGCCGGCGCCGGACGCCACCCGGCCAGCCGCACCGCCACCCGCCGCACCGACGCCGTCGCGCACCGCTCGGGCGGCCCCCAGTCCGCGAGAACGACCGCCGCGCCCCGTTGAGCCAGGGGAGTGACGGCCGCCAGCGCCGCCCCGAGCCCCGCCGAGGCATGGAAGGCCGTGATCACGTCGTACGGAGACGGTGTACGGGACGGATCCCCGGCGTCCGCCGGGTCGCCCTCGACGACCGCGTGCCCCGCACCCTCCGGCAGCCGCTCCCGGGCCAGCTCCACGCGCGCGTGGTCCCGGTCCACGCCGGTGACCCGCGCACCCCGCGAGGCCGCCATCAGCAGCGCGAGCCCCGACCCGCACCCGAGCCCGAGGACCCGGGAGCGCGGACCCACGTCGAGACGGTCGTACACCGCCTCGTAGAGCGGGACGAGCATGCGCTCCTGGATCTCGGCCCAGTCGCGCGCGGGGTGGTGCGGGACGAGCGTAGGTGTCATGGAAAGCGCCCCAATCAGTGCCTGGTCGACAGCCCCCGTGTACATGCGCCCGCATCCCCCCGTATGTCAGGGAACTGCCGATCCGTGCCCGCGTCCAGTGCTCGCGCCGGACCACTTCCCCTTCGGAGAAGGGCCGGTGCGCCGCCTTGCATCCGGACCCGGTACTGTCCCTGCAACGTCCTCCGGAGCGCGTCCGCCACGGCTACGCGCCGGGCGTATGCGCCGCTACGCACCACCTTGCCGCGAGCTGCGAGACTTCTCCGCAGATCGGCGCACTGACCCTCCTCCGGACGCATCAACGGCAACTGACGGGTACGTGCAAAATATTTGGGATGCCCCGGAATGGAACCCGGGAGCGCCCCGGCTCGTTGTACGCGACGTGAGCACGACACCACCTGTTCTCGCCGCAGAGCTGGCACAGGCGTGGGCCGACATTCAGCGGCACCACCCCGAACTGCCGGATCTTGCCGCGCCCGAGTCCCTGATCGGAGAGTCCTCGTCCGCCTGCGGCGCCGAGCTCTCCTTCGAGCGACTGCTCCACGAGGCAGTCCACGGCATCGCCGCCGCCCGAGGAGTCCGCGACACCTCGCGCGCCGGCCGCTACCACAACCGCAGATTCCTCGCGATCGCCGAGGAGATGGGCCTCGACCACCCCGAGGAACCGCACGCCAGCAGCGGCTTCTCCCTGGTCACGCTCAACCCCGAGGCGAGGCGGCGCTACCGGCCCACCATCGAGCGGCTCCAGCGCGCCCTCAAGGCGCACACCGTCGCGACGGCGGCGGACACCAAGCGCTCCTTCCGCGGCCCCGCCGCCCGCCACGGCTCCTCCGGCGGCGGCGTGCGCGTGAAGGCCGTCTGCGACTGCGGCCGCAACGTCCGCGTGGTCCCCTCCGTCCTCGCCCAGGCCCCCATCGTCTGCGGCGGCTGCGGCAAGCCCTTCCGTATCCCGGAAACGGTCGGCGCGGCGAGCTGAGCCGGACCGCCCCGAGGCGGGACCTGGGAGCCGACCGTCCCAGGTCCGGCGCGCCGCAGGCGTGTGGCACAATGGCTAGCTGTACTCGACAGCCGCACAGGACCCCTCTCTCCTCCGGCTGACGCGTCCATCGGGCACCCGAGTACCGCAACCCCACGTGGCATCTCATGTGCCCAACCACGTCAAGACCAGGAGACACCACTCCAGTGGCAGTCAAGATCAAGCTCAAGCGCCTCGGCAAGATTCGCCAGCCGCACTACCGCATCGTCGTCGCCGACTCCCGCACCCGCCGGGACGGTCGTGCGATCGAGGAGATCGGTCTGTACCACCCGACGTACAACCCCTCGAAGATCGAGGTCGACTCCGAGCGTGCGCAGTACTGGCTGTCCGTCGGCGCCCAGCCGACCGAGCCCGTCCTCGCCATCCTGAAGCTCACCGGCGACTGGCAGAAGCACAAGGGCCTGCCGGCCCCGGCGCCGCTGCTGCAGCCGGCGACGAAGGAGGACAAGCGCGCCTCCTTCGACGCGTTCGCCAAGACCCTCGAGGGTGACGACGCCAAGGGTGAGGCCATCACCCCGAAGGCGAAGAAGGCCGACAAGAAGGCGGACGAGGCCGAGGCCGCGTCCACCGAGTCGACCGAGGCCTGAGCATGCTCGAGGAGGCTCTCGAGCACCTCGTGAAGGGCATCGTCGACAACCCCGACGACGTGCAGGTCGCCTCGCGCAACCTGCGTCGCGGCCGCGTACTCGAGGTCCGGGTCCACCCCGACGACCTCGGCAAGGTGATCGGCCGCAACGGCCGCACCGCGCGTGCGCTGCGTACCGTCGTGGGCGCCATCGGCGGCCGTGGCATCCGCGTCGACCTCGTCGACGTGGACCAGGTCCGCTGAGCACGTTGGACACACCGGCACGGGCCGGGGAGGGCTTTCGAGCCCACCCCGGCCCGTCGTCGTCGGAACAGGAGAGAATGAAGTCGTGCAGCTGGTAGTCGCGCGGGTCGGCCGCGCCCACGGCATCAAGGGCGAAGTCACCGTCGAGGTCCGTACGGACGAGCCCGAGCTCCGGCTCGCGCCCGGAGCCGTCCTGGTCACCGACCCGGCCTCCGCCGGGCCGCTGACCATCGAGACCGGCCGGGTGCACAGCGGCCGGCTGCTGCTCCGCTTCGAGGGCGTACGCGACCGCAACGCGGCCGAGGCCCTGCGCAACACCCTCCTCATCGCCGACGTCGACCCCGACGAGATGCCGGAGGGGGAGGACGAGTACTACGACCACCAGCTCATGGACCTGGACGTCGTCCTCGCCGACGGCACCGAGGTCGGCCGGATCACCGAGATCACGCACCTGCCGTCCCAGGACCTCTTCATCGTCGAGCGGCCCGACGGCACCGAGCTGATGATCCCCTTCGTCGAGGAGATCGTCACCGACATCGATCTGGAACAGCAGCGGGCCGTCATCGACCCGCCGCCCGGCCTGATCGACGACCGCGCCGAGATCGCCTCCTCCCGCGAGGAAGAGTCCTGATGCGGCTCGACGTCGTCACGATCTTCCCCGAGTACCTGGAACCGCTGAACGTCTCCCTGGTCGGCAAGGCACGCGCGCGTGGCCAGCTCGACGTCCACGTCCACGACCTGCGGCAGTGGACCTACGACCGGCACAACACGGTCGACGACACCCCCTACGGCGGCGGCCCCGGCATGGTCATGAAGACCGAGCCCTGGGGCGACGCCCTCGACCAGACCCTCGCCGACGGCTTCGAGGCCGGCGCGCACGGGCCCGCCCTGGTCGTCCCCACCCCCAGCGGCCGCCCCTTCACCCAGGAACTCGCCGTCGAGCTCTCCGAGCGCCCCTGGCTGATCTTCACGCCCGCCCGCTACGAGGGCATCGACCGGCGCGTCATGGACGAGTACGCGACCCGCATACCGGTCTACGAGGTCTCCATCGGCGACTACGTCCTGGCCGGCGGGGAAGCCGCCGTCCTCGTCGTCACCGAGGCCGTCGCCCGGCTGCTGCCCGGCGTCCTCGGCAACGCCGAGTCCCACCGCGACGACTCCTTCGCCCCCGGGGCCATGGCCAACCTCCTGGAGGGCCCCGTCTACACCAAGCCCCCCGAGTGGCGAGGCCGCGCGATCCCCGACGTACTCCTCAGCGGGCACCACGGGAAGATCGCGCGCTGGCGCCGCGACGAGGCCTTCCGCCGTACGGCACAGAACCGCCCGGACCTGATCGAACGCTGCGACCCCTCCGTCTTCGACAAGAAGGACAGGGAGATCCTCTCCCTGCTCGGCTGGGCCCCCGAGCCCGGCGGCCGATTTTGGCGCAGGCCCGACGCCGTGGAAGAATAGGCCGCTGCTGTGTGTCCGGCGTGCGCCCCTGCCACAGGGGGACGACGCCCGCCCGGTGTACACGGCGCTCCATCCCACTTTCGAACGTTCCGCTGATGACCTGTGGCATCAGCGAGGAAAGAGACCACCATGGCCTCCCTGCTCGACTCGGTCAACGCGGCTGCGCTCCGCACCGACCTCCCCGCCTTCCGTCCCGGCGACACCGTGAACGTCCACGTGCGCGTCATCGAGGGCAACCGCTCCCGTATCCAGCAGTTCAAGGGCGTCGTCATCCGCCGCCAGGGCTCGGGCGTCAGCGAGACCTTCACGGTCCGCAAGGTCTCGTTCTCCGTCGGCGTCGAGCGCACCTTCCCGGTGAACAGCCCGATCTTCGAGAAGATCGAGCTCGTCAGCCGCGGTGACGTCCGTCGCGCCAAGCTCTACTACCTGCGTGAGCTGCGCGGCAAGGCTGCCAAGATCAAGGAGAAGCGCGACAACTGAGCTCCGGCTCACCGATCGCGCGGGGCTTCGGAGCGATGATTCTCAGGGCGGCCGGATAGGCTCTGCCCCCGATGGACACCGAAGCACAGCACACGGAGCGCGACCGCTCCTCCGAGACGGAGGAGCGGTCGCGCTCCGCGCGTATTCCCGGACCCGAACCGGAGCCCGCGGGCGCGGAGCCTGGCGGTGGGGAGGCTAGCGGCGCGGAGCCTGGCGGCGGGGAGGCTGCCGGCGCGGAGAGCGCGGGCGCGGTGCGCGCCGACGCGACGCCCGTCGGCGGGTGGTCCTGGCGCCGCACGGGGATCGTCGGCGGCGTCTGCGTGGTCTTCCTGCTGTTCCTGAGCCACTTCGTGATGCAGCCCTTCCTGATCCCCAGCGGCTCGATGGAGCCGACCCTCCAGGTCGGGGACCGGATCCTGGTGAACAAGCTGGCGTACCGTTTCGGCGACCAGCCCCGGCGCGGCGACGTGGTCGTCTTCGACGGCACCGGCTCCTTCCTCCAGGGGGCCCCGGAGCAGAACCCGGTCACCGGCCTGCTGCACGGCGCCGCCGCCGCACTCGGCCTCGCCGAGCCCGCCGAGACCGACTTCGTGAAGCGGGTCGTGGGCGTGGGCGGCGACCGGGTCGTCTGCTGCGACAAGAACGGCCGGCTCACCGTCAACGGCGTGCCCGTCGAGGAGTGGTACGTCCAGTTGGGTGACACGCCCTCCAAGGTTCCTTTCGACATCGTCGTACCGCAGGGCACCCTGTGGGTGATGGGCGACCACCGCAGTCAGTCGAGCGACTCCCGCGACCACCTCGGGCGGCCGGGGGGCGGCATGGTGCCCGTCGAGCGGGTGATCGGGCGCGCGGACTGGATCGGCTGGCCCTTCGGCCGCTGGTCCGAGGTGCCGGAGACCGGCGCCTTCGACGCCGTACCCGCTCCCGCGGCGGGCCGCCATGGGTAACCGGGGCAAGCAGCAGACCGGGCGCCGCGGCGACACGCGGCTGCCCACCGGCACACGGCCCACGGACGGCAGCCGTCCGCTGCCCGGCCGTGCGGAGCGGCGCAAGCTCGCCCGCAAGGTCAAACGCCGCCGGCAGCGCTCCGCGGTCAAGGAGATCCCGCTCCTGATCGTGGTCGCCGTGCTGATCGCACTCGTCCTGAAGACCTTCCTGGTCCAGGCGTTCGTCATCCCGTCCGGCTCGATGGAGCAGACGATCCGGATCGACGACCGGGTCCTGGTCGACAAACTCACGCCCTGGTTCGGCTCCACGCCGCAGCGCGGTGACGTCGTCGTCTTCAAGGACCCCGGCAACTGGCTCCCGAAGGGCACCACACCGCCCGCCGAGGACCCGGTCGGTGTCAAACAGGTCAAGCAGGCCCTGACGTTCATCGGGCTGCTGCCCTCGGCCGACGAGCAGGACCTGATCAAGCGGGTCGTGGCGGTCGGCGGGGACACGGTCGCGTGCTGCGGCAAGGACGGCCGGATCACGGTCAACGGCGTACCGCTGGACGAACCGTATCTGCACCCGGGGAACGAGCCCTCGAAGATCAAGTTCGAGGTGAAGGTGCCGCCGGGCCGGTACTTCGTCATGGGCGACCACCGCTCCGACTCCGCCGACTCGCGCTTCCATCTCGACGAGAAGGACCGGGGCACGATCTCCCAGGAGGACGTCGTCGGCCGGGCCGTCTTCATCGGCTGGCCCGTGAGCCACTGGCGGCGCCTCGAGGAGCCGGACACGTTTGCGGCTGTACCGGACGGTCGTTCGGGATCTGTGTCCGCGCTCGGCGCGTCGCATAGTGTGTCCTCGCGGAATCTGAACGGATTGCCCTGGCTCCCGACCCCTGCGGAACTCCCGCTCGTTATGGGAGTGGTGGGCCTGTCCCTGTTCTGGGGCAGGCATGTGCACGGACTGAGGAGTGGATGTGGGGGATGTGGCCGTCGGGGCACGATCCGGACACGACGAGCCCGAGGAGAGGCCCGAGCAGCTCGCCGGGTCGCCGGTGGCCATGAGGGATGACTCCGCCGGCCGGCAGGACGGCGACCCCGCGGACGACGCCGAGGGTGCGACCGGCGAGCCCGGCGAGGACGGGGAGCCCGGCGAGGACGGGCAGGCCGGTACGGGCGCGAAGAAGCAGCGCTCGTTCTGGAAGGAACTGCCGCTCCTGATCGGTATCGCCCTGCTGCTCGCGCTGCTGATCAAGACCTTCCTGGTGCAGGCGTTCTCGATCCCCTCGGACTCGATGATGAACACGCTGCAGCGCGGCGACCGGGTTCTGGTGGACAAGCTCACCCCGTGGTTCGGCTCCGAGCCGGAGCGCGGCGAGGTCGTCGTCTTCCACGACCCGGGCGGCTGGCTGGAGGGCGAGCCCACGCCCGACCCGAACGTGGTGCAGAAGTTCCTGAGCTTCATCGGTCTGATGCCCTCCGCGGAGGAGAAGGACCTCATCAAGCGAGTCATCGCGGTCGGCGGCGACACGGTCTCCTGCAAGGAGGGCGGCAAGGTCATCCTCAACGGCAAGCCGCTGGAGGAGGCAAGCTACATCTACCCGGGCTCCACGCCGTGCGGTGACAAGCCCTTCGGGCCCCTCACCGTCCCCGAGGGCAGCATCTGGGTGATGGGCGACAACCGGCAGAACTCGCTGGACTCCCGCTACCACCAGAACCTCCCGGGCGCCGGCACGGTCTCCAACGAGAAGGTCGTCGGACGCGCGGTCGTGGTGGCCTGGCCGGTGACCCGCTGGTCCACGCTGCCCGTGCCGGAGACCTTCGACCAGCCGGGGCTGAGCCAGGCGCTGGCCGTGGCCCCGGGCGCCGCCGGCCTCGCCGGTGCGCTGCCGCTGGTGCTGTGGCGTCGCAAGTGGGTCGCGGCTCGGCATACCGCCGAGTAGGAACGCGCGGGTAGGGTGCCGTCCCAGATCGTCGAACCGACCTTCGAGGTGGGGAGCGCTGGGATGAGCGGGACCATACGGACGGAAGGCGGCCGCGGCCGCCTCGGCAGTGTGCTGTCGGGGCTGGCCGTGGCCGTCGGCTGTGTGCTCTTCCTCGGCGGATTCGTCTGGGGAGCCGTCCTCTACCAGCCGTACACCGTGCCCAGCGACTCCATGACCCCCACCCTCGCCGTCGGCTCCAAGGTCCTCGCGCAACGGATCGACGGGAGCGAGGTCCGGCGCGGGGACATCGTGGTCTTCAAGGACCCGCTGTGGGGCGACATGCCGATGGTCAAGCGCGTCGTCGGCGTCGGCGGCGACACCGTCGCCTGCTGCGATGCGGACGGGCGGCTCACGGTCGACGGCAAGGCGATCCAGGAGCCGTACACACAGCCCGGCGTACCCGCCTCGGGACAGGAGTTCTCGGCGACCGTGCCCGAAGGAAACCTCTTCCTCCTCGGCGACGAGCGGCTGGGCTCCCTGGACTCCCGGGTCCACCTCCAGGAAGCCGGCCAGGGCTCCGTACCGCGCTCCGCGGTCACCGCCCGCGTCGACGCCGTCGCCTGGCCCGACAGCGCCCTCCTGGAGCGCCCCACGAGCTTCGAGGCCCTCCCGGGCGGCGTCTCGCGCCCCGGTCCCGTACAGGCGCTCTTCTCCGCGATCGTCGCCGGGTGTGTACTGATCCTGGCCGGGGCCGCGTACGGGCCCGTGGCAGGGCGGCTGGCGGCACGGTCGGGCCGTCGGTCCGGTGGCCGGTCGGGCGGTGGGTCCGGCGGTCGGCCGGGCGGTAAGTCCGGCGGTGGGTCGGGTACGGAGACGGTGAGCGCATGACGGGTACGCCAGGTTCGGCGCGGGCGCGGGCGCGGGCCCAGGAGCAGGAGCAGGCGCAGTCACGGTCGCAGGAGCGGGAGCTGCGGCGGGTGGCGCGGGTCGTGCTGCTCGACCCCCACGACCGCATCCTCCTCATGCACGGATACGAGCCCGACGACCCGAAGCAGACCTGGTGGTTCACGCCCGGCGGCGGCCTGGAGGGAGACGAGACCCGCGAGGAGGCGGCGCTGCGCGAGCTGGCCGAGGAGACCGGGATCACCGAGGTCGAACTCGGGCCCGTCCTCTGGCAGCGGATCTGCTCCTTCCCGTTCGACGGGCGGCGCTGGGACCAGGACGAGTGGTACTACCTGGCGCGAACCACCCAGACCGCGACGGCCCCCGGCGGCCTCACCGAACTGGAGGCGCGCAGCGTCGCGGGGCTGAGGTGGTGGACCTCCGCCGAACTGTCGGCGGCCCGTGAGACGGTGTACCCGACCAGACTCGCCGAGCTGCTGCACAAGCTGCTCGACGAAGGACCCCCGAGTGTGCCGGTGGTTCTCGCCCCGGAAATCGTTTAGCGGTGCGAGCGACTGGCGCACAATGGGTGGACGCACGGCTGAAGGGGAACATGCCATGAGCGCCGAGGACCTCGAGAAGTACGAGACCGAGATGGAGCTGAAGCTCTACCGGGAGTACCGCGACGTCGTCGGGCTGTTCAAATACGTGATCGAGACCGAGCGACGCTTCTACCTCACCAACGACTACGAGATGCAGGTGCACTCGGTCCAGGGCGAGGTGTTCTTCGAGGTCTCCATGGCCGACGCCTGGGTCTGGGACATGTATCGGCCGGCCAGGTTCGTCAAGCAGGTCCGGGTGCTCACTTTCAAGGACGTGAACATCGAGGAGCTCAACAAGAGCGACCTGGAGCTCCCCAGCAGCTGAAACCACCCGCAGAGGTGAGGCGGTTGTCCACAGGCGGCCGACCGTCCACCATGATCCACACGGAGCGTCGCGGGGCGTCACATTCGGTACCGGAGGTGGTACCGAATGAACGCCACGAACACCACGACGGCAACCAACGCCACGAACACCACGACGGCAACCAACGCCACGAACACCACGACGGCAACCAACGCCACGAACGCGACGCACGGATCCCGCGCGACCCACGCACTCGGACGGTACGGGGAAGCACTGGCCGTCCGCCTGCTCACCGAAGCGGGCATGACCGTCCTCGCACGCAACTGGCGCTGCGGACGCACCGGAGAGATCGACATCGTCGCCCGCGACGGCGACACCGTCGTCATCTGCGAGGTGAAGACCCGCCGCGAGGGCGCCTTCGAACACCCCATGGCCGCCGTCACCCCCACCAAGACCGACCGGCTCAAACGACTCGCCGCCTGCTGGCTCGACCGCCACGGAGGACCACCACCCGACGGCGGCGTCCGCATCGACCTCGTCGGCATCGTCCTGCCCCGCCGCGGCGCACCCGTCGTCACCCACGCCCAAGGGGTGGCGTGATGGGATTCGCCCGCACCTGCTCCGTCGCCCTCGTCGGCGTCGAAGGCGTCGTCGTCGAAGTCCAGGCCGACCTCGAAGCCGGCGTAGCCGCCTTCACCCTCGTCGGCCTCCCCGACAAGAGCCTCACCGAAAGCCGCGACCGCGTCCGGGCCGCCATCGTCAACTCCGACGCCGAATGGCCCCAGAAGAAACTCACCGTCGGACTCAGCCCCGCCTCCGTCCCCAAGGGCGGATCCGGCTTCGACCTCGCCGTCGCCGCGGCCGTCCTCGGCGCCGCCGAGCGCATCGACCCCCGAGTCATCGCCGACCTCGTCCTCATCGGCGAACTCGGACTCGACGGCCGCGTCCGGCCCGTACGCGGCGTCCTGCCCGCCGTCCTCGCCGCCGCCGAAGCCGGCTACCGACAAGTCGTCGTCCCCGAACAGACCGCCGGCGAAGCCGCCCTCGTCCCCGGAATCTCCGTCCTCGGAGTCCGCAGCCTGCGCCAGCTCATCGCCGTCCTCTCCGACGAACCCGTCCCCCAGGAGGAACCCGCCGAAGAAGGCCGCCCCGACGCCATGCTCGCCGGACTCCTCGTCCCCGGCGCGGGCGTCGGCACCGGCCTCGCCGCCGACCCCCTCGACGGACCCGACCTCGCCGACGTCGCCGGACAGCACGGCGCCCGCCGAGCCCTGGAAGTCGCCGCCGCCGGCAGCCACCACCTGCTGCTCTCCGGACCACCCGGCGCCGGAAAGACCATGCTCGCCGAACGCCTCCCCGGCATCCTGCCCCCACTCACCCGCCAGGAGTCCCTCGAAGTCACCGCCGTCCACTCCGTCGCCGGCATCCTCCCGCCCGGCGAACCCCTCGTCCGCCGCGCCCCCTACTGCGCACCCCACCACTCCGCGACCATGCAGTCCCTCGTCGGCGGCGGCAACGGACTCCCACGCCCCGGCGCCGTCTCCCTCGCTCACCGCGGCGTGCTCTTTCTGGATGAAGCACCCGAATTCTCCGGAAAAGCACTCGACGCCCTGCGCCAGCCCCTCGAATCCGGACACGTCGTCGTCGCCCGCGCCGCCGGCGTCGTCCGGCTCCCCGCCCGCTTCCTGCTCGCCCTCGCCGCCAACCCCTGCCCCTGCGGACGGCACACCCTGCACGGCGCCGGATGCGAATGCCCCGCCTCCCTCATCCGCCGCTACCAGGCACGACTCTCCGGCCCCCTCCTGGACCGCATCGACCTGCGCGTCGAAGCCGAACCCGTCACCCGCTCCGACCTCCTCGGCCAAGGCGGCCGCGGCGAACCCACCGCCACCGTCGCCGACCGCGTCCGCGAAGCACGAGCCCGCGCCGCCGCCCGCCTCGCCGACACCCCCTGGAACGTCAACAGCGAAGTCCCCGGACACGAACTGCGCACCCGCTACCTCGTCGGCCCAGGAGCCCTCGCCGCCGCGGAACGCGACATCGAACGAGGACTCCTCACCGCCCGAGGCCTGGACCGCGTCCTGCGCGTCGCCTGGACCGTCGCCGACCTCGCGGGACACGACCGCCCCGACGCCCACGACGTCGACCTCGCCCTCGAACTGCGCACCGGCATCACCCGAGGCGTACCCGTCGGAGCAGGAGACTTCTCATGACCCCCGACGCGGAGCGCTTCGCCCGCGCCGCCCTCACCCGCATCGTCGAACCCGGCGACGAACACGCCGGCCGCTGGCTCCGCCACTACGGAGCCGTGGGCTTCCTCCAGCACCTCCGGGACCCCGCCGCAGCCGCCTCCCCGGCCACGGGCCCGTTCCCGGGCACCGGCGAGAAACGAATCGACGGATGGCGGCGGCGCGCCGCGGACACCGAACCCCGGCGAGACCTCGACGCCGTCGACAGACTCGGCGGCCGGTTCGTCGCACCCGGCGACACCGAATGGCCCCGACAGCTCGACGACCTCGGCGACGCCCGCCCCGTCGGACTCTGGATCCGCGGCCCCGCCGACCTGCGGAGCTGGGCCCTGCGCTCCGTCGCCGTCGTCGGCGCCCGCGCCTGCACCCCCTACGGCGCGCACATGGCCACCACCCTCGCCTCCGGGCTCGCCGAACGCGGCTGGGTCGTCGTCTCCGGCGCCGCCTTCGGCATCGACGGCGCCGCCCACCGAGGAGCCCTCGCCGCCCAGGGCGCCACCGCCGCCGTCCTCGCCTGCGGCGTCGACATCCCCTACCCCCGAGGCCACGCCGGACTCATCGGCCGCATCGCCGAACAAGGCCTCGTCATCGGCGAGTTGCCACCCGGAAGTCACCCCACACCCAGCAGATTCATCCTCCGCAACCGTGTCATCGCCGCACTCACCCGCGGCACCGTCGTCGTCGAGGCCGAATACCGCAGCGGCTCCCTCGTCACCGCCCGCAGCGCCGGCCGCCTCGGCCGCCACACCATGGGCGTCCCCGGCGCCGTCACCAGCGGCCTCTCCGCAGGCGTCCACGAGCTCCTGCGCGGCGACGCCACCCTGGTCACCGACGCCGCCGAAGTGATCGAACTCATCGGCGACATGGGTCAGCTCGCCCCCGCGCGCCGAGGACCGGTACTGCCCAGGGACCTCCTCGCCCCCGACACCGCCCGCGTCCTCGAAGCCCTCCCCGCCGGCCGCCCCACCCCGGTACCGGAGATCGCCGACCGGGCCGGGACCACCACCGATGACACCCTCGTCAGGCTGTACGAACTGCACTCCTTGGGGTTCGTCCAACGGCAAGGAGATGACTGGCAGTTGACGAACAGCCCTCCTGAAGAGGCGAACGCGCGGCGAGGCGGTACTTGACCTGGAGCATTCGGGTGAAAAGGTGATGTCGATGAACAAGCGAGTTCTCTCGGCCGCACCCGAGGGGCCGACACACGCCACCGTCCGGGTTCGAAGATGTGGCCGAGGACGTCCACCCCGTGCGGCGCGATCCGCAGAGGTTCGCACACCGCGACGGTCCAGTCACGCTACGCTCACCAGGATCCCCATCCGGCCATACACACCGACTCACCCCACAGCAGAACGGCTCAAGGCAACGCATGCCCCAGCACACCTCCGGGTCTGACCGCGCTGCGGTGCCCCCAGCAGCCCGGGGCACCGTGCGACCGCCCGCACCGACATCGCTCGACGAGCTGTGGCGGTCGTACAAGGACACGGGCGACGAGCGACTGCGCGAGCAGCTGATCCTGCACTACTCGCCGCTCGTGAAGTACGTCGCCGGCCGCGTCAGCGTGGGGCTGCCGTCCAATGTGGAACAGGCCGACTTCGTCTCCTCCGGAGTCTTCGGACTGATCGACGCCATCGAGAAGTTCGACGTCGAGCGGTCGATCAAGTTCGAGACGTACGCCATCACCCGCATCCGCGGCGCGATGATCGACGAACTGCGCGCCCTCGACTGGATTCCCCGCTCCGTACGCCAGAAGGCACGCAACGTCGAGCGCGCCTACGCCACCCTCGAAGCGCGGCTGCGACGCACCCCCTCCGAGAGCGAGGTCGCCGCCGAGATGGGCATCGCCCTCGAGGAACTGCACGCTGTTTTCAGCCAGTTGTCCCTGGCGAACGTCGTGGCGCTCGAAGAGCTGCTGCACGTGGGAGGTGAGGGCGGCGACCGGCTGTCCCTGATGGACACACTCGAGGACACCGCGGCCGACAACCCGGTCGAGGTCGCCGAGGACCGCGAGCTGCGAAGGCTGCTCGCCCGGGCCATCAACACACTCCCCGAGCGGGAGAAGACCGTCGTCACGCTCTACTACTACGAAGGCCTCACCCTGGCCGAGATCGGCCACGTCCTCGGTGTCACCGAGAGCCGGGTCAGCCAGATCCACACCAAGTCGGTCCTGCAGCTGCGCGCCAAGCTGGCCGATGTGGGACGCTGACGCCGCGGGGCCGGTCGTACAGTGGAGCCGTGCCCAGGATTCGAGCGGCCTCCGTGGCCGAGCACCGGACGATGCAGCGCGGCGCCCTGCTGGACGCCGCGCGATCCCTGCTGTCCGAAGGCGGTACGGAGGCGCTGACCTTCCCCGCCCTCGCCGAGCGCACGGGCCTGGCCCGTTCCTCGGTGTACGAGTACTTCCGCTCCCGCGCCGCCGTGGTCGAAGAGCTGTGCGCCGTCGACTTCCCCGTCTGGGCGGCCGAGGTCGAGGCCGCGATGGCCCAGGCCGACACGGCCGAGGGCAAGGTCGAGGCGTATGTGCGCAAGCAGCTCGAACTGGTGGGGGACCGACGCCACCGGGCGGTCGTCGCGATCTCCGCGAGCGAGCTCGACAACGGCGCCCGCGAGAAGATCCGCGCCGCCCACGGCGGCCTCGTCGCCATGATCGTCGAAGCCCTCGCCGACCTCGGCCAGGCCCAGCCCCGCCTCGGCGCGATGCTCCTCCAGGGCGTCGTGGACGCGGCCGTACGCCGCATCGAGCTGGGCGCCGCGGAAGAGCCGGACGACATCGCCGAGGCCGCGGTCTCCATGGCGCTCAGGGGCGTCGCGGGCTGAACCCAGGGGCCCCACCCCCCTCCCCCCCCGCCCCCTCCCTCCCCACCCCCGTCCTTCGGCTTCGGCTTCGGCTAGGGCACCCCCGTCACCGGGAGCAGCCTCGATGGCCCCTGTCGGAGCAGGAGCAGTGGATTCAGGTACGTGTCGCCTCGGCGCAGACCCCAGTGGAGGCAGGACCGCGGGCAGTGCGGGCTCGCGGTCGGTGGGGGAGTGAGCGTGGCGACCTGTTGGCCGCGGGTGACCTTGGTGCCGGCCGGGACCTGGGGGGTCACCGGTTCGTACGTGGTGCGCAGGGGTGGGGCCCCGGTGTCCGGCAGGGTGATCGTGAGGACTCCGCGGCCGGCCACCGAGCCCGCGAAGGTGACCACGCCGGTGGCCGCCGCGTGGACCGGGGCGCCCGGTGGGGCCGCCAGGTCGAGGCCGCGGTGGCCGGGGCCGTACGGTCCGGCGGGCGGTTCCCAGGTGCGGATGATCTCGGGGCGCGGCGGGCCCAGGGGCCACGCGAGGGCGAGGGTGAGCAGCAGTGTCGTGAAGTGCATGACGACACGGTCCCGTAGGCGTCCGGTTCGTGCGGATCATGGTCGATATCTGTGGAATACCGGCCGGTTGTGGACGGCGCCGTCACCCGGCACCCCCGGGGTCCCGTACACTTCCTATGGCGATCCGGGTCACCGGGTCGACTTCGCACGCCCCGCCACCACCCTCAAAAGTCGTGGCAGCGCCTTTTCGGTCCCTCGTGGCATGGCGCGTCGGGGCGTCAGGACATAACCGAGAAACTCAAGGAGATACGGCCATGGCCGTCGTCACGATGCGGGAGCTGCTGGAGAGCGGCGTCCACTTCGGTCACCAGACCCGTCGTTGGAACCCGAAGATGAAGCGCTTCATCTTCACGGAGCGCAACGGCATCTACATCATCGACCTGCTCCAGTCGCTGTCGTACATCGACCGCGCCTACGAGTTCGTCAAGGAGACCGTCGCCCACGGCGGCTCCATCATGTTCGTCGGTACGAAGAAGCAGGCCCAGGAGGCCATCGCCGAGCAGGCGACGCGTGTCGGCATGCCGTACGTCAACCAGCGTTGGCTCGGTGGCATGCTCACCAACTTCTCCACCGTCTACAAGCGTCTGCAGCGCCTCAAGGAGCTCGAGCAGATCGACTTCGAGGACGTGGCCGCCTCCGGCCTCACCAAGAAGGAGCTCCTGGTCCTCTCCCGCGAGAAGGCCAAGCTGGAGAAGACCCTCGGTGGTATCCGCGAGATGCAGAAGGTGCCGAGCGCCGTCTGGATCGTCGACACCAAGAAGGAGCACATCGCCGTCGGTGAGGCGCGCAAGCTCCACATCCCGGTCGTCGCGATCCTCGACACCAACTGCGACCCCGACGAGGTCGACTACAAGATCCCGGGCAACGACGACGCGATCCGCTCCGTCACCCTGCTCACCCGTGTGATCGCCGACGCCGTCGCCGAGGGCCTCATCGCCCGTTCCGGCGCCGCGACCGGCGACCAGAAGCCGGGCGAGAAGGCCGCGGGCGAGCCGCTCGCCGAGTGGGAGCGCGACCTGCTCGAGGGTGAGAAGAAGGCTGACGAGGCCGAGAAGCCGGCCGAGGCCGCTGCCGAGGCCGAGGCCCCGGCCGCTGAGGCTGCCGCCGAGGCTCCGGCCGCGGACGCCGAGCAGGCCTGATCTTCCGCACGTTCGGATGATGGCGGCGGGGGCTCACAAGGCCCCCGCCGTTCACCCGTAGATCTTTCAGACTTCGAGAGAGAAACTCAGACTCATGGCGAACTACACCGCCGCTGACGTCAAGAAGCTCCGTGAGCTCACCGGCGCCGGCATGATGGACTGCAAGAAGGCTCTGGACGAGGCCGACGGCAACGTCGACAAGGCCGTCGAGGCCCTGCGCATCAAGGGCCAGAAGGGCGTCGCCAAGCGCGAGGGCCGCTCTGCCGAGAACGGCGCCGTCGTCTCCCTCATCTCCGGCGACAACACCTCCGGTGTCCTCGTCGAGCTGAAGTGCGAGACGGACTTCGTCGCCAAGGGTGACAAGTTCCAGGCCGTCGCCACCGCGCTCGCCGCCCACGTCGCCGCCACCTCCCCGGCCGACCTCGAGGCCCTGCTCGCCTCCGAGATCGAGCCCGGCAAGACCGTGCAGGCGTACGTCGACGAGGCCAACGCCAACCTCGGCGAGAAGATCGTCCTGGACCGCTTCGCGCAGTACGCCGACGGCTACGTCTCCGCGTACATGCACCGCACCATGCCGGACCTGCCCCCGCAGATCGGTGTTCTCGTCGAGTTCGACAAGGAGAACGCCGAGGTCGCCAAGGGCATCGCGCAGCACATCGCCGCCTTCGCGCCGAAGTACCTCACCCGTGAGGACGTCCCGGCCGAGGTCGTCGAGTCCGAGCGTCGCATCGCCGAGGAGACCACCCGCGCCGAGGGCAAGCCCGAGGCCGCGATCGCGAAGATCGTCGAGGGTCGCGTCAACGGCTTCTTCAAGGACGCCACGCTGCTCGGCCAGCCGTACGCGCTGGACAACAAGAAGTCCGTCCAGAAGGTTCTGGACGAGGCCGGTGTCACCCTGAAGCGCTTCACGCGCATCAAGGTCGGCATCTGAGTCCGTACGCAACGGACACCGGACCCCGGTAGGGTCTGAAGCAGTTGTCCGCGTTCGCGTAGGACGACCGCAGATCTGACGAGGAGGCCATTGCCGTAGGGGAAACCGCAAGGACCCACCGGCAATGGCCTTCGTCGTATGTGCACGAGGAGATCTCCATGAATCAGGACGCCGCTCAGGGCGACGACATCCACGGCAATAAGGCCGGCCGCTTCATGCTGAAGCTGTCCGGTGAGGCATTCGCCGGCGGCGGCGGTCTCGGCGTCGACCCCGACGTCGTGCACAAGATCGCGCGCGAGATCGCGGCGGTCGTACGCGACGGAGCGGAGATCGCGGTCGTGATCGGCGGCGGCAACTTCTTCCGCGGCGCCGAGCTGCAGGTACGCGGCATGGACCGGGCGCGCTCCGACTACATGGGCATGCTCGGCACCGTCATGAACTGCCTCGCCCTCCAGGACTTCCTGGAGAAGGAGGGCATCGACTCCCGCGTCCAGACCGCCATCACCATGGGTCAGGTCGCGGAGCCGTACATCCCGCTGCGCGCCGTGCGCCACCTGGAGAAGGGCCGCGTGGTCATCTTCGGTGCCGGTATGGGCATGCCGTACTTCTCCACCGACACCACGGCCGCCCAGCGTGCCCTGGAGATCGACGCCGAGGCCCTGCTCATGGGCAAGAACGGCGTGGACGGGGTCTACGACTCCGACCCGAAGAGCAACCCCGACGCGGTGAAGTTCGACGCGCTCGAGTACGGCGAGGTGCTCTCCCGCGACCTCAAGGTCGCCGACGCCACCGCCATCACCCTGTGCCGTGACAACAACCTTCCGATCCTCGTCTTCGAACTGCTCGCCGAGGGCAATATCGCGCGCGCGGTGAAGGGTGAGAAGATCGGCACTCTCGTGAGCGACCAGGGCACCCGGGCCTGAGCCTGAAACCGGGGACCGCCCCGCGAGGGGATGGACAGAGCCCTGCCGGTCGTACACCGTGCAGGACAAGACGCGACGACACGCAGGAGCAAGTGGTGATCGAAGAGACCCTCCTCGAGGCCGAGGAGAAGATGGAGAAGGCCGTCGTGGTCGCCAAGGAGGACTTCGCCGCGATCCGCACCGGCCGTGCGCACCCGGCGATGTTCAACAAGATCGTGGCCGACTACTACGGTGCGATCACGCCGATCAATCAGCTGGCGTCGTTCTCGGTTCCCGAGCCGCGCATGGCCGTGGTGACCCCGTTCGACAAGAGCGCGCTGCGCAACATCGAGCAGGCGATCCGTGACTCGGACCTCGGCGTCAACCCGAGCAACGACGGCAACATCATCCGTGTGGTGTTCCCGGAGCTCACCGAGGAGCGCCGCCGCGAGTACATCAAGGTCGCCAAGAGCAAGGCCGAGGACTCGAAGATCTCGATCCGGTCCGTGCGCCGCAAGGCCAAGGAGACCATCGACAAGCTGGTCAAGGACGGCGAGGTCGGCGAGGACGAGGGCCGCCGCGGCGAGAAGGAGCTCGACGACACCACCGCGAAGTACGTCGCGCAGGTGGACGAGCTGCTCAAGCACAAGGAAGCCGAGCTGCTCGAGGTCTGATGAACGACTCTTCCTGGGGGGCCCCGGCCGGTTCCGGCTACTGGGGGCCCGACCAGGGGCCTGCCCCGGCGGGTCCCGCATACGATGGGCTACAGGCGGCGCAGACTCGGCCCATGCCCATCGTGCCCGACGTCCCCGCCGGCGATCATCAGGACGACCACGACCGGGGGGCCGCTCAGCAGAGCGGTCCCCTGTTCCGTGACGAGACGCCGAACGAGCACCCGCAGGAGCCCATGTCCAGCCCGTCCCAGCCCGCCCCGTCGGCTCCGCAGAAGAAGAGCGCGGGGCGCGACCTGGGCGCGGCCATAGGGGTTGGCGTCGGGCTGGGTGCCGTCATCATCGCGTCGCTGTTCATCTGGAAGGCCGCGTTCGTCGGCGTGATAGCGGTCGCCGTCGTGGTCGGTCTGTGGGAGCTCACCTCCCGTCTTCAGGAGCGCAAGGGCATCAAGGCGCCGCTCGTCCCGCTCGCGGTCGGCGGCGCGGCGATGGTCGTCGCCGGATATGTCCGGGGTGCCGAGGGGGCCTGGGTCGCCATGGCCCTGACCGCTCTCGCGGTGCTCGTGTGGCGTATGACGGAGCCTCCCGAGGGCTATCTGAAGGACGTCACGGCAGGCGTCTTCGCCGCGTTCTACGTGCCGTTCCTGGCGACGTTCGTGGCGCTGATGCTCACCGCCGACGACGGTCCGCAGCGGGTGCTCACGTTCCTGGTGCTGACCGTGGTCAGCGACACCGGCGCGTACGCGGTCGGCTGGCGTTTCGGGAAGCACAAGCTGGCGCCGCGGATCAGCCCCGGCAAGACCCGCGAGGGTCTGCTCGGTGCCGTCACCTTCGCGATGGCGGCGGGCGCGCTCTGCATGCAGTTCATGATCGACGACGGCACGTGGTGGCAGGGCCTGCTGCTCGGTCTCGCGGTGGCGGCGAGCGCGACGCTCGGCGACCTCGGCGAGTCGATGATCAAGCGTGACCTCGGTATCAAGGACATGGGCACGCTGCTCCCGGGCCACGGCGGCATCATGGACCGGCTGGACTCGCTCCTGCCGACCGCGCCGGTGGTCTGGCTGCTGTTCGTGATCTTCGTCGGTACGGCCTGACCTCGCTGTTCGAGGCCGTGTGAGGCTGCAAGGGCTCGTCGTCCCGCCCCCCTGGCCCCTTCGGGGCAGGGGGTATCCCCAGGGCGGCGAGCCCTTCCTCATCTCTCTGCGACACTGGTAGCACCATGCCCAAGCCCGGAGAACTCACTTTCGTCGCCCCCCGCGGAGCCAAGCAGCCGCCGCGGCACCTCGCCGACCTCACGCCCGCCGAGCGCAAGGAAGCCGTCGCCGCGATCGGCGAGAAGCCGTTCCGCGCCAAGCAGCTGTCCACGCACTACTTCGCGCGGTACGCCCACGACCCCGCCGAGTGGACCGACATCCCCGCCGCCTCGCGAGAGAAGCTGCAGGGGGAGCTGCTGCCCGATCTGATGTCCGTGGTCCGGCACATCTCGTGCGACGACGACACCACCCGTAAGACGCTGTGGAAGCTGCATGACGGCACGCTCGTCGAGTCCGTGCTGATGCGGTACCCGGACCGGGTCACCATGTGCATCTCCTCGCAGGCGGGCTGCGGAATGAACTGCCCGTTCTGCGCCACCGGCCAGGCCGGGCTCGACCGGAACCTGTCGACCGCCGAGATCGTGCACCAGATCGTCGACGGCATGCGCGCGCTGCGCGACGGCGAGGTCCCGGGAGGGCCGGCGCGGCTCAGCAACATCGTGTTCATGGGCATGGGTGAGCCGCTCGCCAACTACAAGCGGGTCGTCGGCGCGATCCGGCGGCTGACGGATCCCGAGCCGGACGGGCTCGGGCTCTCCCAGCGCGGGATCACCGTCTCCACCGTCGGTCTCGTGCCCGCGATGCTGCGCTTTGCCGACGAGGGCTTCAAGTGCCGTCTCGCCGTCTCCCTGCACGCGCCCGACGACGAGCTGCGCGACACGCTCGTGCCCGTCAACACGCGCTGGAAGGTCCGTGAGGTCCTCGACGCGGCCTGGGAGTACGCCGAGAAGTCCGGGCGCCGGATCTCCATCGAGTACGCCCTCATCCGGGACATCAACGACCAGGCCTGGCGGGGCGACCTCCTCGGGCGGCTCCTCAAGGGCAAGCGGGTGCACGTCAACCTGATCCCGCTGAACCCCACGCCCGGCTCCAAGTGGACCGCCTCCCGTCCCGAGGACGAGAAGGCGTTCGTCGAGGCCATCGCCTCCCACGGCGTCCCGGTGACCGTCCGCGACACCCGCGGTCAGGAGATCGACGGCGCCTGTGGACAGCTGGCGGCGTCGGAACGCTGACCTTGTAGTCTGAGCTCGAACATATGCATATTCCGACAGGGGAGCGCCACAGCGCTGAGAGTGCGGCACCGTCAGGCCGCAGACCCTCTGAACCTCGCCCAGGTCATTCTGGGTAGGAAGTTCGGTCGTTACTCGAGCTGTAGCGCCCTGCCCGCGGCCGTGGCCGCGGGCAGGGCCGCGTCTCTTCCTGGACATACCCAGGAGGAATTCCAGTGAGCACCAAGAAGATGGGCGCAGCGGCGATCGTCGCCGCGCTGGGGGTCACCACCCTCGCCGCCTGTGGCGGATCCGGGGAGAAGGCGGCCGACGGCCCGGCCCCCAAGACCGTCACCCTCGTCAGCCACGACTCCTTCGCCGCCTCCAAGGAGGTCCTGGCGGAGTTCACCCGGCAGACCGGCTTCACCGTCAAGGTGCTGAAGAGCGGCGACGCCGGCGAGGCCGTCAACAAGGAGATCCTCACCAAGGGCTCCCCGCAGGGCGACGTCTTCTTCGGCGTCGACAACACCCTGCTCTCCCGCGCGCTCGACAACGGGATCTTCGTCCCGTACGAGGCGAAGGGCACGGACCGGATCCCGGCCGCGGTCCAGAGCGACCAGGAGCACCGGGTCACCCCGATCGACACCGGCGACATCTGCGTCAACTACGACAAGAAGTACTTCGCCGACAAGAAGCTCAGCCCGCCGCAGACCTTCGACGACCTGGCCAAGCCCGAGTACAAGAACCTGCTCGTCGTCGAGAACCCCGAGCGCTCCTCCCCGGGCCTCGGCTTCCTGCTCGGCACCGCCGCCCAGTACGGGGACGAGGGCTGGCAGGACTACTGGAAGAAGCTCAAGGCCAACGGCGTGAAGACCGTCGACAGCTGGGAGCTCGCCTACAACCAGGAGTTCTCCGGCTCCGCCGGCGGCAAGAAGGCCAAGGGGGACCGGCCGCTGGTCGTCTCGTACGCCTCCAGCCCGCCGGTCGAGGTGCTCTACTCCGAGCCGCAGCCGACCGTCGCGCCCACCGGCGTCTCCACCGGCACCTGCTTCCGGCAGACCGAGTACGCGGGCCTGCTGAACGGGGCGAAGAACCCCGAGGGCGGCAAGAAGCTGATCGACTTCCTGATCTCCAAGAAGTTCCAGGACGACATGCCGCTGCAGATGTTCGTCAACCCGGTGGCCACCGACGCCACCCTCCCGGAGCTCTTCACGAAGCACGGGGTCGTGATCGACAAGCCGCGGACCATGGCTCCCGAGAAGATCGCCGAGAAGCGTGACCAGTGGATCCAGCAGTGGTCGTCGCTCGTTCTGAAGTAGTTCCCGACCGCAGGGGAAGCGCGGCGCGGCTCGGCCTGATGGTCGTGCCCGTCGCCTTCTTCGCGCTGTTCTTCGCCTGGCCCGTCGCCTCGATCGTCGAGCGCGGGCTCAGGGTCGACGGGGCGTGGCAGTTCGGCCGGTTCGGCGAGACGCTCAGCCGGCCGGAGATCCTCGACGTCCTCTGGTTCACGCTGTGGCAGGCGCTCGCCTCCACCGCGCTGACCCTGGTGATCGCGCTGCCCGGGGCGTACGTCTTCGCGCGCTTCGACTTCCCCGGCAAGGGGCTGCTGCGCGCGGTCGTCACCGTCCCCTTCGTGATGCCGACCGTCATGGTCGGCACGGCGTTCCTGGCGCTCGTCGGGCGCGGCGGGCTCCTCGACGAGCTGTGGGGCGTCCGCCTCGACACCACCGTCTGGGCGATCCTCCTCGCCCATGTGTTCTTCAATTACGCCGTCGTCGTACGGACCGTCGGCGGCCTGTGGGCGCAGCTCGACCCGCGCCAGGAGGAGGCCGCCCGGGTCCTGGGCGCCTCCCGGTGGACCGCCTGGCGGACCGTGACCCTGCCCGCGCTCGGCCCGTCGGTCGCCGCGGCCGCGCTGATGGTGTTCCTCTTCACCGCCGGATCCTTCGCCGTCGTCCAGATCCTCGGCGGACCGGCGTACTCCACCCTGGAGACGGAGATCTACCGGCAGACGGTCGACCGCTTCGACCTGACGACGGCCGCCGTGCTCACGATGGTCCAGTTCGTGGCCGTCGGCGCGGTCCTCGCCGTGCACGCCCGGACCGTGCGCCGGCGGGAGACGGCGCTCAAGCTCGTCGCGCCCGAACAGACCTCGCGCCGCCCCAGGGGCGCCGGGCAGTGGGTGCTCTTCGGGGGCGTCCTCGTCTCCATCGTGCTGCTGCTCGTGCTGCCGCTCGGTGTGCTCGTCGAGCGGTCCTTCGACACCCCCGAGGGGTACGGGCTCGACTACTACCGGGCCCTGCAGTCGGTGGACCCCTCCGGCACCTTCCTCGTGCCCATGGCGGACACGATCCGGAACTCGCTCCAGTACGCGCTGGTCGCCACCGCCATCGCCCTCGTCATCGGCGGCCTCGCGGCGGCGGCCCTCACCCGGCGGGCCGGGCGGCTCGTGCGCGGCTTCGACGCGCTGCTGATGCTGCCGCTCGGGGTCTCCGCCGTCACCGTCGGCTTCGGCTTCCTCATCACCCTGGACGAGCCGCCGCTCGACCTGCGGGCGAGCTGGATCCTCGTGCCGCTCGCGCAGGCGCTGGTCGGCGTCCCCTTCGTCGTACGGACGATGCTGCCCGTGCTGCGGGCGGTCGACGAGCGGCTGCGGGAGGCCGCGGCCGTGCTCGGCGCTTCGCCGCTGCGGGCCTGGCGCGAGGTCGACCTGCCACTGGTGCGGCGGGCGCTGCTCATCGCGGCCGGGTTCGCCTTCGCCGTGTCGCTGGGCGAGTTCGGCGCTACCGTCTTCATCGCCCGGCCCGACCACCCGACGCTGCCGGTCGCCGTCGCCCGCCTCCTCGGCCGGCCCGGCGAGCTCAACTACGGCCAGGCCATGGCCCTTTCGACGATTCTGATGGTGGTGTGCGCGGTGGCTCTGCTGCTGCTCGAACGGCTCCGCACCGACCGGACCTCCGGGGAGTTCTGATGTCGATGCCCATGTCGATGCCGATGCTGACGATCGAGGACGCGACCGTACGGTTCGGGGAGCGGGCCGTGCTGGACTCGGTGGACCTGGAGGTCGCCGAGCACGAGATCGTGTGCGTGCTCGGGCCGAGCGGCAGTGGAAAGTCCACGCTGCTGCGGGCCGTCGCCGGACTGCAGAGGCTGGACGGCGGCCGGGTGCTGCTCGGCGGCGCCGACCAGGCCGGGGTGCCGGTGCACCGGCGCGGGGTGGGCCTGATGTTCCAGGACCACCAGCTCTTCCCGCAGCGGGACGTGGGCGGCAACGTCGCCTTCGGGCTGCGCATGCGTCCCCTCGGCCCTGGCGGGCCCGGGGAGGCCCCATGGCGCGCCAAGGGCGAACGAGAAGAGCGGGTACGGGAGTTGCTGGAGCTCGTCGGACTGCCGGGGGCCGGGCGGCGGGCCGTCGCCTCGCTCTCCGGCGGTGAGCAGCAGCGCGTGGCCCTCGCCCGCGCGCTCGCCCCGCGGCCCCGGCTGCTGATGCTGGACGAGCCGCTCGGACAGCTCGACCGCGGACTGCGGGAGCGGCTCGTGGTCGAACTGCGCCGGCTCTTCGGACAGTTGGGCACGACCGTGCTCGCCGTCACCCACGACCAGGGGGAGGCGTTCGCGCTCGCCGACCGGGTCGTGGTGATGCGGGACGGCAAGATCGCCCAGTCCGGGACACCGCTGGAGGTCTGGCAGCGGCCGGTCTCCGAGTTCGTGGCCCGCTTCCTCGGCTTCGACAACGTGGTGGCGGGGACCGTCAGTGGCGGCGCCGCGGACACGGCGTGGGGCAAGATCCCGGTGCCGGACGGCTCCCCCCAGGGCGAGGCGAAGCTCCTCGTACGCCCGGGCGGCGTGCGCCTCGGAGCCCCGGCGGACGGCCTGGCCTGCACGGTCGAGGCCCGCACCTTCCGCGGCACCCACGTCGCCGTCCTCCTCCGCCCGGTCGAGGGCCCCGCCCTGGAGGCGGAGTGCCCGCTGAGGGGCGCGCCGGAGGAAGGCGCGGAGGTCGGGGTGACGTTCGAGGCCGAGGAGGTCGTGGTGCTGGCGGGGGACTAGAGGCCCCCTCGGCACCGGACGCACACCTTGCGGGTCGCCCGCTGGTAGGAGCGGGTCGCCCGGCCCAGTGCGAGTCCGTAGAGGGAGAAACCGCCGTAGGCGACCACCACCACCCAGGGTGCGTGGTCGCCCATGCCGAGATCGATCACGCCCGTCCACGCCAGGACGCCCATCACCGCAAGGAACACGCCGAACGGGACGAGCGCCCCCGCGCCCGCCCACCCCAGGGCCAGCAGCGGCATACGGGGGAGCCGGCGGCCCCAGGGGCGGGTCAGGGCGAGGGCCAGGACCATGCCGATCACGGCGAGCACGGCGGTGACGTCGACGCCGTGGTCGTACAGCCACAGCCCCAGATCGCTGGTGTACCGGGGATCGGCGCCGGGACGGCCCTCACCGGTGAAGCCGGGCGTCAGGCCCAGGGCCCAGGCCGTCTTCAGCGCCGCGTACGGAACGAGGGCCGCGACCGCGACGAGGCCCGCCCGGGTGTCCGGGGGCAGGTCGGACGGCGTGCCGGAGCGCCCGCCGCAGTGCGGGCACGTGCCGAGCGTCCGACGGCGGTACGCGAGGAGGGCACAGCCCCACAGCACCGCGCCGAGCACCGCCACGCCCTGGTTCGCCCAGGACGCCCAGTCGATCGGGGGCTGGTTCCGCGACAGGAAGAACAGCAGGTGGGTCGGGCTGAGGAGGAAGGTGAAGCCCGAGGTCAGACAGAGGACGACGACCGCCCAGGCGGCCCGGTGCGGCCACCTGCGGCCGGGGCGGCGCAGCATCGCGTACGCGAGGAGGGCGGCGGCCCCGTACAGTCCCGCCGCCGTCGCCTCCGCGGCCGTGCCCGTCCCCCTGCCGAGCAGCGCGTAGCCGAACGCGGGCCCGGCGAGCGCCGCGGCCGCCGCGCCCGTGGCGTACAGCACGGACCAGACGAGCGCGGCGCGCCCCGCCCAGGCCGGCCAGGTGGAGAGAGAAGTCTTCAGGGTCATGGGACGAGCGTCCCGGCCGCAGGCGGGCGGGTCGTCACCCGGCCGGCGGGACACCCTCCGCCGCGCGGCCGAGTGCGGGTGGTACGCGAGGCGTACGGGCGGCCGTGGCCGCGCGCGGAGGCCGGGGGCCCGGCCTAGCGCAGGGCCGGGGAGCCGGTCTGCGGGGCGGGCGCCGCCGCGTCCCCGTGGCCCGTCTCGCCCTCGGGCGCGGACTCGGTCTCCGGCCCGCCCGCCCCCTCCGCCCCGTGGCCCTCCGGCGCGCCGAACCAGGCCACCGCCACCGCGCCGGCGACCGCCAGGACGAAGCCGGTCACCGCGAGCCAGGCGAAGCCCGGGCGGGAGGCGTCGCCCAGCCACCACACCCCGATCATGCCGGGGAGCACGGTCTCGCCGACCACGAGCGCCGCCGTCGCGCCGTTCACCGAGCCGATCTGGAGCGCGACGGTGTGCAGGTACATCCCGCCGGTCCCGGCGACGAGGATCGCGTACAGCGCCGGGTCCGTGAGGAGTGTGCCGAGGTCGAACGGGTCGATGCCGTCGAGGATCCGGACGCCGACCCCGAGCGCGCCGAAGCCGAGCCCCGAGAGCAGACCGGCCAGGATCGCCGCGCGGGCGCCAAGGAGCCGTACGACGACGGTGCCGCCCACCATCAGGAGCAGGGAGATCGCCAGCAGCCACCAGTGCGTGGAGACCGGGGTGTGCCCGCTGCCCTCGGGGCCCGCCGCGCTCGCCAGGAGCACCAGGGCCGAGCAGACGACGCCGATCGAGGTCCACTCCGCGCGGGTGAGCCGGATGCCGAGCAGCCGGACGCTGAGGACCGCGGTGATGACCAGATTCGCGCTGATCACCGTCTGGGAGAGGAACAGCGGCAGCATGCGTGCCGCGAGCGCGCCGAGGCCGAAGCCGACGAAGTCCAGGACCGTGCCGACGATGAATTCCCAGGTCATCGCCGCCTTCGCGGTCGACGACAGGCTAGGCCCGCCATGGTCGGTGACCTGTCCGGCCGCGGCCGCCTCCCTGCGGGCGGACTTGCGGGAGCCGACGGCCTGGAGGACCGAGCCCGTGCCGTAACAGACCGAGGCGGCGACCGCGGTCAGCAGTCCTATGAGCACCGAGTGGCTCCGTTCGAAGAGGGGGGAGAGCAGAGGCGGGTCCGGTTCGTCCCGCCGCCCTGGCAGACGTGGGATCGGGGACCGGCGTTGCCTCGGGCGTGGGGGCACTCGGGGGAGCGGGGAGTGAGGAACGCCACTTTCGCGCATGTTTTCGACACCTGGGGGCAGGGGCCCGGGCCGCCGGTCACCACCGGTATGGACCACCCAGGGAATGAAGGCAAGAAGCGACGTGTCAGAACAACACACCATCCATGTGGGCGGGTTGTGGCGCCCCGCCGCCGCCGGTGCCACGCGCGCCGTCCTCGACCCCGCCGACGCCACCACCCTCGCGATCGTCGCGGAGGGCGGGGTCGAGGACACCGACGCCGCGATCGCCGCCGCCGTCGAGGCGTTCGGCAACGGCCGGGGCGAGTGGCCGACGACGCCCGTCGCGGAGCGGGCGGCACTGCTGCGCCGCGTCGCGGACCTGTTGCAGCGCGATCGTGAGGCGATCGGGCTGCTGGAGAGCCGCGACGCGGGCAAGACCCTGGAAGAGGGGCGCGTCGACGTCGACTGCGTCACCGACGCCTTCCGCTACTTCGCCGACCTCGTCGTGAACGAGAGCGGCGGCCGGGTCGTCGACGCCGGGACCCCGGACGTCCACAGCGTGGTCGTCCACGAGCCCGTCGGGGTCTGCGCCCTGATCACCCCCTGGAACTACCCCCTGCTCCAGGCCAGCTGGAAGATCGCCCCGGCGCTCGCCGCGGGCAACACCTTCGTCCTCAAGCCGAGCGAGATCACCCCGCTCACCACCGTCGCCCTCATCAGGCTGCTCGTGGAAGCCGGACTCCCCGCCGGGGTCGCCAACCTCGTCACCGGCGCCGGAGACCCCGTCGGCGCCCGCATGTCCGAGCACCCGGACGTCGACCTCGTGTCGTTCACCGGCGGACTCGCCAGCGGTACGAAGGTGATGCGCGCCGCCGCCGACTCCGTCAAGAAGGTCGCCCTCGAACTGGGCGGCAAGAACCCCAACGTGGTCTTCGCCGACGCCTGCGCCACCGAAGAGGGCTTCGACACCGCCGTCGACCAGGCACTCAACGCCGCGTTCATCCACAGCGGCCAGGTCTGCTCGGCCGGCTCCCGGCTCATCGTCGAGGAGTCGCTGCGCGAGCGGTTCGTCGCCGAACTCGCCCGCCGCGCCGAGAAGATCCGCATCGGCCGGGGCACCGACAAGGGTGTCGAATGCGGTCCCCTCGTCTCGGCGCGGCAGCGCGAGAGGACCGAGGAGTACGTCGCCTCCGCCCTCGCCGAGGGCGCCGTACTGCGCGCGGGCGGCGAACGCCCCCGCGGCGAGGCGTACGGCGACGGCTACTTCTACCGCCCGACCGTCCTGGACCGCTGCCACCGCTCCATGCGGGTCGTGCGCGAAGAGGTCTTCGGCCCGGTCCTCACCGTCGAGACGTTCCGTACGGAGGAGGAGGCCGTCGCCCTCGCCAACGACACGGAGTACGGGCTGGCCGGCGCCGTCTGGACCGCCGACGCCGGACGGGCGCGCCGGGTGGCGGGGCGGCTGCGCCACGGCACCGTCTGGATCAACGACTTCCACCCCTACCTCCCGCAGGCGGAGTGGGGCGGGTTCGGCAAGAGCGGCATCGGCCGCGAGCTGGGCCCGGCGGGACTCGCCGAGTACCGCGAGTCCAAGCACGTCTACCAGAACCTCGCCCCGCGCCCCGTGCGCTGGTTCGCGGGCTGACCTGGGGGAGAGAGAAACATGGGCAACACCCTGAACACGAAGAACACCACGCACTCCACGGACACCGACACGTACGACTACGTCGTCGTCGGCGGCGGCACCGCCGGTTCCGTCATCGCCCACCGCCTCACCGCCGACCCCGGCGTCACCGTCGCCGTCATCGAGGGCGGCCCGTCCGACGTCGACCGGCCCGAGGTGCTGACCCTGCGCCGCTGGCTCGGCCTCCTCGGCGGCGAGCTCGACTACGACTACCCCACCACCGCGCAGCCGCGCGGCAACTCCCACATCCGGCACAGCCGCGCGCGCGTGCTCGGCGGCTGCTCGTCGCACAACACGCTCATCGCGTTCAAGCCGCTGCCGTCCGACTGGGACGAGTGGGCGGACGCCGGGGCCGACGGCTGGGGCGCGGCCGCCATGGACCCGTACTACGACAAGCTCCTCAACAACATCGTCCCCGTCGACGAGAAGGACCGGAACGCGATCGCCCGCGACTTCGTCGACGCCGCGCGGACGGCGCTCGGCGTGCCGCGCGTCGAGGGCTTCAACAAGAAGCCGTTCCACGAGGGCGCCGGCTTCTTCGACCTCGCGTACCACCCGGAGGACAACAAGCGCTCCTCCGCCTCCGTCGCGTACCTCCACCCCGTCATGGACGAGCGCGCCAACCTCCACCTGATGCTGGAGACCTGGGCGTACCGGCTGGAGTTCGAAGGCGCCCGGGCGCGCGGCGTCCATGTCCGCACCAAGGACGGCACGGAGCGGCTCGTCCAGGCGCGGCGCGAAGTCATCGTCTGCGCGGGCGCCGTGGACACCCCGCGGCTGCTGCTGCACTCCGGCGTCGGACCGAAGCGGGACCTGGAGGCCCTCGGCATCCCCGTCGTCCACGACCTGCCGGGTGTCGGCGAGAACCTCCTCGACCACCCCGAGTCGGTCATCGTCTGGGAGACGAACGGACCCATCCCCGAGAACTCGGCCATGGACAGCGACGCCGGGCTCTTCGTCCGCCGCGACCCCGAATTCCAGGGCCCGGACCTGATGTTCCACTTCTACCAGATCCCGTTCACCGACAACCCGGAGCGGATCGGCTACGAACGCCCCGCCCACGGCGTGTCGATGACGCCGAACATCCCCAAGCCGCGCAGCCGCGGCCGCCTCTACCTGACGAGCGCCGACCCCGAGGTGAAGCCCGCGCTGGACTTCCGCTACTTCACCGACGAGGACGACTACGACGGCCGCACCCTCGTCGACGGCATCCGCATCGCCCGCGAGATCGCCAAGACCGAGCCGCTCGCCGGCTGGCTGAAGCGCGAGGTCTGCCCCGGGCCCGAGGTGACCGGCGACGAGGAACTCAGCGCGTACGCCCGCCAGGTCGCCCACACCGTCTACCACCCCGCCGGCACCTGCCGCATGGGTGAGGCGGAGGACGAAGGCGCCGTGGTCTCCCCGGACCTGCGGGTGCGGGGCCTCGACGGCATCCGGATCGCCGACGCGTCCGTGTTCCCCACCATGCCCGCCGTGAACCCGATGGTCATGGTGCTGATGGTCGGCGAGAAATGCGCCGACCTCCTGGAGGTGCCGACCCGATGAACCCCGAACCGACGAACCCCGAGCCGACGAACGCCGAGCCGACGAACGCCGAGCCGACGAACGCCGAGCCGACGAACGCCGAGCCGACGAATCCGAACGAGCAGTCGCAGCCGCCCGTGTTCTCCGTACGCGGCCTGTGGAAGGTCTTCGGACCGAAGGCCGAGCGGATCCCCGGCTCCGAGCACGCCGGACTCTCCCCCGCCGAACTACGCGAGCGCACCGGCTGCACCGCCGCCGTCCGCGACGTCTCCTTCGACGTGCGCAAGGGCGAGGTATTCGTCGTCATGGGCCTGTCCGGCTCCGGCAAGTCCACCCTCGTACGCTGCCTGACCCGGCTCATCGAGCCGACCTCCGGCGTCGTCGAGATCGATGGCGAGGACGTCCTGTCCATGGACAGGACGCGGCTGCGCGAACTGCGCCGCCACCGCGCCTCCATGGTGTTCCAGCACTTCGGTCTGCTCCCGCACCGCTCCGTCCTCGACAACGTCGCCTACGGCCTGGAGATCCAGGGCATGGGCCGCGCCGAGCGGCGCGCGAGGGCCGCCGAGGTCGTCGCCAAGGTGGGCCTGGAAGGCCTGGAGGAGCGCAGGCCCGGTCAGCTCTCCGGCGGTCAGCAGCAGCGCGTCGGACTGGCGCGCGCCCTCGCCGTCGACCCCGAAGTGCTGCTGTTCGACGAGCCGTTCAGCGCGCTCGACCCGCTGATCCGGCGCGACATGCAGGACGAGGTCGTCCGGCTGCACCGCGAGGAGGGCCGCACGATGGTCTTCATCACCCACGACCTGAGCGAGGCCCTGCGCCTCGGGGACCGGATCGCGCTCATGCGGGACGGGAAGATCGTGCAGCTCGGCACCCCCGAGGAGATCGTCGGCTCGCCCGCCGACGACTACGTACGGGACTTCGTCCGCGACGTGCCGCGCGAGCAGGTCATGTCCGTCCGGAGCGCCATGCGCGCCGGTGACTGCGGCGGCCCGGACCACCCCGGCGCCCTCGCCCCCGACACGGTCGTCGTCTCCGCCATCGAGACCGTCGTCCGCAGTGGCCGGGCGGCCTGCGTCGTCGAGGACGGGCGCTGCCTCGGCGTCGTCGACCACGAGGGGCTGCTGTCCGTCGTCGCGGGCGTCACCGCCGGGAAGGCGGCGGCATGACAGCGGCCGTCACCACCCCCGTACAGAAGGCGGCCGACGCCGCACCGGTCCATCCGGAGCGGCGACTGCTGCAGCACCGCGTCGGCCGCCGGCTCCTGCCGCTCGCCGCCGCCGCGGTGGTGCTCGTGCCGCTGGGGCTGCTCCTCGCGGGCACCGGCGGCTGGCCCGCCGCGCTCACGGTCGACGTCTCCGCCCCGCTCGACGACGCCAACCAGTGGGTCATCGACAACCGCGACACGCACCCCCTCTTCCTCTACTTCCTCCTCCACCTCTCCAACACCGCCACGGACGCGGTCGACGCCGTCTTCCGGCTGCTGAGCGGCATGGGCTGGCTCGGTGTCCTCGCCGCCGTGGGTGTCCTCGGCTCGCGGGCCGCCGGCCTCGGGCGGCGCGGTCTGAAGATCGCGGCGACCGCGCTGGCCGCCTTCGGCGTCTGCGGGCTCCTCGGCATGTGGGACGCGACGCTGCTCACCCTCGCGCTGATGATCGTCTCCGTGACCTGCGCCGCGCTGCTCGGCGTGCTGATCGGCCTCGCCGCCGGTCTGTCCGACCGGGTCGACCGGGCGCTGCGACCGGTGCTCGACACGATGCAGGTGCTGCCCGCGTTCGCGTACCTGCTGCCCTTCGTACTGATCTTCGGCACCGGTACGCCCGCCGCGCTGTTCTGCACGGTGATCTACGCCGCCCCGCCGATGGCCCGGCTCACGGCGCTCGGCCTGCGCGGCGCCGACCCCGCCGTACTGGAGGCGTCCACGTCGCTCGGCGCGAACGCCGGCCAGCGGCTGCTGACCGCCCGGCTGCCGCTCGCCCGCAAGCAGATGCTCCTCGGCCTCAACCAGACGATCATGATGGCCCTGTCGATGGTCGTCATCGCCGCGCTCGTCGGCGCCGGCGGCCTCGGCGAGGAGGTCTACTCGGCGCTCTCCACCGTCGACGTCGGCAAGGCCCTGGCCGCCGGCATCCCCATCGTGCTGCTCGCGGTCTGGCTGGACCGTACGACCGCGGCGGTCGGCGACCGCATCGGCCGCAGCGCCACCGGCGGCGGCCCGCTGCACGGACGCGTCGGCTGGGCGGTCGCGCTCGGCGCCGTCGGCGCCGTCGTCCTGGCGGGCACGGCGCTCGGCAGGAGCTGGCCGGCGGACTGGACCGTCGATTTCTCCACCCCCGTCAACCAGGCGCAGGACTGGGTCACCACGCACCTGACCTCCGGGGTGCCGGTCCTCGGCGGCACGGACGTCTGGTCCGAGAACTTCACGCTGTGGATCCTCAACCCGCTGCGCGACGGACTGCTGTGGCTGCCCTGGTGGTCCCTGCTGCTGGTGGTCGCGCTCCTGGCCCGGCTGGTCGGCGGCTGGATCACGGCGCTGACCGCGACGGCCGCCATGGCGGCGATCGGCGTCCTCGGCGTCTGGGAGAAGTCCCTGGACACCCTCTCCCAGGTGATCGCGGCCCTCGTCCTCACGCTCTTCGCCGGCGTGCTCGCGGGTGTGCTGTGCGGCCGGGCCGGGCGTCTCGAACGCCTGCTGCGGCCCGTCCTGGACGCGATGCAGACGATGCCGCAGTTCGTGTACCTCATCCCGGTGGTCGCGCTCTTCGGCGTGACCCGCGCCTCGGCGATCATCGCGGCCGTCGTGTACGCACTGCCGGCCGTCGTCCGCATCACCACCCAGGGGATGCGCGAGGTCGAACCGGCGGCGATGGAGGCCGCCCGCTCGCTCGGCGCCTCGACCCGCCAGCAGATCCTCCAGGTCCAGCTGCCGCTTGCCCGGCCCGCGCTCCAGCTCGCCGTCAACCAGGGCGTCGTGCTTGTCCTCGCCGTGGTCGTCGTCGGCGGCCTCGTCGGCGGCGGCGCGCTCGGTTACGACGTCGTCAAGGGCCTCTCCCGCGGCGAGATGGGCCTCGGCATGACGGCCGGTGTCGCGATCGTGTGCCTCGGCCTCGTCCTGGACCGGATCACGCAGCCGGCGCGGCGCAAGCCCACCCCCTGACCGCCCGCCACCCCCTCTTCTTCCCCCTCAGACACAGGAGCACCACCACCATGGACACGACCCGTACGACCCGAGCCCACCGCATCACCCGCACGGCCACCGCGGTCGTGGGTGCCCTCGGCGTCCTCACGCTCAGCGCGTGCGGCGCCGCGGACACCGGCAAGAGCCAGAACGCCGGAGCCCAGGGCAAGACCGTGAAACTGACCGTCCCCTCCTGGGTCGGCGCGCAGGCCAACACGGCCGTGGCCGCGCACATCCTGGAGAAGGAGCTGGGCTACACGGTCAAGAGCCAGCAGATGGGTGAGGTCCTCGCCTGGGACGCGCTGTCGAAGGGCGACATCGACGCGATCATGGAGGACTGGGGTCACCCCAAGGAGGAGAAGCAGTACGTCGAGACGAAGAAGACCGTCGTCAAGGGCGGCGACCTCGGCGTCACCGGGCACATCGGCTGGTACGTGCCGAAGTACTTCGCGGACGCGCACCCCGACGTCACGGACTGGAAGAACCTCAACAAGTACGCCAAGGACTTCAGAACGGCGGAGAGCGGCGACAAGGGGGAGCTCCTGGAGGGCTCGCCCGACTACGTCACCAACGACGACGCGATCATCAAGAACCTGAAGCTGGACCTGAAGACCAACTACGCGGGCTCCGAGGCCGCGCAGATCACCGCGATCCAGAAGTACGCCAAGGAGAAGAAGCCCTTCCTGACGTACTGGTGGACCCCGCAGTGGCTGAACGCGCAGGTCGAGATGGTCGAGGTCAAGCTGCCCGAGTACAAGGAGGGCTGTGACGCGGAGCCGGCGAAGGTGGCCTGCGCCTACCCCCACACGCCGCTGCAGAAGTTCCTCAACGCCGACTTCGCCAAGAACGGCGGCGAGGCGGCCGAGTTCCTGAAGAACTTCAGGTGGACGACCGAGCAGCAGAACGAGGTCGCCCAGATGATCGCCGGCGACAAGATGTCGCCGGAGGCCGCCGCCAAGAAGTGGGTCGACGCCAACGAGTCGACGTGGAAGGCGTGGCTGCCGAAGTAACGCGCACACCGAGGTGGCACGGGCCCGCCGTCCGCGGTCGCGGACGGCGGGCCTACGCCTGTTCGGCCGCCAGGCGCGCCAGGGCCTCCGGTGCCTCGTCCACCGAGTCGACCAGGGCGATACGGGCCGCCATCGGGCGCTCCGACGCGAGCGCCCGGAGCAGCGGCCAGGCGGGCAGCCGCTCGGTCCAGTGGGCGCGGTTCACCAGGACCATGGGGGTGGGCTCTCCCCGGGACTCGTAGAAGTTCGGGGTGGTGGCGTCGAAGATCTCCTGGACCGTGCCCGCGGCGCCCGGCAGGAAGACCACGCCCGCGTCGCAGCGGGCGAGCAGGCCGTCCTCGCGGGTGGCGTTGGCGAAGTACTTCGCGATGTGGCCGGCGAACGGGTTCGGCGGCTCGTGCCCGTAGAACCAGGTCGGGATGCCGACCGAGTCGCCGCCCCGCGGCCACCGCGCCCGCACCTCGAACGCGGCGCGCGCCCACTCGGTGACGGACGGGACGAACGACGGTGCCTTGGCGAGGAGTTCGAGCGCCTCGTCGAGGACGGCGTCGGCGAGCGGGGCGGCGTACGCGCCGAGGTTCGCCGCCTCCATCGCACCGGGGCCGCCGCCCGTCGCCACGGTGAGACCGGCGCGGGCCAGCGAGCGACCGAGCCGTGCCGCACCGGCGTACGCGTCGGTGCCACGCCCCATCGCGTGCCCGCCCATGACGCCGACGACCCGGGCGCCGGCGAGGAGTTCGTCGAGGGCGTCGGAGATCGCGTCGTCGTGGACGGAGCGGAGCATCGACGCGAAGATGTCGCCGTCGGCCTTCGTCCGCTGGAACCAGTCGTACGCGAGGGCGTCGGGGGTCGCCCCGTACCCCTCGTCCTGGACGTGGTCGAACAGTTCGTCGGGGGAGTAGAGCCGGGCGCGGTACGGGTCGAACGGCAGGTCCGGCACGGGCGGGAAGACCAGCGCGCCGTCGGCGCGGACCTTGGCGGCGGCCTCGGGCTGCATGGGGCAGCCGAGGAAGACGGCGCCGGTGGTGGGGGCGGAGAGCAGGGCGAAGGTGTGGTCGGTGAGGTCCACGGACTGGATCCGGTATCCGACGAGGGACCCGCGGTTCACGGCCGCGTCGAATTCGGTGGGGGTGTGGATCTCGCGCTCGTGGGGGCGGGTCATGGGGCCACGATAGGCCCACGTGGTGCGGGTGCCATGCCAGGGCGCCGTCCCGTGTGCCCGCCCGTCCCTCCCCCTGGGGCTTCGCCCTGGGGGACCCCCGCAGCGGGACGAACGCCCACGACGGATCACCGGCTGAGGGGCACCGCTGCCAGTTCTCCGACCAGCCAGGTCAGCGGGAGGAACACCGCCAGCAGGACGCCCGCGCGCATCAGGGCCGCTGTGCGCAGGACCGTGGGTGGGGCGCCGAGGCGGAGGAGGGCTTCGGTGGTGTGGGTGCGGCACTGCTTGGACTCCAGGGCCGCCGTCAGCAGCGTCGCCGTCGTGCAGGCCATCACCAGCGCCGCCCCCAGGCCCGTCAGCGGGCCGAAGCCGCCCGGCCCGGATCCGTACAGTGTCGCGGCCGCGACGGCGCCCGAGGCCACCGCGCAGACCACGCCGAGCGGGCGCCCGATGCGCCGGGCCTCGTCCATCAGGACGCGGCCCGCGAGGAGCCGGGTGGCGCCCGGGCGGACCGCCTGGAGGAGGCGGCCGCACCAGTGCGTGATGCTCGGACCGGCCATCGCGAGGCCCAGCGCCGTGAGGATCCAGCCGGCGAGGACGCCCGCCGGGCTGCCGCCGAGGCGGCCCGGCAGCGGCAGGCCGCCGCCTCCGCCGCTCTGACCGGCGTACGTCTCCACGGCGAGGCCCACGGCGAGCAGCGCCACGCCCCATGGCAGGCCGGACGGAGCCGGCTTCTCCGCGCCCTCGGCCGGTGCCGTGGCGGGCTTCCTCGGCCGCAGCGCGAGCGCGGCGGCCGTGGAGGCGGCCACCGGCGCGATCGCCAGCAGGGTGAGCGCGGCGGCGAGCGGGATCGGCTGGTCCGCGGCGAGCAGCTCGGCGGCCGCCCCGTCGAACGGCAGCCCGGTGATGTCCCCGCGCAGATGCAGGTAGAACAGCAGCGCGACCATCGAGCCGAGCGTGCAGGAGACGGCCGTCGAGGCCGCGGCGATCGCCGTGAGCCGGGCCGGTCCGAGCCCGACCGCCGAGAGCCCGGGCCGCGGCCGGGTGCTGGGATCCGTACGGGCCACGGCCACCGCGAAGTGCACGGTCGCCGCCAGCGGGATCAGGCACCACAGCAGGCGCAGGGTCGCGGCGGCCGACCGGTCCGGGTGGCCCACGGCGTACCCCAGCGTGCACAGCAGCAGAAAGCCGACCCCCGCGGCCGCCGCGGCGACCAGGAGGCGCCGCAGCAGGACGAGGGGGTGGGTCCCGCGGACTAGACGGAGAGCGAGCACGCGGCGACGCCCTCCGCCCCGGTGGTCGGAGCCACGGTGCCCACGCGGCGTCCGTCGAGCAGGGCGACCGAGCGGTCGGCGAGGCCGGCGACGTCCGTGTCGTGGGTGGCGAGCAGGACGGTGATGCGGTGCGAGCGGGCCGCGGCGGTGAGGGTGCGCAGCACCTGCGCGCCGTCGGCGCGGTGCAGCGAGGCGGTCGGCTCGTCGGCGAAGAGCACCGAGGGGGTGGTGATCAGGGAGCGGGCGATGGCGATCCGCTGCCGCTGCGACTGGGTCAGCGCATGCGGCCGCCGGCGCGCGCACGTACCGATGTCGAGCCGTTCCAGCCACTCCAGGGCGGAGGTCTTCGCGCTCCGGTGCGAGACCCCGCGCAGCAGGAGCGGCAGGGCGGCGTTCTCCCAGGCGGTCAGCTCGGGTACGAGTCCGGGTTCGGGGTCGATCCAGCCGAACCGGTCCCGGCGCAGCCGCTCGCGCTGCGCCTGCCCCATGGTGTGCACGGGGGTGCTGTTGAACCAGACCTCGCCCTGCTGGGCCAGGGTCTGACCCGACAGACAGCGCATCAGGGTGGTCTTGCCGCTGCCGCGCGGGCCGACCAGGGCCAGGATCTCGCCCTCGCGCACGCCGAGGGAGACGCCGGTCAGGACGTCCGTGCCGCCCAGGGTGCAGTGCAGAGAACGCGCCCAGAGCACGTCGTTGTCCGGTGGGGCCATCGCGTACACCTCGATGTCGGATCCGATTCTTGGGTTCCCCCGTGCGGGGGAACGAAGAAACGGGCCTGTCGGTCACTGGGCACCGTAAGGAATCAGATCCGTTTGTACGGACAGCACACGGCCCGGGTCGCGGCCATCCACTCGGATGGCCGCATACCCGGGCCGGGGTCACGCCGTGAGGGCGGCGTGATGCCGAGGGGCCGTTACAGCTTGGTCCACGCCTCGGTGAGCACCGAGCGCAGGATGCCCTCGATCTCGTCGAAGGTGCCCTGGTCCGCGATCAGCGGCGGGGCCAGCTGGATGACCGGGTCGCCACGGTCGTCGGCACGGCAGTACAGGCCGTTGTCGAAGAGCGCCTTGGAGAGGAAGCCGTAGAGCACGCGCTCGGTCTCCTCGTCCGTGAAGGACTCCTTGGTGACCTTGTCCTTGACGAGCTCGATGCCGTAGAAGAAGCCGTTGCCGCGGACATCGCCGACGATCGGCAGGTCGTGCAGCTTCTTCAGGGTGTCGAAGAAGTTGCCCTCCTGGTCGAGGACGTGCTGGTTCAGGCCTTCCTTGTCGAAGATGTCGAGGTTGGCGATCGCGACCGCCGACGACACCGGGTGGCCACCGAAGGTGTAGCCGTGCAGGAAGGTGTTGTCGCCCTTGTAGAACGGCTCGGCGAGACGGTCCGAGACGATGCAGGCACCGATCGGGGAGTAGCCCGAGGTCATGCCCTTGGCGCAGGTGATCATGTCCGGCACGTAGCCGAACTTGTCACAGGCGAACATCGTGCCGAGGCGGCCGAAGGCGCAGATCGTCTCGTCGGAGACGAGGAGCACGTCGTACTGGTCGCAGATCTCGCGGACCCGCTGGAAGTACCCGGGCGGCGGCGGGAAGCAGCCGCCGGCGTTCTGCACCGGCTCCAGGAAGACGGCCGCGACGGTCTCGGGGCCCTCGAAGAGGATCTGCTGCTCGATCTGGTCGGCGGCCCAGCGGCCGAAGGCCTCGGGGTCGTCGCCGTGGATCGGGGCGCGGTAGATGTTGGTGTTCGGCACCTTGTGCGCGCCGGGGACCAGCGGCTCGAAGGGGGCCTTCAGGGCCGGCAGGCCGGTGATCGACAGGGCGCCCTGCGGGGTGCCGTGGTAGGCGACCGCACGCGAGATGACCTTGTACTTGGTGTGCTTGCCCTGCAGCTTGAAGTACTGCTTGGCGAGCTTCCACGCGGTCTCGACGGCCTCGCCGCCACCGGTGGTGAAGAAGACCTTGTTCAGGTCGCCCGGGGCGTAGTGCGCCAGACGCTCGGCGAGCTCGACGGCCTTGGGGTGCGCGTACGACCACACGGGGAAGAACGCGAGCTCCTGGGCCTGCTTGTACGCGACCTCGGCGAGCTCCTGGCGGCCGTGACCGGCGTTGACCACGAAGAGACCCGCGAGACCGTCGAGGTAGCGCTTGCCCTTGTCGTCGAAGATGTAGGTGCCCTCACCACGCACGATGGTCGGCACGGGGTTGTTCTCGTACGACGACATGCGCGTGAAGTGCATCCACAGGTGGTCGTACGCGGTCTTGGACAGGTCCTGGGTCACGATTATCGAGTTCCCCACATATAGGTCTGCTTCTTGAGCTTGAGGTAGACGAAGCTCTCCGTGGAGCGCACGCCGGGGAGGGTGCGGATGCGCTTGTTGATCACATCCAGCAGGTGGTCGTCGTCCTCGCAGACGACCTCCACCATCAGGTCGAACGAGCCCGCGGTCATCACCACGTACTCGCACTCGGCCATGGCGGTCAGAGCGTCCGCCACCGGGTCCAGGTCACCCTCGACGTTGATGCCGACCATCGCCTGACGCCGGAATCCCACGGTGAGCGGGTCGGTGACGGCGACGATCTGCATGACGCCCTGGTCGAGCAGCTTCTGGACGCGCTGTCGTACCGCCGCCTCGGACAGGCCCACGGCCTTGCCGATCGCGGCGTACGGACGGCGACCGTCCTCCTGGAGCTGCTCGATGATCGCCAGGGAGACGGCATCGATCGTCGGGGACGAACCGGAACCGGTTCTGGAGTTCGTGCTTTGACTGGCCACGACTTCACTGTGCACCGAGACTCGTCTGTCTGGCAACCCCAGAGCGATGAAATTCGTTGTTTTCGCTTCTCGATCACACTGAATCCGAAGTTGGGGGGTGCCGGGCCTGTCGAAAGCGTCAGGGAAGCGACTAGGCTGAGGTGTCTCAGCAAACGGGACACCGCACGAAGAAGTGCGACCAAGAACGTGACAGGAGGGGTGGCAAGTGACCACCGAGCTGCGCCGGCTGCGTAACTACATCAACGGGGAGTTCCGGGACGCCGCCGACGGGCGGACCATCGATGTGGTCAACCCGGCCACGGGCGAGGTCTTCGCCACGTCTCCGCTCTCCGGCCAGGCGGACGTCGACGCCGCCATGGAGGCGGCCGCGGCCGCCTTCCCGGCCTGGCGCGACACCACGCCGGCCGAGCGCCAGAAGGTCCTGCTGAAGATCGCGGACGCCTTCGAGGAGCGCGCCGAGGACCTGATCGCCGCCGAGGTCGAGAACACCGGCAAGCCGGCCGCTCTCACCGCGAGCGAGGAGATCCCGCCGATGGTGGACCAGATCCGCTTCTTCGCGGGTGCCGCCCGGATGCTCGAGGGCAAGTCCGCCGGCGAGTACATGGAGGGCATGACCTCGATCATCCGCCGCGAGCCGGTGGGTGTGTGTGCCCAGGTCGCGCCGTGGAACTACCCGATGATGATGGCCGTGTGGAAGTTCGCCCCGGCCCTCGCCGCGGGCAACACGGTCGTCCTCAAGCCGTCCGACACGACCCCCGCGTCGACCGTCCTGATCGCCGAGATCATCGGGCAGATCGTGCCCAAGGGCGTCTTCAACGTCATCTGCGGCGACCGCGAGACGGGCAAGGCGATGGTCGAGCACCCGACGCCGGCGATGGCCTCCATCACCGGTTCGGTACGCGCCGGCATGCAGGTCGCCGAGTCCGCCTCCAAGGACGTCAAGCGCGTCCACCTGGAGCTGGGCGGCAAGGCGCCGGTCGTCGTCTTCGAGGACACCGACATCGCCAAGGCCGTCGAGGACATCTCGGTGGCGGGCTTCTTCAACGCCGGCCAGGACTGCACCGCCGCGACCCGTGTCCTCGTGCACGAGTCCATCCATGACGAGTTCGTGTCGCAGCTGGCCAAGGCCGCCGCCGACACCAAGACGGGCCAGCCGGACGACGAGGACGTGCTCTACGGCCCGCTGAACAACGAGAACCAGCTCAAGCAGGTCTCCGGCTTCATCGACCGCCTCCCGGCCCACGCCAAGGTCGAGGCGGGCGGCCACCGGGTCGGCGACAAGGGCTACTTCTACGCCCCGACCGTCGTCTCCGGCCTCAAGCAGGACGACGAGATCATCCAGAACGAGGTCTTCGGCCCGGTCATCACGGTGCAGTCCTTCCGTGACGAGGACCAGGCCCTGGAGTTCGCCAACGGCGTCGAGTTCGCCCTCGCGTCCTCGGTCTGGACGAAGGACCACGCCCGCGCGATGCGCATGTCGAAGGCCCTGGACTTCGGCTGCGTGTGGATCAACACCCACATCCCGCTGGTCGCTGAGATGCCGCACGGCGGCTACAAGAAGTCCGGCTACGGCAAGGACCTCTCGGCGTACGGCTTCGAGGACTACACGCGCATCAAGCACGTGATGACGTCCCTGGGCTAGTCACCAGGCGGTACGAGGACGGGCGGCCGGGGTTCTTCCCCGGCCGCCCGTCCGGCTTTCCGGGGCGGCGCGGGCACGGAACTCGATCATCGCGCCGCGAGTTCTCCGGGCATGAACTCAGCTGTGACATATGGACTGTTCGCGGCCTGGGCGCTGCACGACGCCGAGGAGCTCGCCCTCGGACCCCGGTGGTTGCGGGAGCACCTGCCGGAGCTGCGCGAGCGCTTCCCCGACGTGCCCGAGGCCGTCTGGACGGTCATGGAGGGCGTGGACGAGCGGGAGTTCGCCGTGGCCGTCGCGGCGATGGGGGCCGTGGTCGCCTCCGCCGCCGTCGCCGGGCAGCGCTCCGGTGGCCGGTCGGGCTTCTACCAGGCCGCGCTGACCGGCTTCGGTCTGCACGGCCTCGTCCACCTGGCGCAGGCCGCCGCCGTGCGCGGGTACACGCCCGGCTCGGTGACCTCGCCGCTGATCGTCGTGCCCTTCACGCTCTGGGCGCGCGGGCGGCTGCGGCGGGCCGGCGTGCTGCGGCCGACGCGGGCGAGGGACCTGGTGACGGGGCTCGCCGTGGCCGCGGGCGCGACCGTCGCCACGCACGCGATCGCCCGGAAGGTGACCGGGCGTTGAACCCCGACCCCGGTTTTTGAACGCGTTCATGACGAGCGTAGGGTGCTGTCATGAACGATGCGAACGGGGCGGGAGCCCTTCTTCGGCGTATCCGTGTGTGGCTGGTCGTCTTCATCGTGTGCCTGGTGCTCAGCGGGGCCACCGCCTTTCCGCTCGTCACCGAACTCCGGCTGGCCGAGGACGCGTTGACGTCCTGGGCCGGGCCCCTCGCCGACGCGTTCCCCGGGCTTCTGGAGTGGATCCAGCGGGTGCGGCAGGGGACCGACGTCGCCGGTGCGCAGTACCCCTTCCTGCTCTACGGCACCGACTGGCTCGCCTTCGCGCACCTCGTCATCGCCGTCGCCTTCTACGGGCCCTACCGCGACCCCGTCCGCAACATCTGGGTGATCGAGTTCGGCATGATCGCCTGCGCCGGCATCATCCCGCTCGCCCTCATCTGCGGCCCGATCCGCGACATCCCCTTCTGGTGGACGGTCATCGACATGTCCTTCGGCGTCTTCGGGATCGTCCCGCTGCTCGTCGTACGGCGGATGATCAAGCGCCTCGAAGCGCTGGAGGCGACTCAGGCCGTCGGCGCGCCGTAGGTCGCCACCATGACGTTCAGCGCGATCCTGTTCATGTCCTGCCCCTTCGCGCCCGTCGAGTTGACGCCGTAGACCAGGGTCCGCGCGCCGTCACGGGTCGAGGCGATCGCCGCGTGGTAGCCCCACCGGCCGCCCGTCCTGCCCCACACCGACACCTCGCGCAGCCCGGTCGTGCCGTCGTCCAGCCTCCCGCTTCTTCGCCCACCGGCACCGCGACCACCAGCAGCAGCAGACCCGTCACCAGCCGCTTCCACGGAGGCGACAGCGCGGCGATCGTGTAGACGACGAGCCCGGTGTACGGCAGCGGCTGGCCGGGACCCTCAAGCGCCGGCTTGTACAGCGCGCTCGCCGCCACGATCGCGAGGAGGACGGCGACCGGCGCGCGCCGCCGCCAGACCAGCGGGACCACGGTGAGCGTGGTCAGCCCGTACGCGGGCCAGGTCGCCGGCTCCAGCTCCGGCGGGCGCGGCACCACGAACGGCATGGTCATCGCCGCCTGGACGAGCAGCGCGATCCCGATGTCCACGGCGAGCGGAGCGAGATGGGGGTACCCCCAGGCGAAGCTCTGGGGGAGGGTTGGCGGCCCCAGCATCCGGGCCCGCTCCCACCACCCCCGTACGGCCTCCCGTATGCCCACTACGGCTTCCGGCCCACCGCGCCGAACTGCGCCACCTCGCTCGCCGGGGCGAACCGCCAGCTCGCGCACGAGACGACGCCCGGCTCCAGCACGTCGAGCCCGTCCAGGAAGGAGGTGAACTCGGCGCGGCTGCGCGCGGTGATCGGCGGGGTCGCGTGCTCGTTCCAGAACGCCATCGCGGCCACGTTCCCCTCGCCGCCCAGCTCCGGCTCCAGGGTCGGGTGGGTCAGGACGAGATGACTGCCGGACGGCACCGCGTCCATCAGGGTACGGACGACGGACCGGGCCTCGTCGGTGTCGAGGACGAAGTTGAGGATGCCGAGCATCATCACCGCGACCGGCCGCGACAGGTCAAGGGTCCGCTCCGCCGCCGCCAGGATCCGCTCCGGGTCCCGCGCGTCCGCGTCGACGTACTCCGTGACCCCCTCAGGGGCGCTGGTCAGCAGCGCGCGGGCGTGCGTCAGCACGATCGGGTCGTTGTCGACGTAGACGATCCTGGCCTCCGGCGCGACGCGCTGGGCGACCTCGTGGGTGTTGTCGGCGGTCGGCAGGCCCGTGCCGATGTCCAGGAACTGGCGTACCCCCGCCTCCGCCGCCAGATACGTCACCGCCCGGCCGAGGAACGCCCGGTCCGCGCGGGCCACCTCGCCGATGCTCGGGTAGAGGCCGGTGACCTGGTCGCCGACCGCGCGGTCCACCGGGTAGTTGTCCTTGCCGCCCAGCCAGTAGTTCCACACCCGGGCGTTGTGGGCGATGTCCGTACGGATCCTCTCGGCACCGGTCACCTCTCGATCCCCCTTCGCAGTTCGGCGGCGAGCACGTCGACACGGTTGGTGGTGATCGAATCCACCCCGTGGGACAGGAGCCTGCGCATGGTGCGCCGGGTGTCCGCGGTCCAGGCCGAAAGCCGATACCCGTCCCGGTGCGCACGCTCCACCAGCTCCCGGCTCACCAGACCGAAGCGGTAGTTGAGGAAGCGTGGCCTCACCGCGTCCAGGAGCGCGGCACGCGGCGGCGCGAGCGTCGTCCAGGTGAGGGCGATCTCGGCGGCCGGGTCGGCGGCCCGGACGTGGAGCATGGCGACGCCCCCCGCGCAGTAGAAGACCCGCTCGGCCGCCCCGCACTCGCGGACCGTGCCGACGATCGTGCGGACGGAGTCCTCGTTCCCGCCGGGCAGGTCGAGCATCAGCCGGTGCGATCCGGCCGCGATCAGCGCCTCCCGCAGGGTGGGGACGCCGTCGTACGTCAGCTCGCGCAGCTGCGCGTGGGTGAGCGCGGACAGCGGCCGGTCGTGGCCCCACAGCCGCTTGAGGGTGTCGTCGTGGAGGAGGACGGGGACACCGTCGGCGGTGAGCCGTACATCGACCTCGACGGCGTCCGCGCCCCCCTCGATCGCCGAGACGATCGAGGGGACCGTGTTCTCACGGACGCGGTACGGATCGCCGCGGTGTCCTACGACAGTGACGTGGTCCATGGGGCCATTGTCACGGCTGGGCCGCCGTCAGCGCGCGAGCCACTTGTCCGTGTAGCCGTCGATCTCGGCGGCGACGCGGGCCTTGCCGACCGGGTCGAGGAAGGACGCCTCCACCGCGTTCTTGGCGAGGGCGGCGAGACCGCGCTCGTCGAGCCCCAGGAGACGGGCGGCGACCGCGTACTCGTTGTTGAGGTCCGTGCCGAACATCGGCGGGTCGTCGCTGTTGATCGTCACCAGGACGCCGGCCGCCACCATCTCCTTGAGGGGGTGCTCGTCCAGATCCGCGACCGCGCGGGTGGCGATGTTGGAGGTGGGGCAGACCTCCAGGGCGATCCGGTGCTCGGCGAGGTGGGCGAGGAGCGCGGGGTCCTGGACGGCGCTGGTGCCGTGACCGATGCGCTCGGCGCGCAGGTCGTTCAGGGCGTCCCAGATCGTCTGCGGCCCCGTCGTCTCGCCGGCGTGCGGCACGGAGTGCAGGCCGGCCGCGATCGCCCTGTCGAAGTACGGCTTGAACTGCGGGCGCGGCACGCCGATCTCCGGGCCGCCCAGCCCGAACGAGACCAGGCCCTCGGGGTGCAGGTCGACGGCGAGCCGGGCGGTCTCCTCCGCGGCCTCCAGACCGGCCTCGCCCGGGATGTCGAAGCACCAGCGCAGCACGACGCCCAGCTCCGCCTCCGCGGCCTTGCGGGCGTCCTCGATCGCCGCCATGAAGGCGTGCTCGTCGATCCCGCGGCGGGTCGAGCTGTACGGGGTGATGGTCAGCTCGGCGTACCGGATGTTCTGCCGGGCCATGTCACGGGCGACCTCGAAGGTCAGCAGCCGGACGTCCTCGGGGGTGCGGATCAGGTCCACGACCGAGAGGTAGACCTCGATGAAGTGCGCGAAGTCGGTGAAGGTGAAGTAGTCGGTGAGCGCCTCCGGGTCCGTCGGGACCTTGGAGTCCGGGTGGCGGGCCGCCAGCTCGGCGACGATCCGCGGGGAGGCGGAGCCGACGTGGTGGACGTGCAGCTCGGCCTTGGGAAGTCCCGCGATGAAGGAGTGGAGATCGGTCATCGGATCATCGTAGGCCGGGCCGGTCCCGCGTCGGAGCGAGGTCGTAGCATGGCGGGACCATGATGGGGGAGGCCCATGTCTGACAGAAGCGACCAGCCGCAGGGCGGGTACGACCCGGCGGATCCGTGGGCTCCGCCGAACCGCGACGGGGTGGAACTGAGCAAGCCGGCCACTCCGGCGACCCCGGCGACCCCACCGGGGTCGCCGGTGCACGACCAGCCGACGATGACGTCGATGCCGGCGGCGGGGGACGTTCCACCGCCCCCGGTCGCCCCCGGCGGACCGGCGGCGACACCGGGCGCGTACGGCTACCCGGCGGCGGCGCCCCCGGCGATGCCCTCCGGCACGTCCGGGTACGGCTACCCCGGCTATCCCGGTTACCCGGCGACCGGCGGCTACGGCCAGCCGGGCTGGCAGCAGCCCCCGTCCAACGGGATGGGCACGGCGTCGATGGTGCTCGGCATCATCGCGGTGGCCGGTTTCTGCCTGTACGGGCTCGGGATCGTCCTCGGCGTCCTGGCGCTGATCTTCGGCATCATCGGCCGCAAGAAGGTGCAGCGGGGCGAGGCGAACAACGGCGGGATGGCGACCGCGGGCATCGTGCTCGGCGCGATCGGCACGCTGGTCAGCGCCGCGTTCATCGGCTTCATCATCTGGGCCGTCGTCCAGGGGGAGAGCTACGAGAACGACTCGGACCCGTTCGCGACGAGCCTGGTGGTCGAGAACCGCTGAGACGGAAGAGGGGCCCCGCCGTGGCGGGGCCCCTTTCTCACGCGTCGCTCGCATGCGTCGTTCTCATGCGCCGGCCTGGCTAGCCGCCGGCCAGGCGCTCCCGCGCCTCCATGAGCGCGAAGCCCAGCAGGTTCAGACCCCGCCAGCGGGCCGGGTCCATCGCGCGGGGGTCGTCCGCGGCGAGGCCGATACCCCACACGCGGTCCAGCGGGCTCGCCTCCACCAGGACCCTGCGGCCCGTACCGATCAGGAACGCCCGCAGCGCGTCGTCCGAGCCGAACTTGTGGACGCTGCCCTCGACGACGATCGCGAAGCGCTCACGCTCCCACACCGTCTCGTCGAAGCCCCGCACCATGCGCCCCGCCTTTTTCGCCTCCGCGGGCGAGCGCGAGGCCAGGGCCGCCTGCTCGGCCTCCCGGTCACCGAAGAGCCGGGCCTTCCCGGCCATCATCCAGTGCTCCGCCGTCGCGTAGCGCACTCCCTCGACCTCGAAGGGTGACGGCCACCACTGGCTCAGACAGCTCGCGGAGAGCTGCCCGTCCGGCCGCGGACGGTGGCCCCAGAAATGCAGCCACTTCATTCGCTCACCCCGGCTGACCTGCTGTGTCAGCTCCTCACGATTCCCCATGCACGCGATTCTGGCAGCCGCCACGGACACTCCGTACGGTCATTTACCCGACCCCTCGACACTTGGTCGACCGATTCCGTCGCGTAACCGAAAGGCAACAACGGAATCCCTTGCTGGACTGGTATCACTCTGTCAGGATCGGCACTCAATTCGAGCCGGAACAACGGAGAGCGTCATGGGCAACCGCTTCCAGGTGACGGACCGCTTCGCGGCCGGCGCACAGTACATCGGCGGGCGGCTGCGGCCCGGAACATCGGGCCAGGAGCACAGCGTCGTCGACCCGGCCACCGGCGAGAGCGTCCACACCTACGCGCTCGCCTCCACCGCCGACGTGGACGCCGCCGTCGCCGCCGCCAAGGACGCGTTCCCGGCGTGGGCCGCGACCACGCCCGGCGAGCGCTCCGACGCCCTGCACCGGTTCGCCGGCGTACTCGCCGAGCGGGCCGAGGAGTTCGCCCGCGTCGAGTCCCTCCAGTGCGGCAAGCCCATCAAGCTGTCCACCGAGTTCGACGTCCCCGGCACGGTCGACAACACCGCCTTCTTCGCCGGAGCCGCCCGCCACCTCCAGGGCCAGTCGGCCGGCGAGTACAGCGGCGACCACACCTCGTACGTCCGGCGCGAGCCCATCGGCGTCGTCGGCTCCATCGCCCCCTGGAACTACCCGCTCCAGATGGCCGCCTGGAAGATCCTGCCGGCCATCGCCGCCGGCAACACGATCGTCCTCAAGCCGGCCGAACTCACCCCGCTGACCTCGCTGATGTTCGCCCAGGCCGCCACCGACGCCGGAATCCCCGACGGTGTCGTCAACATCGTCACCGGCGCCGGCCGCACCGCGGGCGAGCACCTCGTCGGCCACCCCGACGTGGCCATGACCTCCTTCACCGGCTCCACCCCGGTCGGCAGGCGGGTCGCCGAGATCGCCACCTCCACCGTCAAGCGGCTCCACCTCGAACTCGGCGGCAAGGCCCCCTTCGTCGTCTTCGACGACGCCGACCTGGAGGCCGCCGCCCACGGCGCCGTCGCCGCCTCCCTCATCAACACCGGCCAGGACTGCACCGCCGCCACGCGCGCCTACGTCCAGCGCCCGCTCTTCGACGCGTTCGTCGCACGGGTCGCCGAGCTGATGGAGAGCGTCCGCCTCGGCGACCCGTTCGACCCCTCCACCGACCTCGGTCCGCTGATCAGCCATGTCCAGCGCGACCGTGTCGCCGCCTTCGTCGACCGCGCCCGCGGCTACGCCACCGTCGTCACCGGCGGCGAAGCCCCGGGCGGGGAGCTGAAGAACGGCGCGTACTACCGCCCGACCCTGATCACCGGCGCCTCGCAGGACAGCGAGGTCGTGCAGTCGGAGATCTTCGGACCCGTCCTGGTGACCCTGCCCTTCGACACCGACGACGAGGGCATCCGGCTCGCCAACGACACCCCCTACGGCCTGGCCGCCTCCGCCTGGACCCGCGACGTCTTCCGGGCCGGCCGCGCGACCCGCGAGATCAAGGCGGGATGCGTCTGGGTCAATGACCACATTCCGATCATCAGCGAGATGCCGCACGGGGGCTACAAGGCCTCCGGCTTCGGAAAGGACATGTCGGCGTATTCCTTCGAGGAGTACACGCAGGTCAAGCATGTGATGTACGACAACACCGCGGTCGCCGCGAAGGACTGGCACCGCACGATCTTCGGGGACCGATAGCAGTCCGTCGCCCGACCAGCGGCGAAACCATCCCGAAAGGGCACAGCGCATGGAGCAGTACGAGCCCGACAGCCTGTCCGCCGCGCAGATCGCGGCGATACGGCGCAGTCTGACGAGCGGCCGGGGAGCCCTCACCCGCCGTTCGATGCTGCGCGCCGGAGGCGTCGGCGCGCTCACGGTCGGCGGCCTCGCGTCCTTGAGCGCCTGTGGCATCCCGCCGGCCAAGCGGGAGGGCCAGGGGCCCGCGTCCACGGACTTCTCGGCCAAGGAGAAGCAGCTCAGCTTCTCCAACTGGACCGAGTACATGGACGTCAGCGAGGACGAGAAGTCCCGCCCCACCCTGGAGGCGTTCACGAAACGCACCGGGATCAAGGTCAAGTACACCGAGGACATCAACGACAACGTCGAGTTCTTCGGCAAGATCAAGCCGCAGCTCGCGGCCGGCCAGGACACGGGCCGAGACCTGATCTGCGTCACCGACTGGCTCGCGGCCCGGATGATCCGGCTCGGCTGGGCGCAGAAGCTGGACCCGGCGAACCTCCCCAACGCGTACGCGAACCTCTCGTCGCAGTTCCGCCGCCCCGACTGGGACCCGGGCCGCGCCTACTCGTACCCGTGGACCGGTATCTCCACCGTCATCGCGTACAACACCAAGGCGACCGGCGGCAAGAAGGTCGACTCGGTCACCCAGCTCCTGGACGACCCCTCCCTCAAGGGCAAGGTCGGCTTCCTCACCGAGATGCGCGACTCGGTCGGCATGACCCTCATCGACATGGGCAAGGACCCGGGCACGTTCACCGACGCCGACTACGACGCGGCGATCGGACGCCTGCAGAAGGGCGTCGACAAGAAGCAGATCCGGCGCTTCACGGGCAACGACTACACCTCCGACCTGGACAAGGGCGACCTGGCGGCCTGTCTCGCCTGGGCCGGTGACGTCATCCAGCTGCAGGCGGACAACCCCGACATCCAGTTCGCGATCCCGTCGGCCGGTTACATCACCTCCAGCGACAACCTGCTGGTCCCCGCCAAGGCCCGGCACAAGACGAACGCCGAGAAGCTCATCGACTACTACTACGAGCTTCCGGTCGCCGCCCAGCTGGCCGCGTACATCAACTACGTCTGCCCGGTCGACGGGGTGAAGGACGAGCTCGCCAAGATCGATCCCGAGCTCGCGAGCAACACGCTGATCCTCCCGGACAAGGCCATGGCCGCCAAGTCGCGCGCCTTCCGCTCGCTGAGCAGCGCGGAGGAGACGGCGTACGAGGAGAAGTTCGCCAAGCTCATCGGTGCCTGAGCCCGCCGCCCACCCCTCTCACCACCCGGGATCGCAACCCATGACTGACAAGAACACCGGCGGCGACGTCCGTCTCTCCGGCATCAGCAAGACGTACGGCTCCTTCACCGCCGTCCAGCCGCTCGACCTGACCATCCCGCAGGGCTCGTTCTTCGCGCTCCTCGGCGCCTCCGGCTGCGGAAAGACCACCACGCTGCGGATGATCGCCGGCCTGGAGGACCCCACCACCGGCTCGGTCTTCCTCGGCGACACGGACGTCACCGACCTTCCGCCGTACAAGCGGCCGGTCAACACCGTCTTCCAGTCCTACGCGCTCTTCCCGCACATGGACGTCTCCGAGAACATCGCCTTCGGCCTGCGCCGACGCGGCATCAAGTCGGTGAAGAAGCAGGTCGACGACATGCTGGAGCTCGTGCAGCTGGGCGACAAGGCCAAGCACAGGCCGCACCAGCTCTCCGGCGGCCAGCAGCAGCGCGTCGCCGTGGCCCGCGCGCTCATCAACCACCCGCAGGTCCTCCTCCTCGACGAGCCGCTGGGCGCCCTCGACCTCAAGCTGCGCCGGCAGATGCAGCTGGAGCTCAAGCGGATCCAGACCGAGGTGGGCATCACCTTCGTGCACGTCACCCACGACCAGGAGGAGGCCATGACCATGGCCGACCAGGTCGCGGTGATGAACGCGGGCCGGGTCGAGCAGCTCGGCGCGCCCGCCGACCTCTACGAGAACCCGCAGACCACGTTCGTCGCCAACTTCCTGGGCACCTCCAACCTCATCGAGGCCGAGGTCGCCGAGGCCGGCGGCTCGGACCTGGTCGTGACGGCGGGCGGCGGCAAGCTCCGGCTGCCGGCGGACCGCTGTTCGACGACGGTACGCGCCGGCGGCAAGGTCCTCGTGGGCGTGCGCCCGGAGAAGATCTCGCTCGCGCACGCCGACGACGCGGGCTCGATCGCCGAGGGCCGCAACAAGGTCACCGGCCGGATCGCCGACTCCTCCTTCATCGGCGTCTCCACCCAGTACGTGGTGAACTCCCCGGCCGGTGCGGAACTGCAGGTCTACGAGCAGAACATCGAGAGGGACTCCCGCCTGGTCCCCGGCGCCGAGGTCGTCCTGCACTGGAACCCGGCCCACACCTTCGGCCTGGACGCGGCGCAGGACATCGACGCGGGTGTCGAGACGGTGGAGGACGCCTCATGAGTGCGACGCTGACCAAGGAAGAAACGCCAACGCCACCGATAGAGGAACCGCCCGTGCGCAAGGCGTCCGCGCGCAAGCGCCTCGTCCCGTACTGGCTGCTGCTGCCCGGCATCGTCTGGCTGCTCGTCTTCTTCGCCCTGCCGATGGTCTACCAGGCCTCGACCTCGATCCAGACCGGCTCCCTGGAGAAGGGCTTCGAGGTCACCTGGCACTTCCAGACGTACTGGGAGGCCTTCCAGGAGTACTGGCCGCAGTTCGTCCGGTCCCTGCTGTACGCCGGTACCGCCACGCTCCTGTGTCTGCTGCTCGGCTACCCGCTGGCGTATCTGATCGCCTTCAAGGCCGGCCGCTGGCGCAATCTGCTCCTGGTCCTGGTCATCGCGCCGTTCTTCACCAGCTTCCTCATCCGGACGCTGGCGTGGAAGACGATCCTCGCCGACGGCGGACCGGTCGTCGACGTCCTCAACACGCTGCACGTCCTGGACGTGACCAGCTGGCTCGGCTGGACCGAGGGCGACCGCGTCCTCGCCACCCCCATGGCGGTGGTCTGCGGTCTGACGTACAACTTCCTGCCGTTCATGATCCTGCCGCTCTACACCTCCCTGGAGCGGATCGACGGCCGGCTGCACGAGGCCGCCAAGGACCTGTACGCGTCCCCCGCGACCACCTTCCGCAAGGTGACGTTCCCGCTCTCCATGCCGGGCGTGGTCTCGGGCACGCTGCTCACCTTCATCCCGGCCAGCGGTGACTACGTCAACGCGGAGCTGCTGGGCTCCACCGACACCAAGATGGTCGGCAGCGTCATCCAGTCGCAGTTCCTCCGGGTGCTCGACTATCCGACGGCGGCCGCGCTCTCCTTCATCCTCATGGCGATCGTGCTGATCATGGTCACCGTCTACATCCGCCGTGCCGGAACGGAGGATCTGGTCTGATGCGCTGGATACGAAAGAACCTGGTCGTCATCGCGGGGCTGCTGACGCTCGCGTACATGATCGTGCCGAACATCGTCGTGATGGTGTTCTCGTTCAACAAGCCGAACGGGCGGTTCAACTACGCCTGGCAGCGCTTCTCCGTCGACGCCTGGAAGGACCCGTGCGGCGTCGCCGACCTGTGCGACTCGCTGACCCTGTCCCTCCAGCTCGCCGCCTGGGCGACGCTGGGCGCCACGGTCCTCGGCACGATGATCGCCTTCGCGCTGGTCCGCTACCGCTTCCGGGCGCGTGGCGCGATCAACTCGCTGATCTTCCTGCCGATGTCCATGCCGGAGGTCGTCATGGCCGCATCCCTGCTCACGCTCTTCCTCAACATGGGCGCCGAGCTGGGCTTCTGGACGGTCCTCATCGCCCACATCATGTTCTGTCTGTCGTTCGTCGTCGTGGCGGTCAAGGCACGCGTGATGTCGATGGACCCGAGGCTCGAGGAGGCCGCCCGCGACCTCTACGCGGGGCCGGTGCAGACCTTCGTACGGGTCACCCTGCCGATCGCCGCCCCCGGTATCGCCGCGGGTGCGCTGCTGGCCTTCGCGCTCTCGTTCGACGACTTCATCATCACCAACTTCAACTCGGGCAGCACCGTCACCTTCCCCATGTTCGTCTGGGGCTCGGCACAGCGCGGCACGCCCGTCCAGATCAACGTCATCGGCACGGCGATGTTCGTCATCGCCGTCCTGGTGGTGGTCGCCGGTCAGATCATCACGAACCGGCGCAAGAAAACAGCGACAACCTGAGCGACACCTGAAGGAGTTGGAAACCATGGCCCCAGTAGCCATGCGTCTCGCTGCACAATCTCTCTCCGACGCCCAGCCCGTCCCCTTCTGGCTGGAAGACCCCGGCAAGCCCGGAGCCCTGCCCGCCCTCACCGGCACCGAGAAGTGCGACCTTCTCGTGGTCGGCGGCGGTTACAGCGGACTGTGGACCGCGCTCCTCGCCAAGGAGCGCGACCCCTCCCGGGACGTCGTACTGATCGAAGCGCGCGAGGTGGGCTGGGCCGCCTCGGGCCGCAACGGCGGCTTCTGCGCCGCCTCCCTCACCCACGGTTTCGGCAACGGGCTCGCCCGCTGGCCGGGCGAGCTGGGGAAGCTGGAGGAGCTCGGCGAGCGCAACCTCGACGCCATCGAGGCGGCGGTCGCCCGCTACTCCCTCGACTGCGACTTCGAGCGGACCGGCGAGATCGACGTCGCCACCGAGCCGTACCAGGTCGAGGAGCTCCAGGAGTGGTACGCGGAGGCGGACCGGCTCGGTCTCGCCGGCGGCCTGGAGCTCCTCGACCGGGACGCCGTCCGCGCGGAGGTCGACTCGCCGACCTTCCTCGGCGGCGTGTGGGACAGGCGCGGCGTCGCCATGCTCAACCCCGCCAAGCTGGCGTGGGGTCTGAAGCGGGCCTGCCAGGACCTCGGGGTCCGGATCTATGAGAACACCCCCGGCCTCGACCTCGTCTCCGTCGGCGCCGGCATGGGCGTGCGCACCCCGTACGGCAGGGTCCTGGCCCGCCGGGTCGCGCTCGGCACCAACGTCTTCCCGTCGCTGGTCAAGCGGGTGCGGCACTACACCGTCCCCGTCTACGACTACGCCCTGACGACCGAGCCCCTCAGCGCGGAGCAGCTCGCCGCCATCGGGTGGAAGAACCGCCAGGGGCTCGGCGACAGCGCCAACCAGTTCCACTACTTCCGCATCACCGCCGACAACCGGATCCTGTGGGGCGGCTACGACGCGATCTACCGCTTCGGCGGCCGTGTCAGCGCCGAGATGGACCACCGGCCGGAGACGTACCTCACGCTGGCCGAGCACTTCTTCCGCTGCTTCCCGCAGCTGGAGGGGCTCCGCTTCAGCCACGCCTGGGGCGGCGCGATCGACACCTGCTCGCGCTTCTCCGCCTTCTTCGGCACGGCGTACCGGGGGAAGGTCGCGTACGCCGCGGGCTTCACCGGTCTCGGCGTCGGTGCCACCCGCTTCGGCGGCGACGTGATGCTCGACCTGCTCGCGGGGGAGCGCACGGAGCGGACGGAGCTGGAGATGGTCCGCTCCAAGCCGCTGCCCTTCCCGCCCGAGCCGATCGCCTGGGCCGGCATCGGCCTCACCAAGTGGTCGCTGGCGCGCGCCGACGAGAACGGCGGCCGCCGCAATCTCTGGCTGAAGACCATGGACCGCCTGGGCCTGGGCTTCGACAGCTGAGTGTGTCCCGATGTGGTGTGCGCCGGGTGTACGCCCCCGGCGCACACCACTCGATCACGATGTGACCCACTTCACTACCAACACGCGGCCCGAACCCGCGTAATGATCGTCGCCGACCCCGCTCTCTGCGTGTGGACATCGCGTCCGCACACGGAATGGAGGCCGTTGGCAATGAGTGGTTCGGGGGCTTCGGCCAAGATCGCGGTGGAGTGGCTGGCATCGGTGGCGCCGGATCCCGACGCCTGCCGGTGGGAATGGGAGCGCAATCCCCTCGGGATCGCGCTGCTGCCCGCCGGCAGGCGTTGGGACGTGCTGATCCTGCCGGGGGAGCTCGGCTGTCCCACGCTCGATGTGCTGACCCGGCTCGTGGACCGGCCGGGACCGGTCCTCGCCGACTTCGGAGAGGCGCGGATGGGCTTCTTCGTGCCGCCGGGCACGGCGGCACGCTGGCTCGGCACGGGTGTGCGCAGCGCGGGCCGCGGCACCTGGATCGTCGTCCCGTACCCGGGGCGCGCGACGGGCGGGGTGCGCTGGCTGGTGCCGCCGGACGGGAGCGGGACCCTCAACGACGCCTCGCTCCTTGAGCTGGCGATGCACGAGGCCGCGGGTCAACTGGCAAGGAGGGAAAGGGGGCAGAGGTCTTGACCACTTGATTGGTCTGGACCATGCTGTGGCGCGCTCCACCTCGATTCCCCCACCCCCGGAGGCAGTTGTGGACCGCACCCGACCCTTTGTCCTCGCGCTGGCGGGCGTCCTCGCCGCCGGCGGACTCGTCGCCCTCACCCCCGTGGCCCAGGCCGCCGACACCGACCTCGCGCGCAACGGCGGCTTCGAATCCGGCCTGGACGGCTGGAGTTGTACGGCGGGCAGCGGAGCCGTCGTCTCGTCACCCGTGCACGGCGGGACGAAGGCACTGCAGGCGACCCCGGTGGGCAGCGACAACGCCCGGTGTTCCCAGACCGTCACCGTGCGGCCGAACTCCGCGTACACACTGAGCGGCTGGGTGCGCGGCAGCTACGTCCACCTCGGCGCGTCCGGCACCGGCACCACCGACGTCTCCACCTGGACCCAGTCCGCCCCCGACTGGCAGAAGCTGAGCACGACGTTCACGACCGGCGCCTCGACGACCTCCGTGACGATCCACACCCACGGCTGGTACGGCACCGGCGCCTACCACGCCGACGACCTCTCCCTGGTCGGCCCCGGCGGTGACCCGGTCCAGATCCCGGCCACCCCCACCGGCCTGAGCGCGGGCACCCCGACCTCCACGTCCGTGCCGCTGACCTGGCCCGCGGTCTCCGGAGCCACGTCGTACAAGGTCTACCGCGGCGGTGTCCCGGTGGCGACCGTCACCGGCACCTCGTACACGGCGACCGGCCTCGCGCCCTCCACCTCGTACAGCTTCCAGGTCTCGGCCGTGAACAGCGCGGGCGAATCCCCCAAGTCGGCGGCGGTGACGGCGACGACGACGGCAGGGGGAGGCGGCGGGAACCCCGGACTGCCCGCCCACGCGCTCGTCGGCTACCTCCACGCGAGCTTCGCCAACGGCTCCGGCTACACCAGGATGGCCGACGTCCCCGACTCCTGGGACGTCATCAACCTCGCCTTCGGCGAGCCCACCTCGGTGACCTCCGGCGACATCCGCTTCGCCCCGTGCCCGCAGACGGAATGCCCGAACGTGGAGTCCCTCGCGGACTTCAAGGCGGCGATCAAGGCCAAGCAGGCGGCCGGCAAGAAGGTCCTGATCTCCATCGGCGGCCAGAACGGCCAGGTCCAGCTCTCGACCACGGCCGCCCGGGACGCCTTCGTCTCCTCCGTCTCGAAGATCATCGACGAGTACGGGCTCGACGGCCTGGACATCGACTTCGAGGGCCACTCCCTCTCGCTCCAGACGGGCGACACGGACTTCCGCAACCCGACCAGCCCGGTGATCGTCAACCTGATCTCCGCGCTCAGGACTCTCAAGGCGACGTACGGCCCGGACTTCGTCCTGACCATGGCCCCGGAGACCTTCTTCGTCCAACTGGGCTACCAGTTCTACGGCTCCGGCCCCTGGGGCGGCCAGGACCCCCGCGCCGGCGCCTACCTCCCGGTCATCCACGCCCTGCGCGACGACCTCACCCTGCTCCACGTCCAGGACTACAACTCGGGCCCGATCATGGGCCTCGACAACCAGTACCACTCCATGGGCGGCGCGGACTTCCACATCGCCATGACCGACATGCTCCTCACCGGCTTCCCGGTGGCGGGCAACACGGACCGCGTCTTCCCGCCCCTCCGCCCCGACCAGCTCGCCATCGGCCTCCCGGCCTCCACCCAGGCGGGCAACGGCCACACGACACCGTCCGAAGTGAACAAGGCGCTGAACTGCCTCACGAAGAGAACCGACTGCGGCTCCTACCAGACCCACGGCACGTGGCCGGGTCTGCGCGGCCTGATGACCTGGTCGATCAACTGGGACCGGTTCAACCAGTGGGAGTTCAGCCGGAACTTCGACGCGTACCCGTGGAGCTGACGAACCGGGGCCGGGGCCTGACTCCGCCCCGGCCCCGGTTCGTCGGTCACTCAGGTGAAGCGCTTGGCCGCCGCCAGCGCTTCACTCGTCGACATCTGACGGAGATCCTCGCCGTCCCGCGCGAAGTATTCGCCGTCGTAGCTGGACAGATCACGCTGGGCGGGGATGCGTGCAACGACGTATGAGCGCCCCGAATACGAGATCGTGTCGATGTTGGCCACGATGTCACCCTTGAGGGGCTCGCTCAGGGGAGAGTTCTGGATCGAACGGATGATCTTCCGGGTGTAATCACTCATCTCCATGCTGAGGGCCTGGCATTCGCGGTCGATTCCGACGAGCTTCTGCCGGGCGAGCTGGGTCGGGACTACGCCGTCGATCTCCTGGATTCTCGCGGCATCGCTCTCCTTGTCCACGACGCCGAAGATCACGTATCCGTCCGCGTCGGGCCCGGTGTTGGCGATCGCCGACATGATCTTGGGCAGCTTCTTCAGGAGGTCGTGGTTGATCGAACGCTTCGGGCCGAGCGACGCGATGCCTTGTTTGAACTCGTAGCGTGCGCTCTCGATCGGGGCTCGCCTGATGAGGTTGGGGAACTCGATCTCCATCGCGGGCCCGTGGGTGAGCGTGCCCTTCGGCGGCTCGGTGAAGAACTTCTCGATGAGCCCACGTACGATGTCGATGTTGGCCTGCCGTTGCGCCTCGGTCGTCGTGTTCCGGCTGGGGGTCAGCTTCGCGGTGACCTTCTGGACGGCCGAGAAGGCTCCGCGAGGGTCCGTGAGTTGCATTCCGCGGCGGATCATGAGGTCGAAGAACGCCATGAAGATGGCGTAGAAGGGTGTCTTGGCGGCGTTCCAGCCACTGGTGCTCACGTGAGAGCGGAAGGCACCCACCACGTTCGGTTTCGTCGAGTCCACCATGGTCTTCATCGCGCCCAGGACCAGCTTGACATCGGCGGCGAGCTTGTCTGAGCCGTAGGCGGAGAGATCCGTGGCCAAGGATCTGCTCTCTGCCGTTTCCAGGTCGAAGTACTTGTCGAGCACGTCCGAACTGACGCTGAACGTATTCCCTCTGATGGCCGAGATGCAGATGTCCGCCAGGAGCTGTTCGTCCTCGCTCTGCTGGAGCTGCCGCGTGCTCAGGATCCCCAGGCTGCACCAGTACGTCTCCTCGGCGGGGATCCCGTATCCCAGTCGCTCTCGCGCGGAGTCGATGGAGACGACGGGCATCTTGGTGAGGGGGAGAACGTCGGGGGAACCGTCGTACCGGAAATCGGAAGCAAGCTTCCGGAGCATCTTGACGAACTCGCTCACCACGCCCGCCTGACGCTTCTCCTGGGCGCTCAGCTGCCGGCCTCCCGAATTGATCCTTCGGAACACCTCGGTCACCTTGGCTTCTTCGCGAGGGCCGAAGATGGTGACCGCGAGCTGGTAGTCCAGCAAGTCGGCACATTGTGCCGCGGAGATCAGTTGGGGCTTTCCGGGTTCCCTTTCGAACACCTTCGAGTCGGCGAGCTGGCGGGCGCGGGAGAACTCCGCCAGATCGAAGAACTCCTTCGAACCTTCTCCGTTTATTCCGTAACGCTGTTCGATGAAACCGAAGATGGCGTCAAGTCGCTGCATCCCGTCGATGATCTCGTAATTGTGATCACTCGTCTCTGCGAGCAGGAAGAGAGGGATGGGGTATCCGCGCAGAATGCTGTCGATGAGGTGGATCTTCTCTTCAACGCCCCAGACGAGCTTGCGCTGGTAGTTGCGGTTCACCGTCAGCTTTTCGCTGCGGTAGAGGCTGTACGCCTCCTGGATCGACATGCCGCGCGGAGTGATGGACATTGCGCCTCTCGGGGCCGGGTGAAGTGGTCGCTTCATCCTGCTCGAGAGTGATCTTCATCCCTCCGGGGTGTTTAAATTTGGTGCCTTTTGTGTGATCTCGTGGAAATGATCGGCCATCGGAGGAGAGGGACGCACAGGGCCACCGAGGCCAGCACGTCCAGCGGCCAGTGGTAGCCGCGCAGGATCAGTCCGGTCCCCGTCGCCGCCGTCAGCAGTGCGGCGACGGGGATCAGGCGGTTCGAGATCAGGAACGCGGCGCCGAAGTACGCCACCATCGCCGTCGCCGTATGGCCCGAGGGGTAGTAGCCCGCCGCCCAGGGCTCCAGCGGGCCCGGGCGGGCCGTCCACTCCTTCAGGGGGATGACCAGCAGCGGGACGAGAACCATGCCGAGCCCCGCGTACAGCGCCGCCACGCGCCGGCCGCGCCATGCCGCGTACGCCATCGCGCACGCGAGGACCGGGAGAGCGACCGTCATGTTGCCGAGATCGGCGCCGAGTTCGGAGAGCCATCGGGGGACGCGGTCGACGAGGGAGCGCGAGAGGCGCTCGTCGAGGCGGGCGAGGGGGCCGTCGGCCACGACCTGCCAGGTGACGACCGCGAGCAGGACGATCGCCGAGAGAACAGCCGGAAGCCCCGGAACAGGGGGGGTGGTTCCGGGGCGTCCGAGGTGACCGGGCTGCCGCGCGCCCCGGGGGGTGTGGGGCGGGCGGCCATCCGATCGGTGAGGAGTTCCGGAGCCAGAGGCTCCAGTGGTGTGCGCCAGGGCACGGTCAAGGCGGGGCTGGGGAGGCTCCGCCCTGTTGTCGCCCGCAGTCCCCTGCGAGCGGGGTGTTTCTCTCATCTGCAGAAACCGTACGGCAGAGAGAAGGGGACCGACAGCCGGATCTCCATCCCGCCATCGGCCCCCCACACCTTCTTCACACGGTGTGTCAGATGCGTCAGAGCTGGCCGAACGCGTTCTCGATGATGTCGAGGCCCTCGTTCAGGAGGTCCTCGCCGATCACCAGCGGCGGCAGGAAACGCAGCACGTTGCCGTACGTGCCACAGGTCAGGACCAGCAGGCCCTCGGCGTGGCAGGCCTTCGCCAGCGCGCCCGCGGCCTCCGGGTTCGGCTCCTTGGTCGCGCGGTCCTTGACCAGCTCGATGGCGATCATGGCGCCGCGGCCGCGGATGTCACCGATGGCGTCGAACTTCTCGGCCATCGCCGACAGGCGGGCCTTCATGATCGACTCGATGTTCTTCGCCTTGGCGTTGAGGTCGAGCTCCTTCATGGTCTCGATGGAGCCGAGCGCACCGGCGCAGGCCACCGGGTTGCCGCCGTAAGTGCCGCCCAGGCCGCCGCCGTGCACGGAGTCCATGATCTCGGCGCGGCCGGTGACGGCGGCGAGCGGCAGACCGCCCGCGATGCCCTTGGCGGTCGTGATCAGGTCCGGGACGATGCCCTCGTCCTCACAGGCGAACCACTGGCCGGTGCGGCAGAAGCCGGACTGGATCTCGTCGGCGACGAAGACGATGCCGTTGTCGTTGGCGAACTTCACGATCGCCGGCAGGAAGCCCTTGGCGGGCTCGATGAAGCCGCCCTCGCCGAGGACCGGCTCGATGATGATCGCGGCGACGTTCTCGGCGCCGATCTGCTTGCTGATCTGGTCGATCGCCTGGGCGGCGGCCTCGGGGCCGCAGTTCTCGGCGCCGGTGGGCCAGCGGTAGCCGTAGGCGACCGGCACGCGGTAGACCTCGGGCGCGAACGGGCCGAAGCCCTGCTTGTACGGCATGTTCTTCGCCGTCAGCGCCATCGTGAGGTTGGTGCGGCCGTGGTAGCCGTGGTCGAAGACGACGACGGCCTGGCGCTTGGTGTACGAACGGGCGATCTTGACCGCGTTCTCGACCGCCTCGGCACCCGAGTTGAACAGCGCGGACTTCTTGGCGTGGTCGCCCGGGGTCAGCTCGGAGAGCGCCTCGCAGACCTCGACGTACCCCTCGTACGGCGTCACCATGAAGCAGGTGTGCGTGAAGTCGGCGAGCTGCGCGGCGGCGCGGCGGACGACGGCCTCGGCGGAGGCGCCGACCGAGGTCACGGCGATGCCGGAGCCGAAGTCGATCAGGCGGTTGCCGTCGACGTCCTCGATGATGCCGCCGCCGGCCTTCGCGGTGAAGACGGGCAGCACGGAGCCCACGCCGCCGGCCACGGCGTCGAGGCGGCGGGCCTGAAGCTCCTGCGACTTCGGACCGGGGATGGCGGTGACGACGCGCCGCTCCTGCGGGACAGCGTTCATGCGGGGCTCCTGGGATGTTCTGGACGCACTTGTGGGTTTCTTCCGCAGGCTAGGCGTGCGGGAGGTGCGCGGGCATGCGCCGATCGGGAGTGTTGCGGGTGGGTCGTTGTCCGTGATGGACATGGTGCCCCTCCGGGAGCGCCGGAACGGCACACCTCGCCCTCCGGGTCGCCGAAACGGCTCCGGGGCCGCTGCCGCCCACTAGATTGACGGTTGCACGCATGCGGCGACCTGGCTGGTCAGGGGGCAGGGGTTCATGGAGACCGAAGGCACGTACGAGTCACGCGACACGCGGGGGAACGCCGTACCGCGGCCGGCGGGGCCACCCGTGCCCTCAGGCGGCCCAGCCCCGACCCCGTCCTCGACCCCGGCCGCCGCCCCAACCCCGTCCGCTGCCCCGACCCCGACCCCGACCCCGACCCCGACCCCGGCTCCGGCTCCGGGCCAGGGACCCGTCGTCCCGCCGCCGCCCACGCACGCGCCCACCCGGGTGGGGGTCGCCGAGTGGCTCCGTATCCCCAGGCCCGCCGCCGAACCCGGCATCTGGCGGCTCGGCCACCGGCCCCGCCCCCAGGAGGAGCCCGACCAGGTGCCGGGACGGCAGCTGGTCGGCGGCGCCTTCGTCGCCTACCTCTGCGGCTGGCTGCTCTGGTCACTGCTGCGGAACGGCTACCTCGAGGGCTGGTGGATCTTCGTCGACAACTGGTGGCTCCTGCCCATGCTCTGGCTGGTGCCCGACGAGTGGCGGCAGAGCACGAACCCCCAGTTCGAGCTGTACGTCTCGGCGACCTACCTCTGGTACGCCGTCGTCCTCGGGCTCATCGCCGTCGGCTTCGGGCGCGTCGGCAACTGGCGCGAGGTCTGGCACCGCTACGGCGTGCCCGTGTGGCCGCTGTTCGTCCTCGTGCCGGGCGTCTGGCGCGAGATGCCCCGCACCGTCACCTGGCTCATGTGGGTCTCCAACGTCTACTACGTGCTGCTCGCCGTGGCCGTCGCCGCGGCCGTGGGCCGCGTGGGCACCTGGCCCGTCGTACGGCGACGCCTCGGGCTGACCACCGACACCCCGCCGCCCCCGCCGGCGGGCGCCCCCTCCGACCCCGCCGAATGGCCCGAGCTGCGCGACGCCGGGCTGACCGAGTCCGCGGCCCAGCTCGCCGAGGCCACCCGGCACGGTGTGCTCGGGGACGTCGACTACGCCCGGATCCGCCGCGCCTGGCAGGGCGTACGGACCCGTCCGGAGCGGCTCGCCGCCTTCACCGAGGCCGTACGCACCCGGGGCGCCGCAGCCTGCGGCCACCCCTCGGGCCTGCGCGACCTGCCCGTCCGTACCGCCACCCACGATCTGGCCACCGGCCAGGTGCGCATCGGCACCGCCGCCGACCACCCCCGCAACCCCTACGCCCGCCGCACCACCGGCGTCGCCCTCGAGCCCGGGCTGCTCGGGACCTCGCTGCTCGCCGTCGGGCCCGCCGGGTCCGGCAAGACCACGCGGCTCGTGCGGCCCGTCGTCGAGTCGCTCTGCCTCCAGGCCCTCGCCAACCGCGCCGCCGTCGTCGCCGTCACCTCGCACGGCACCCCCGTCGGGCCCGACGAGGCCTTCGACGTCGTCGTCTCCGTCGGACGGCCCGACTCCACCCACGACCTCGACCTGTACGGCGGAGCCGACGACCCCGACGAGGCCGCCCGGATCCTCGCCGAGGCGCTCGTCGGGGACCTCGTCGCCGACAGCCGCCGCGCCGCCACCGCGCTCGCCCAGCTGGTCGGGCCGTTCCGGGCCGCCTACGGGCGCTTCCCCGGCGTGCCCGAGCTGCGCGAGCTGCTCGGCGGGACGCCCGAGGCGCTGGACGCGCTGCGGACCGCCGTCGCCGGCGACCCCGCCCAGCTGCGCGAGCTCGACGCCCGGCAGCGGCAGGCGGACCGACAGACCGGCAGCGACGACATCGGCGTCCTGCTCGCCGAGCGCATCGCCTTCCTCGACCGCCCCGCCTTCGCGCACTTCTTCCGCACGGACGGGGAGGAGCGGCAGTTCTCCCTCCGCGCCGTCGAGCACCCGCTCCGGGTCCGCGTCGACCTGCCCGAGCGCGGCCACGCCGAGGCCTCCCGGATCGTCTCCCGGCTGCTGCTCGCCCAGTTCGCCGAGGCCGCCCTCGCCCGCCGCGACCGCTCCCTCTTCGCCTGTCTGGTCCTCGACGACGCCACGTACACCGTCACCGGCGACTCGGTACGGGCCGTCCAGCGGCTGCGCTCCGCCAACGCCGGGGTCGTCCTCACGCTGCGCGGCCTGGAGGACGTACCGGAGGCGCTGCGCGGGCCGCTGCTCGGGGCGGTCGGCTGCCGGATGGCGTTCGCCGGCATCGCACCCTGGGACGGCGGGCGGTTCGCGGAGACCTGGGGCACCGAATGGGTGCAGACCCGGGACGTCACCAACCGGCAGATCATCTCCGACGAGCCCCTCACCAAGGCCCTGCACTTCATGCGCCGCCTGGTGACCGGCAAGGCGGCGACCGCGCAGGCCGTCACCGTACGGGAGGTGGAACGGGAACGCTGGTCGGCGTCCGACCTCGCGCACGCCGTCCCCGCCGGGCACGCCGTGCTCTCCCTGACCCATGTGCGCGGCGAGCACACGCCACCGCTCCTGGTGGATCTGCGGAGCTGACGCGGAGCTGAAGCGGAGCTGACGCGGGACCGGAGCGGGCGCCCGCCCGCCCTGGCACAATCGGGTGCGCCGCTCGGCTGAGCGGCGCCCCCTCGCTCAAAGGTCCGACGGTCCCCAATGCCGCCCACCCTCGCCTCCCTCGTCCAGCACTCGGCCCTCAAGCTCACCGTCCGCGCGGGTGAGGACCGCCTCGACACCCCCGTGCGCTGGGCCCACGTCAGCGAGCTCGCCGACCCCGTCCCGTACATGGAGGGCGGCGAGCTGCTGCTCACCACCGCGCTGACCCTGGACGCGGAGGACCCCGAGGCGATGCGCCGCTATGTGCGGCGGCTGCTCGCCGCGGGCGTGGTCGGGCTCGGCTTCGCCGTCGGCGTCAACTACGAGGAGATCCCGCAGACCCTCGTCGACGCGGCGCGGGCGGAGGGGCTGCCGCTCCTCGAAGTACCGCGGCGCACGCCGTTCCTGGCCATCAGCAAGGCGGTGTCGGCGGCGATCGCGGCCGACCAGTACCGGGCCGTGACGGCGGGCTTCGAGGCCCAGCGGGAACTGACCAGGGCCGCGCTCGCGGAGGGGCCGGACGCGGTGGTGGCGCGGCTCGCGGCCCATGTGGACGGGTGGGCGGCGCTGTACGACACCTCCGGCACCGTGCTCGCCGTGTCACCCGAGTGGGCGGCGCGCCGGGCCGCCCGGCTGACCCCCGACGTCGAACGGCTCCGGGAGCGGCCCGCGCCCGCGAGCGCGGTCGTCGGCGGCACGGAGGACCGGGTGGAGCTCCAGTCGCTGGGAACGGGGCGGCGGGTGCGGGGCGCGCTCGCGGTCGGCACGGGGGCGCCGCTCGGGACGGCGGAACGGTACGCCGTCCACTCCGCGATCGCCCTGCTCACGCTCACCACGGAACGCTCGCGCTCGCTCCAGGCGGCGGAGGGCCGGCTGGGCGCGGCGGTCCTGCGGATGATGCTCTCCGGCCAGCCGGACCACGCCCGGGCGGTGGCGGGCGACCTGTACGGCGGGCTCCTCGACGCGCCGTTCCGGCTGCTGATCGCCGAGCCGGCGACGGGGGAGCGGGAGGGCGAGCCACCCCTGCCGGCCCTGGCCGAGGCCCTGGAATCGGCGGCGGCGCGGGCGGGCGAGACGGTCCTGACCGTCCCTGAGGGCGAGGAACGGCTCCTGGTCCTGGCCGGGGACGGCGGCGCGGTCGTGACGGCGTGCGGGGCGTACGCGGAGCGGGACGCGGAGGAGGCCGGTGTCGTCGTCGGTCTCTCCGCCCCGGCGGGGCCGATCGCGGCGGCGGCCGCGTACAAGCAGGCCGAGCAGGCGCTTTCGGTCGCGCGCCGGCGCGGGCGGGCGCTGGTCGAGCACGAGGACCTGGCGGCGGGCTCGGTGCTTCCGCTGCTGGCCGACGACGCGGTCCGCGCCTTCGCCGACGGCCTGCTGCGCGCCCTGTACGAACACGACGCCACGGGCCGCGGCGACCTTGTCGCCTCCCTGCGGGCCTGGCTCTCCCGCCACGGCCAATGGGACGCGGCGGCGGCGGACCTGGGCGTGCACCGCCACACCCTGCGCTACCGCATGCGCCGCGTGGAGGAGATCCTGGGCCGCTCCCTGGACGACCCGGACGTCCGCATGGAGCTCTGGCTCGCCCTGAAGGCGACGACCACGGAGGACCCGGGCCCCCCGGCGGCCGGCCGATAGCCCCTGCGGGCCGGCGTTACGGGGAGCAGCCGCACGGCGTGTGCGGATCCCCCCCGCGCCGGCACCTTCGCGTGCGGCGGGCCCTCACGACCCGGACGTCCACGCGTGCGCGCCTGCGGCACGAGTCGCTGGGGGAGCTGCTACTCGGCCGGGTACTCGGGGCGCACGCCCCGCCCCGGGCCCAGCGCCAGCGCCCGCGGCGGTGGCGGCGGGGCGCAAGCCTCGCCCTGGCGGCTGTCCCGGCGTCTGCGGCGCGAATCCGGGGCTCGGCAGGGGCGCGTGCGCGCATGCCCGTCCCGGGGGACCTCCGCGCCTGCGGGACTGGGTCGTTCGGCAGCGACAGCGCCTGCGGCGGCGGGACGCATTCCTGGCCCTGGCGGCTGTCCCAGCGCCTGAGGAGCGAATCCGGCGCTCGGCCGGGGCGCGGGGGCGCGGACCGCCGGGGGCCACCCCACCCGCCCCGAATCCCCGCCCCCTGCCCGATCACGGGCAAATTTCTTGGTCTTCACGGTCCGGATTCCATAGTCTCCTGAACATGACAAGCCCCGCCGTCGATCCGGCCGCCTCCGAGGTCCAGACGTCCGCCGCCCCCGCGGCCCCCGCACCCGTCACCCGCGCCCCCCGTCGTATCTCCGGCGCCGTGTGGGCCGCGCTCGGGATCGTGTACGTCGTCTGGGGGTCCACGTACCTCGGGATCCGGATCGTCGTCGAGACCATGCCGCCGTTCCTCTCCGCCGGCGCCCGGTTCGTCACCGCCGGGCTGATCCTCGCCGGGATCATCGCCTGGCGGCAGGGGCCCGCCGCCCTGAAGGTGAGCCCGAAGCAGCTCGCCTCCGCCGTCGTCGTCGGCCTGCTCCTCATCCTCGGCGGCAACGGCCTCGTCGTCCTCGCCGAGACCTCCGTCCCCTCCGGCCTCGCCGCCCTCCTGATCGCCGTCGTCCCCGCCTGGGTCGTCATCCTCAAGGCCGTCTCCGGCGACCGGCCCACGGCCGGCGGCGTCACCGGCGTCCTCCTCGGGCTCGCCGGGCTCGCCGTCCTCACGCTCCCCGGCCTCAGCGGCGACGTGAAGGCCGGCGGCGTCTTCCTCGTGATCGCCGCGACCCTCAGCTGGTCCGTGGGCTCCTTCTCCTCCTCGCGCATCCCCATGCCGGCCAACCCCTTCACCGCCAGCGCCTACGAGATGGTCGCCGGCGGTCTCGCGGGCCTGGTCGTGGGCCTGCTCCGCGGCGAGCAGCACGGCCTCGACCTCGCCGCCGTCTCCACCCGCTCCTGGGCGGCCCTCGCCTACCTGATCGTCTTCGGCTCGCTGCTCGCCTTCACCGCGTACGCCTGGCTCCTCCAGGCCGCCCCGCTCTCGCTCGTCGCCACGTACGCCTACGTCAACCCCGTCGTCGCCGTCGTCCTGGGCGCCCTCGTCCTGAACGAGGCCCTGACCTGGCCCATCGTCCTCGGCGGCGCGATCGTCGTCGGCGGTGTCTGTCTGATCGTCTCGACCGAGCGGCGCGTCTGAGGCGCGTCTGAGGCGCGTCTGAGGCGCGGCTGATCCGGGGCGCTCCTGTCCCCTTCCGCCAAAGCGGACAGGAATTCCCGCCCACCACTCCACAGAGGACAAGCGCCCGTCCGCCCGCTTCGCCCTAACGTGTCACGAGAGCGCGAGAGCACCCCCTCGCACCACCCCCAACGGAAAGGGCCGGGACGCAATGACGACCACCCACGCCTTCTGGCTCGCCGGCCGCGAGGCCACCGGCGAGGCCACCTTCGACGTCACGAACTCCTTCGACGGACGTCTGGTCGGCAAGGTCAGCGTGCCCACCGAGGCCCAGGTCGAGGAGGCCGTCGCCGCCGCGCACGCCGTCGTCGACGAGTTCGCCGCGACCCCGGCGCACGTCCGCGCCGCCGCCCTCGACCACGTGTCGAAGCGGCTCGCCGAGCGCACCGAGGAGATCGCCCAGGTGATCTCCGCCGAGAACGGCAAGCCCATCAAGTGGGCCCGCGGCGAGGTCGGCCGTGCCGTCTCCGTCTTCCGTTTCGCCGCCGAGGAGGCCCGTCGCTTCAACGGCGGCGAGGCCCAGCGCCTCGACACCGAGGCCGGCGGCGTCGGCCGCCTCGCGCTCACCCGCCGTATCCCCAAGGGCGTCGTCCTCGGCATCGCGCCGTTCAACTTCCCGCTGAACCTCAGCGCCCACAAGGTCGCCCCGGCCATCGCCGTCGGCGCGCCGATCATCCTCAAGCCGGCCCCGTCGACCCCCATCTCGTCCCTCATCCTGGGCGAGCTGCTCGCCGAGACCGACCTGCCGGCAGGCTCCTGGTCCGTCCTGACCGTGCCGAACGACCGCATGCCCGCCCTCGTCCAGGACGAGCGCCTCCCGGTCATCTCCTTCACCGGCTCGGACAAGGTCGGCTTCGCCATCCAGCAGTCCGTGCCGCACAAGCACTGCACCCTGGAGCTCGGCGGCAACGCCGCCGCCGTCGTCCTCGGCGACTGGGCGTCCGAGCAGGACCTGGACTGGGCGGCGACCCGTATCGCCACCTTCTCCAACTACCAGGGCGGCCAGTCCTGCATCTCCGTGCAGCGCGTGATCGCCGACGCGTCCGTGTACGACCGGCTCGTGCCGAAGATCGTCGCGGCCGTCGAGGCCCAGGTCACCGGCGACCCGGCGGACGACGCCACCGATGTCGGCCCGCTCGTCGACGAGGCCGCCGCCCAGCGCGTCGAGTCCTGGGTCGACGAGGCCGTCAAGGCCGGCGCGAAGCTGCTCGCCGGCGGCAAGCGCGAGGGCGCCACCTACGCCCCGACCGTCCTCACCGACCTCCCGGCCGACGTCACCCTGGCCCGCGCCGAGGTCTTCGGCCCGGTCCTGACCATCGCCAAGGCCGACGGCGAGGCCGAGGCCTTCGCCGCCGTCAACGACTCGGACTTCGGCCTCCAGGCCGGCGTCTTCACCCACGACCTGCAGACCGCCTTCCGCGCCCACCGCGCGCTGGAGGTCGGCGGCGTGATCATCGGCGACGTCCCGTCCTACCGCGCCGACCAGATGCCGTACGGCGGCGCCAAGAAGTCCGGCGTCGGCCGCGAGGGCGTCAAGTACGCGATGGACGACTACACCTACGAGCGCGTCCTGGTCCTCACGGGCCTCGCGCTCTGACCCGTACATCCTCCGTACGGACCACGAGACCGACGGCCGAAGCCCACTGTGCGGGGGCTTCGGCCGTCTTCTCGTCTTTCCGGGTGCCGGGAAATCGGGTACTACGGACGAGTAGCCACAAGTGCCCCCCTACGAGCGGCGAGGTGAGCTCCTCATGTCCGCACCCACCCAGCGGCCCAAGGTCACCGAACGCGAGGCCCGGCAGGTCGCCGAGGCCGCGCGCGAGCAGGACTGGCGCAAACCCAGCTTCGCCAAGGAGCTCTTCCTCGGCCGCTTCCGGCTGGACCTCATCCATCCCCACCCCCTCCCCTCCGAGGAGGACGTACGGCGCGGAGAGGCCTTCCTCGCCAAACTGCGCGACTTCTGCGAGACGAGGATCGACGGCCGGCTGATCGAACGCGAGGCCCGCATCCCCGACGAGGTCGTCGCCGGCCTCAAGGAACTCGGCGCGTTCGGGATGAAGATCGACCCGAAGTACGGCGGGCTCGGCCTCACCCAGGTGTACTACAACCGGGCCCTGGCCCTGGTCGGCTCCGCGAGCCCCGCGATCGGCGCGCTGCTCTCGGCCCATCAGTCGATCGGCGTACCGCAGCCGCTGAAGATCTTCGGTACGCAGGAACAGCGCGACACCTATCTGCCGCGGCTCGCCCGCACCGACATCTCGGCCTTCCTGCTCACCGAACCGGACGTGGGCTCCGACCCGGCCCGGCTCGCGACGACGGCGGTGCCCGACGGGGACGACACGTACGTCATCGACGGCGTGAAGCTCTGGACGACCAACGGTGTCGTCGCCGACCTGCTCGTGGTCATGGCCCGCGTACCGAAGTCCGAAGGGCACCGCGGCGGCATCACCGCCTTCGTCGTCGAGGCGGACTCGCCCGGCATCACCGTCGAGCACCGCAACGCCTTCATGGGCCTGCGCGGCCTCGAGAACGGCGTCACCCGCTTCCACCGGGTCCGGGTGCCCGCCGCGAACCGCATCGGCCCGGAGGGCGCCGGCCTCAAGATCGCCCTCACGACCCTGAACACCGGACGGCTCTCGCTGCCCGCGATGTGTGTCGGCGCCGGGAAGTGGTCGCTGAAGATCGCCCGCGAATGGGCCGCCGTACGGGAGCAGTGGGGCAAGCCGGTCGCCCGCCACGAGGCCGTCGGCACGAAGATCTCCTTCATCGCGGCGACCACGTTCGCCCTGGAGGCGGTCGTCGACCTCTCCTCGCAGATGGCCGACGAGGACCGCAACGACATCCGTATCGAGGCGGCGCTCGCCAAGCTCTACGGCTCCGAGATGGGCTGCCTCATCGCCGACGAACTCGTCCAGATCCGCGGCGGACGCGGGTACGAGACGGCGGACTCGCTGGCGGCGCGGGGGGAGCGGGCGGTACCGGCCGAGCAGCTGCTGCGCGATCTGCGGATCAACCGGATCTTCGAGGGCTCGACCGAGATCATGCATCTGCTCATCGCCCGCGAGGCGGTCGACGCGCACCTCGCCGTGGCCGGCGACATCATCGACCCCGAAAAGTCGCTGGGCGACAAGGCGAGGGCGGGGGCGCGGGCGGGCGGCTTCTACGCCCGCTGGCTGCCGAAGCTCGTCGCCGGGCAGGGGCAGGTGCCGGGCGCGTACCGGGAGTTCGGCGACCTCGCGACGCATCTGCGGTACGTGGAGCGGACGTCGAGGAAGCTGGCCAGGTCCACGTTCTACGCGATGTCGCGGTGGCAGGGGCGGATGGAGCTCAAGCAGGCGTTCCTCGGGCGGATCGTGGACATCGGCGCGGAGCTCTTCGCGATGAGCGCGGCGTGCGTACGGGCGGAGCTGATGCGGTCGACGGGGGACCACGGCCGGGAGGCGCACGCGCTCGCGGACGCGTTCTGCCGGCAGTCCCGGCTGCGGGTGGAGGAGCTCTTCGGCCGCCTCTGGTCCAACACGGACGACCTGGACCGGCGGGTGGTGGACGGGGTCCTCGCGGGCCGCTTCGAGTGGCTGGAGTCGGGCGTGGTGGACCCGAGCGACGACGCCCCCTGGATCGCGGACGCGACCCCGGGCCCCTCGACAAAGGAAAACGTCCACCGCCGAATCCCCTGACCCCGGGGTGTGGCCTCCGCCCCGCTGTGCCGGCGCCCCGCCCCTACCCCTGCCCCCGGGGCGAGCCGCGGCGTCCACGGGGCGGACGCGCACGGCCCGGGGCCGACGGTCACGGCACCATGGCACCGTGACCGTCATCGACATCCCCGGCTCCAAGTCCGTCACCGCACGCGCGCTCTTCCTCGCCGCCGCCGCCGACGGGACCACCACCCTCCTCCGGCCTCTCCTCTCCGACGACACCGAGGGCTTCGCCGAAGGGCTCAAGGCCCTCGGCTACCAGGTCCGGCAGGAGCCGGGGGCCTGGCACATCGAAGGGCGCCCCGCCGGGCCCGGCGCCGACGACGCCGACGTCTACTGCCGCGACGGCGCCACCACCGCCCGCTTCCTCCCCACCCTCGCCGCCGCCGGCCACGGCACGTACCGCTTCGACGCCTCCCCGCAGATGCGCCGCCGCCCCCTCGGCCCCCTCACCACCGCCCTGCGCACTCTCGGCGTCGACCTCCGCCACCACGAGCACGAGGGCCACCACCCCCTCACCGTCACCGCCCGCGGCATCAAGGGCGGCGCCCTCACCCTCGACGCCGGCCAGTCCTCCCAGTACCTGACCGCGCTGCTCATGCTCGGCCCGCTCACCGCCGAGGGCCTCGCCATCACGGTCACCGACCTGGTCTCGGAGCCGTACGTCGAGATCACCCTCGCGATGATGCGGGCCTTCGGGGCGCGGATCACCCAGGAGGGCCGCACGTACACCGTCGCGCCCACCGGGTACAAGGCGACCACCTACGCCATCGAGCCCGACGCCTCCACATCCTCCTACTTCTTCGCCGCGGCCGCCCTCGGCCCCGGCCGCACCGTCACCGTCCCCGGCCTCGGCACCGGCGCCCTCCAGGGCGACCTCGGCTTCGTCGACGTCCTGGGCCGCATGGGCGCCGAGATGGAGATCACCGACACGGCCACCACCGTCCGCGGCACCGGCACCCTGCGCGGACTGACCGTGAACATGCGCGACATCTCCGACACGATGCCGACGCTCGCCGCCCTCGCGCCCTTCGCCGACGGACCGGTCCGGATCGAGGACGTCGCCAACACCCGCGTCAAGGAGTGCGACCGCCTCGACGCCTGCGCCGAGAACCTCCGCCGCCTCGGCGTCACCGTCACCACCGGACCCGACTGGATCGAGATCCACCCCGGCACGCCCGCGGGGCCGGTCGAGATCGCCACCCACGGCGACCACCGGATCGTCATGTCCTTCGCGGTCACCGGCCTGCGCACCCCCGGCATCACCTTCGACGACCCCGGCTGCGTACGGAAGACGTTCCCCGACTTCCACCACGCCTTCGGAACGGCGTTCGCCGCTTTCCGCCCCACCCCGTGAAGTCCGCCCGGCCTTTGCGGCAAGAATGGGGGGCATGAGCGACCGCCCCTCTCCTCTCGCCGACCCGCACATCGCCTTCGATCCTGCCGAAGGCCGCCGGGACATCGTCGTCCTCGGCTCCACCGGGTCCATCGGCACCCAGGCCATCGACCTGGTCCTGCGCAACCCCGACCGCTTCCGGGTCACGGCCCTCGCCGCCTCCGGCGGCCGGGTCGGGCTGCTCGCCGAGCAGGCGCACCGGCTGAAGGTCGCCACGGTCGCCGTCGCCCGCGAGGACGTCGTGCCCGAGCTGCGCGAGGCGCTGACGGGGCTCTACGGCTCCGAGGCCGACCTGCCCGAGATCCTGGCCGGCCCGGACGCCGCCACCGAGGTGGCCGCCTCCCCCTGCCACACGGTCCTCAACGGCATCACCGGCTCCATCGGCCTGGCGCCCACCCTCGCCGCCCTCGAAGCCGGCCGCACCCTCGCCCTCGCCAACAAGGAGTCGCTGATCGTCGGCGGCCCGCTGGTCAAGGAGCGCGCCAAGCCCGGCCAGATCATCCCGGTCGACTCCGAGCACGCCGCCCTCTTCCAGGCCCTGGCGGCCGGGACGAGGGCCGACGTCCGCAAGCTGGTCGTCACCGCCTCCGGCGGCCCCTTCCGCGGCCGTACGCGCGAAGAGCTCGCGCACGTCACCCGCGAGGACGCCCTCGCCCACCCCACCTGGGCCATGGGCCCGGTCATCACGGTCAACAGCGCCACGCTGGTCAACAAGGGGCTGGAGGTCATCGAGGCGCACCTCCTCTACGACATCCCCTTCGACCGCATCGAGGTCGTCGTCCACCCCCAGTCGTACGTCCACTCGATGGTCGAGTTCACGGACGGCTCCACCCTCGCCCAGGCCACCCCGCCGGACATGCGCGGCCCGATCGCCATCGGCATCGGCTGGCCCGAGCGCGTCCCGGACGCCGCCCCCGCCTTCGACTGGACCAAGGCCTCCACCTGGGAGTTCTTCCCCCTCGACACCGAGGCGTTCCCGTCCGTCGGCCTCGCCCGGCACGTCGGCGAGCTCGGCGGCACCGCACCCGCCGTCTTCAACGCGGCGAACGAGGAGTGCGTCGAGGCGTTTCTCGCCGGAAGGCTGCCGTTCAACGGAATCATCGATACGGTCACCGCAGTCGTCACCGAGCGCTTCGGCTCGTCCGTGAACGAAGAAAGCACGGCCGAAGGCGGAGCGAAGCGGAGCGGCATGCCCGCCAAGGGAACCTCGCTCACCGTGTCGGACGTCCTCGAAGCGGAGACCTGGGCCCGTGCCCGGGCCCGGGAACTGGCAGCGAAGGCAATCGCGGAGGCGCGCGCATGACCATTCTCCTCACGCTCCTCGGCGTGGTGCTGTTCGCGATCGGCCTGGTGATCTCCATCGCCTGGCACGAGCTCGGACACCTCTCCACGGCCAAGCTGTTCGGCATCCGCGTGCCCCAGTACATGGTCGGCTTCGGCCCCACCATCTGGTCGAGGAAGAAGGGCGAGACGGAGTACGGCATCAAGGCCATCCCGGCCGGCGGCTACATCCGGATGATCGGCATGTTCCCGCCCGGCAAGGACGGCCGGATCGAGGCCCGCTCCACCTCGCCGTGGCGCAGCATGATCGAGGACGCCCGCGAGGCCTCCTTCGAGGAGCTCCAGCCCGGCGACGAGACCCGGCTCTTCTACACGCGCAAGCCGTGGAAGCGCGTGATCGTGATGTTCGCCGGCCCGTTCATGAACCTGATCCTGGCCGTCCTGCTCTTCTTCGGCAGCGCCATGGCCATCGGGTTCGAGACCCAGACCACCAAGGTCGGCGGCGTCACCCACTGCGTCATCGACCAGAGCGAGAAGCGCGACACCTGCCAGGCGGGCGACCGCCCCTCGCCGGCGAAGGCCGCGGGCCTGCTCAAGGACGACCGGATCGTCGCCTTCAACGGTGAGCGCGTCAGCGACTGGAACACTCTCTCCGACCGCATCCGCGCCACGATCGGCCCGGCCACCGTCACCGTCCTGCGCGACGGCAAGGAAGTGGACCTGCACCCCCAGCTCCTCGAGAACAAGGTGCTGAAGAAGGACGCCGACGGCAACGTCGCCAAGCCGCTCGCCTACGTCCCGGCCGGCTATCTGGGCTTCGAGTCCGCCCGTGAGGTCGTCCCGCTGAGCTTCGGCGAGTCCGCGACCCGGATGACCGACCAGGTCCAGGCCGGCGCCGAGGCCGTTCTCGCGCTGCCCGGCAAGATCCCGGACCTGTGGGACGCCACCTTCGGCGACGGCGAGCGCAAGCAGGACTCCCCGGTCGGCGTCGTCGGCGCGGCCCGGATCAGCGGCGAGCTCATGAACATCGACGCCCCGCCGCAGACCATCCTGGTCTTCTTCCTGCAGCTCGTCGTGATGTTCAACGTCTCGCTGTTCCTGTTCAACATGCTGCCGCTGCTGCCGCTCGACGGCGGGCACATCGCGGGCGCCCTGTGGGAGTCCGTACGCCGCCACACCGCGCGGATCTTCAGGCGGCCCGACCCGGGCCCGTTCGACGTCGCCAAGCTGATGCCGGTGGCCTATGTGGTGGCGGGCGTCTTCGTCTGCTTCACCCTGCTCGTCCTCGCCGCCGACATCGTCAACCCGGTGAAGCTGACGTGACGACCGGGCGGCCGGACCCCCGGGGTGTCCGGCCGCCCGCCGCCGGGGCGGTAATCTCGAAGACCTGAGCCCGATGAACCACACCTTGGGGTTGTACAGCTGATGACCGCGATTTCTCTCGGTATGCCGTCCGTTCCGACGAAGCTCGCTGAGCGGCGCAAGAGCCGTCAGATCCAGGTCGGATCGGTCGCGGTGGGCGGCGACGCCCCCGTCTCGGTGCAGTCCATGACGACGACCCGCACCTCCGACATCGGCGCCACGCTGCAGCAGATCGCCGAGCTGACCGCCTCCGGCTGCCAGATCGTGCGCGTGGCCTGCCCGACGCAGGACGACGCCGACGCGCTCGCGACGATCGCGAAGAAGTCGCAGATCCCGGTCATCGCCGACATCCACTTCCAGCCGAAGTACGTCTTCGCCGCCATCGACGCCGGCTGCGCCGCGGTTCGCGTCAACCCCGGCAACATCAAGCAGTTCGACGACAAGGTCAAGGAGATCGCGAACGCGGCCTCCGCGGCCGGCACCCCGATCCGGATCGGCGTCAACGCCGGCTCCCTCGACGCCCGCCTGCTGAAGAAGTACGGCAAGGCCACCCCCGAGGCGCTCGTCGAGTCCGCCCTCTGGGAGGCCTCCCTCTTCGAGGAGCACGGCTTCCGCGACATCAAGATCTCGGTCAAGCACAACGACCCGGTCGTGATGGTCAACGCCTACCGCCAGCTCGCCGCCCAGTGCGACTACCCGCTGCACCTCGGCGTCACCGAGGCCGGCCCCGCGTTCCAGGGCACCATCAAGTCCGCCGTCGCCTTCGGCGCGCTGCTCTCCGAGGGCATCGGCGACACCATCCGCGTATCCCTCTCCGCCCCGCCGGCCGAGGAGATCAAGGTCGGCATCCAGATCCTGGAGTCGCTCAACCTGCGCCAGCGCCGCCTGGAGATCGTCTCCTGCCCGTCCTGCGGCCGCGCCCAGGTCGACGTCTACAAGCTCGCCGAAGAGGTCACCGCCGGCCTGGAGGGCATGGAGGTCCCGCTGCGCGTCGCCGTCATGGGCTGCGTCGTCAACGGCCCCGGCGAGGCCCGCGAGGCCGACCTCGGCGTCGCCTCCGGCAACGGCAAGGGCCAGATCTTCGTCAAGGGCGAGGTCATCAAGACCGTCCCCGAGTCGAAGATCGTCGAGACCCTCATCGAGGAGGCGATGAAGATCGCCGAGCAGATGGAGAAGGACGGCGTGACGTCGGGCGAGCCGACGGTCGCCATCGGCGTCTGACCGCCTGAGCCCGACCCCGTACGGACGTCACGAAGCCCCGCCGCACAGCCCTCCCACCGGGCCGCGGCGGGGCTTCGTCGCGCTCGCACGCCACGTCCACGACGCGCCAGGTACAGTGCGGAGAATCAGCAGACCGCATGGTGAGGCCCCCTCGTGTTGACGCAGACCACCACCCGGGTCCTCGAACCCGCCGACCTCGGCGCCGCACTCGCCGTCCTGGAGAGCGCCCCCGTCGAGAACGCCTTCGTCACGGCGCGCGTCCAGGCCGCCGGACTCGACCCCTGGCGCCTCGGCGGCGAGATGTGGGGCTGGTACGCCGACGGGCGCCTGCGCTCGCTGTGCTACTCCGGCGCCAACCTCGTCCCCCTCTGCGCCACCCCCGAGGCCGTCCGCGCCTTCGCCGACCGCGCCCGCCGCACCGGCCGCCGCTGCTCCTCCATCGTCGGCCCCGCCGAGCCCACCGCCCAGCTCTGGCGGCTCCTGGAGCCCAGCTGGGGCCCCGCGAGGGACGTCCGCCCCCACCAGCCGCTGATGGTCACCGAGGAACCCTCCGCCACCGTCGAACCCGACCCCCTCGTCCGCCGTATCCGCAAGGACGAGATGGAGGTGATCATGCCCGCGTGCGTGGCCATGTTCACCGAGGAGGTCGGCATCTCGCCGATGGCCGGCGACGGCGGACTGCTCTACCAGGCCCGCGTCGCCGAGCTCGTCGGAGCCGGCCGCTCCTTCGCCCGGATCGAGGACGGCAAGGTCGTCTTCAAGGCGGAGATCGGCGCCGCCACCCGCCAGGCCTGCCAGATCCAGGGCGTCTGGGTCGCCCCCGAACACCGCGGCAAGGGCCTCTCCGAGACCGGCATGGCCGCCGTGCTGCGCTACGCCCTCGCCGACGTCGCCCCCGTGGTCAGCCTGTACGTCAACGACTACAACACCCCGGCCAGGGCCGCCTACCGCCGCGTCGGCTTCCGCGAGGTCGGCGCCTTCATGAGCGTGCTCTTCTGAGGCGCTTGTAAGGTGCGGCGCATGGATGACGCTGACGCCGACGTCACGATCGGACCGGTCGACCTCGCCGCGCGCGTGGACGAGGCCCTCGCCGTGCAGGCGCTCGCCTTCGGGCTGAGCGAGGACGAGATCGTCGTACGACGCCACATCGTGCTGCGCCATCTGCTCAACCCCGGCGCCCGCGCGTACGGCGCGATCACCACCACCGGCCGCCTCGTCGGCTTCGTGTACGGGATGCCCAACGACCGCACCCACTGGTGGTCCACGATCGTGCAGCCGTACCTGCGCGCCACCGACAACGAGAAGTGGCTGGACGACTCCTTCGTCATCACCGAACTCCACGTCCACCCCGCCTACCAGGGGCGGGGCGTGGGCCGACAGCTGATCACCACCATCACCGACCAGTCGGACCTGCCCCGCTCGATCCTCTCCGCGATCGACACCGAGAGCCCGGCCCGCGCCCTGTACCGGACCCTCGGCTACACCGACCTGGCCCGCCAGGTCCACTTCCCCAGCGCGCCGCGGCCGTACGCGGTGATGGGCGCCCCACTGCCGTTGCGGAGGCGGTGACCCGCGCCCCTGCCGGGGGTCCGGGGGTTGCCCCCGGGGGATGCGGTCCGAGCGCGCCGCGCCCGTACGCGGTGATGGGCGCCCCGCTGCCGCTGCGGCGCAGGGGCGGCGGGCGGAACTGATTTCACCGAGCCGGGGCCGCCCGGCTAACCTCCTAGCCATCACCCTTACCCGGCAGGAGTACGAGAACCATGGCCAACGCACCGGTCCAGCGCATGTCCCAGTTGATGGCGAAGACGCTGCGCGACGACCCGGCGGACGCCGAGGTCCTCAGCCACAAGCTCCTCGTCCGCGCCGGCTACGTCCGCCGCACCGCCGCCGGCATCTGGAGCTGGCTGCCCCTGGGCAAGAAGGTCCTCGCCAACGTCGAGCGCGTCGTCCGCGAGGAGATGGACGCCATCGGCGCCCAGGAGGTCTCCCTCCCCGCCCTGCTGCCGCGTGAGCCCTACGAGGCGACCGGCCGCTGGGACGAGTACGGCGCCGAGCTCTTCCGCCTCCAGGACCGCAAGGGCGGCGACTACCTCCTCGGCCCGACGCACGAGGAGATCTTCACCCTGCTGGTCAAGGACCAGTGCTCGTCCTACAAGGACCTGCCGGTCATCCTGTACCAGATCCAGACGAAGTTCCGCGACGAGGCCCGCCCGCGGGCCGGCATCCTGCGCGGCCGCGAGTTCCTGATGAAGGACTCGTACTCCTTCGACACGGAGGACGAGGGCCTCGCCCAGTCCTACGCCCTGCACCGCCAGGCCTACCAGCGCGTCTTCGAGCGCCTCGGCCTCGACTACCGCATCTGCGCCGCCACCGCGGGCGCGATGGGCGGCTCGAAGTCCGAGGAGTTCCTCGCCCCGGCCGAGGCAGGCGAGGACACCTTCGCCGACTGCCCGAACTGCGACTTCGCCGCCAACACCGAGGCGATCACCTACGAGCTCACGCCGGTGGACGGCTCCGCCGTCGCGGCCGCCGAGGAGATCCCCACCCCGGACACCCCGACCATCGAGACCCTCGCCGCCTCCCTCGGCGTCCCGGCCTCCGCGACGCTGAAGAACCTCCTGGTGAAGGTCGACGGCGAGATCGTCGCCGTGGGCGTGCCCGGTGACCGTGAGGTCGACCTGGACAAGGTCGAGGCGCACTTCGCGCCGGCCACCGTCGAGATGGTCACCGAGTCCGACTTCGCGGGCCGCCCGGACCTGGTCCGTGGCTACGTCGGCCCGCAGGGCCTGGGCGAGAAGGTCACGTACCTCGCCGACCCGCGCGTGGCCCCCGGCACCTCGTGGATCACGGGCGCCAACAAGGAGCACACGCACGCCAAGAACGTCGTCGCGGGTCGTGACTTCGAGGTCGACGAGTACGTCGACGTCGTGGTCGTCCAGGAGGGCGACCCGTGCCCGAAGTGCGGCACCGGCCTGAAGCTGGACCGCGCCATCGAGATCGGCCACATCTTCCAGCTGGGCCGCAAGTACGCCGACGCCCTCAAGCTCGACGTCCTCGGCCAGAACGGCAAGCCGGTCCGCGTGACCATGGGCTCGTACGGCATCGGCGTCTCCCGCGCGGTCGCGGCCCTCGCCGAGCAGTCCGCCGACGACAAGGGCCTGTGCTGGCCCGCCGAGGTCGCCCCGGCCGACGTCCACGTCGTCGCCGCGGGCAAGGCCCTCCAGACCGAGCTGGCCCTCGAGGTCTCCGACAAGCTCGCCGCCGCGGGCCTGCGCGTCCTGGTCGACGACCGCGCGGGCGTCTCCCCGGGCGTGAAGTTCACCGACGCGGAGCTCATCGGCGTCCCGAAGATCCTGGTCGCCGGGCGCCGCTCCGCCGAGGGCATCGTCGAACTGAAGGACCGCCGCACGGGCGACCGCGAGGAGCTCCCGGTGGCCGAGGCCATCGCGCGCCTCAGCGCGTAGTCGGGTGCGGAGCGGGGTGGACTCCCATCGGGAGTCCACCCCGCTCCGCCGTGTCCGCGCTTCGCCCTACCGTCGTGGGCCCTCAGGGCGTCTCGTTCCGGGGCTCCGGGTCCGCCGGGGCGCCCGTCATCGTGTCGTCCGGGAGGTCCGGGAGCGCTGCCAGGTCCGGGAAGTCCGCCAGGTCCGGCAGGTCGGTGGTCACCCGGGACTCCGGGGTGTCCGGACTCTCCGCGCTCTCCAGGGCCTCCGGTCCGGCGGGGAGGCCCGGCAGTGGCTCCTGGAAGATCTCCGGCGGGGCCGTCGGCCGCGACCCCGGCGCAGGAGCGCCCGGCGTCGGCGCCGCCCGCTCCAGGAACCGCAGCAGCTCCACCGGAATCGGCAGCACCAGCGTCGAGTTCTTCTCCGCCGACACCGCCATCACCGTCTGCAACAGCCGCAGCTGCAGCGCCGCCGGCTGCGCCGACATCACACCCGCCGCCTCCGCCAGCTTCTTCGACGCCTGCAGCTCCGCGTCCGCGTTGATCACCCGCGCCCGCCGCTCCCGGTCCGCCTCCGCCTGCCGCGCCATCGAGCGCTTCATCGTCTCCGGCAGCGAGACGTCCTTGATCTCCACCCGGTCGATCGCCACACCCCAGCCCATCGCCGGACTGTCGAGCATCAGCTCGAGCCCCTGGTTGAGCTTCTCCCGGTTCGACAGCAGGTCGTCCAGGTCGCTCTTGCCGATGATCGACCGCAGCGACGTCTGCGCCATCTGCGAGACCGCGAACCGGTAGTCCTCCACCCGCACCAGCGCGTCCGCCGCGTCGACCACCTTGAAGTACACGACCGCGTCCACCCGCACCGTCACGTTGTCCCGGGTGATGCCCTCCTGCGCCGGCACCGGCATCGTCACGATCTGGAGGTTCACCTTGTGCAGCCGGTCCACGATCGGCACGATCATCGTGAAACCCGGCTGACGGACATCGCGCAGCAGCCGGCCGAAGCGGAAGACCACGCCCCGCTCGTACTGCTTCACCACACGCGCGGCCGCCGCCACGTACACCACGGCCGCTGTTCCGGCCGCCGCCGCCGCTGCCAACAGCTCCTCGACCATCACGGCCCCCTGAGGTCCGAGCCGAGCGTTACCTCAGGCTTATTCCCCTACAGCCAGCCCGCGAACTCCAACAGCAGCTCCGCGTCCTGCCGACGGCCCGCCGTCAGCGCCCGCGTCCCCGACTCGACCGCCCGGAACAGCGTCCAGCCGCGCAGTCGCTCCCGGTCCACCTCCAGCGAGTCCGCCAGCTTGTTGACCCGCCGCCGGGCCGAGGAGGCCCCCGCGGAGGACGCCACCAGGTCCTCGACCCGGTCCCGGACCAGCCGCGCCAGGTCGTAGGCGCGCTCGCCGACCAGCGGCTCGGGGCCGACGGCCAGCCACGGCGCGCGGTCACCGGCCAGGACCTTGCCCTGGCGGAAGCAGCCGTGCAGCAGCAGCGTCTCGGGGGAGAGGGCCACCAGCTCCTCGCGCGCCTCCAGCGCGGCGGCCGTCACCGCCCCGGCCTCGGCGTCCGCGCGGTAGGGCTCCATCGCCGCCGCCTGCCGGGCCGTGCGTTCGGCCACCGACTCGAAGCCGTGCTCCGCGGGCGGGTCCACCCACAGCTTCCGTACCGTCCCCGCCGCCTCGAGCAGCGCCTTCGCCTCCGGCAGGGACCGCAGCGACACGTCGGGGTGCAGCCGTTCGAGCAGCAGCGAGCCGTCCTCTGGCGCGTCGAGCAGCCGCACCGCGCCCCAGCCGTTCCAGTGCGCCAGCGCGTCCCGCTCCAGGTCGGGCCGGGCGACGTCGGGGGCGACCTTCAGCGCCGCGGGGGAGCCGTCGGCCTGCCGTACGAGCACCACCAGGCTGCTGCGGCCGCCGGGTGCCATCACCCGCTCGGCGTCCAGGGAGGTGTGCTCCAGCGCGCTGAGCGCGCGCTCGGGCAGCTTCCCGAGCCACTCGGCCGCGACAGCGTCCCCGTACGTCTCGCCGAGCGCCCGCACCAGTCGCTGCGGCGGTTCGAAACCCATGCGTGCGTTGTTCCTTCTGCAGTACCGGAGTCTGGTCAGGGCCTGACTCACACCCGCTCGGCGAGCCCAGGAAAGGTTACGTCGGTGCCGCGCCAGCGAACGGCCCGTACCGCCGCCTCGCGGAGCGCGGCGGCCGCGTCGCGCCGCAGCGGCCCCTGCGCGGCCCGTACGAGATCGGAGTACACCCCGGCCACCCGGTCCTCGAGGACCGCGGCGAGCCGTACGGCGGCGGCCGTGTCCGGCACCGCGAACGGCAGCTCGTACCCGGCCGCCGCGGCGGCCGGTTCGCCGCCCAGGTCCCGTACGGTCCTGCGCAGCGCGTCCCGCCGGGCCCGGTGCGCCTCGTACGCCGCCGTGGCCTCCGCGCGCCGCTCGGCGCCGATCCGGCCGCCGACGACCCCGTACCCGTACACCGCCGCGTGCTCAGCGGCGAGCGCGGCCTGTGCCGCGTCGAGAGCGATCTCGCGGGCGCTCATCGACGGCCTCCTTCGGTCAGCAGATACGCGTGCGCCGCACCGGCCGCGGCCACCGAGGCCAGCAGCCGGGCGTACTCGGGCGGCGCGTCGAGCAGTGTGGCCGCGTGGGTGTCGGCGGTCCGGCGGGACGCGGCGGCGAGGTCCGTCAGGGCCGCCGCGGGGTCCGCCGCCACTGCGGGCGCCGGCGTCGCGGTGGCGGCGGGGCCCGCCGTACCACCCGGAGTGCGAGAGGCGCCCGGGCCGGCCGGTGTCGCGGGAGCGGACGCCGACGGGGCCGTGCCCGTGGCCCCCTCGCCCAGCGCGGTGGCGTGCGCCGCGACCGCGGCCCGCAGCGGGGTCAGCCGGGCCGTCAGCGAGGGGTGCGCGGCGAGCACCGCGTCGTAACGTTCCAGCAGTGTCCGGCTCGTCGTCGCCGACCTGCGGCGCAGCGCCGCCTCGGCCAGCGCCGCCCGTTCGGCCGCCGTCGGCTTCCTCGGCCGCTCGCCGCCTCCCTCGGAGGTGCAGCCGGCCAGGGTCACCGCCCCGGCCGCCAGGAGCGCACGCCTGCCTACCGTCCCCGTGCGCCCCACACTCACTCCCTCGGCCTCGCTCGAAGATCACCGCAGGCGAGCGTACCCGCGGCCCCCGGCCCCGTGGACGGCAACACCCCCCGGGACCGGATACCCTTTGGTCTGACACGCGACGAAACCCACAACAGCACACGCGGCCGAGGAGTCACCCGGATGAGCACCACCCAGAGCGACAGGCTGCGCGGACTCCTGGAGCCGCTCGTCCACGCGAAGGACCTGGATCTCGAGGAGATCGAGGTGTCCCGGGCCGGCCGCCGCGGACTGCTGAGGGTCATCGTCGACTCGGACGAGGGCGTGGAGCTGGACGCCTGTGCCGAGCTGAGCCGTGCCATCTCCGAGAAGCTCGACGAGACGGACGCGATGGGCGAGGGCGAGTACGTCCTCGAAGTCACCTCCCCCGGCGCGGAGCGCCCCCTGACCCAGCACCGCCACTACGTGCGCGCGACCGGCCGACTGGTCAAACTGCAGCTGCATGAAGGTGGCGAGGTGATCGCGCGGATCCTCACCGTGGACGACGACGGCCTCGACCTCGAAGTGCCGGGCGTGAAGGGGCGCAAGCCCACCGCCCGCCGGGTCGAGTTCGCCGACATCGCCAAGGCGCGTGTCGAGATCGAATTCAGCCGCAAGGACAAGAAGGAAGAGGAGGCGTAGCCGTGGACATCGACGTGAAGCTCCTGAAGGGCTTGGCACAAGAGAAGGAGATCTCCTTCGACCTGTTGGTCGAGGCGATCGAGTCGGCCCTCCTCATCGCCTACCACCGCACCCCCTCGGCCCGCCGCCACGCGCGCGTGGAGCTGAACCGGCAGACCGGTCATGTGACGGTGTGGGCGAAGGAAGACCCCGCCGAACTGGAGGAGGGGCAGGAGCCCAAGGAGTTCGACGACACCCCGTCGGACTTCGGCCGGATCGCGGCGAGCACCGCCCGTCAGGTCATCCAGCAGCGTCTGCGCGACGCCGAGAACGACGTCACCTTCGGCGAGTACGCCCGCCGCGAGGGCGACATCGTCGCCGGCCAGGTGCAGCAGGGCAAGGACCCGAAGAACGTCCTCGTCAAGCTGGACGACAAGCTGGAAGCCATCCTTCCGGTGCAGGAGCAGGTGCCGGGCGAGGAGTACACGCACGGTCTGCGGCTGCGCACGTACGTCGTCCGGGTCGCCAAGGGTGTCCGCGGTCCGTCCGTCACCCTTTCGCGCACCCACCCCAATCTGGTGAAGAAGCTCTTCGCGCTGGAGGTCCCCGAGATCGCGGACGGTTCCGTCGAGATCGCGGCGATCGCCCGTGAGGCGGGTCACCGCACCAAGATCGCCGTACGGTCCACCCGTTCGGGCCTGAACGCCAAGGGCGCCTGCATCGGCCCCATGGGCAGCCGCGTGCGCAATGTCATGGCGGAGCTGCTCGGCGAGAAGATCGACATCGTCGACTGGTCCGACGACCCGGCCGAGATGGTGGCCAGCGCGCTTTCCCCGGCCCGGGTCTCCAAGGTCGAGATCGTCGACCTGGCCGCCCGTTCGGCCCGGGTGACCGTGCCCGACTACCAGCTGTCGCTGGCGATCGGCAAGGAGGGGCAGAACGCCCGCCTCGCCGCCCGCCTCACCGGCTGGCGCATCGACATCCGCCCGGACACCGAGCACCCCTCGGAGGACGAGCGGGAGCGGGACCGCGACCGGCACTGAGTCCGGTCCCGGGGAATAGATCGCGCCGCCGTCACGTTGTGCGACGGTGAGATCACGACAAACGACCGTTCGATTTTTGCCCCAAACGGGTGAGGTCGCTACGGGGAGGTAGACTTAAGCGTGTCTGGCCGGACGCACGCCCGCGCGTGCCCTGAGCGAACCTGTGTGGGATGCCGGGAGCGAGCGGCCAAGAGCGATCTGCTGCGCATCGTGGCGGTCGAGGGCGCATGCGTCCCCGATCATCGCGGTACGCTGCCCGGCCGGGGTGCGTATCTGCACCCCGCCTCGGTCTGTCTCGACCTGGCGGTCCGCCGCCGGGCGTTTCCGAGGGCCTTCAAGGTCCAGGGACCGCTCGAAACGGCGGATATTCGCTACCACGTCGAGCAGGCAGCACCGTAAGAAGAAGTACGGCACGGAAGACCGTGCGGTCAGGTACCTCGCGAGTTGGAAGTAGGTCGAGATTGCGATGAGCACTCGATGAGTACGCGATGAGTACGCCCATGAAGTAGCGACGGTCCGGCGGTAACCGGACCTAAAAGGAGCGAAGTGGCTAAGGTCCGGGTATACGAACTCGCCAAGGAGTTCGGTGTGGAGAGCAAGGTCGTCATGGCCAAGCTCCAAGAACTCGGTGAATTCGTCCGTTCGGCGTCCTCGACAATCGAGGCGCCGGTCGTGCGCAAGTTGACTGATGCGTTGCAGGGTCCCGGCGGTAGCGCCGGCAAGACCGCTGCGAAGCCTGGCGCGCCTCGTAAGGCCGCCCCCTCGAAGCCCTCGGCGCCGTCTCCGGCCGCCGCGGCACGTCCCGCTGCCCCCAAGCCCGGCGCCCCGGCCCCCAAGCCGGCGCCCGCCGCGCCCGCGGCCCCGGTCACTCCGGCCGCCCCGGCGAGCAGCACCCCTTCTCCGGCTCCGGCCGCCTCGGGCCCCCGCCCGGGTCCGAAGCCCGCGCCCAAGCCGGTCACGCCGGCTCCGGCCGCACCCGAGTTCACCGCGCCTCCGTCGGCTCCCGCCGCCGGTCAGCGTCCCGGTGGCGCGACCCCGGGACCCCGTCCCGCCGGCGAGCGTCCCGCCCGTCCGGGTCAGGGCGCGCCGCGTCCGCAGGGCCAGGGTGCCCCGCGTCCGCAGGGCCAGGGCGCGCCGCGTCCCGGCGCCCGTCCGGCCGGTCCCCGTCCGGGCAACAACCCCTTCACCTCGGGTGGCTCCACCGGAATGGCGCGCCCGCAGGCGCCCCGTCCGGGTGGCGGCGCCCCCCGTCCCGGCGGCGGTGCCGTTCCGGGTGCCCCGCGTCCGCAGGGCGGCCCCGGTGGCGCCCCGCGCCCCCAGGGTCAGGGCGGCGCGCGTCCCACCCCCGGTGGGATGCCTCGTCCGCAGGCTCCCCGTCCGGGCGGCGCGCCCGGCGGTAACCGTCCGAACCCCGGCATGATGCCGCAGCGTCCCGCTGCCGGCCCGCGTCCCGGTGGTGGCCCCGGCGGTCGTGGCCCCGGTGGTGGCCCCGGCGGTCGTCCGGGTGGCGGCGGCGGTCGTCCCGGCGGCGGCGGCTTCGCCGGCCGTCCGGCCGGTCCCGGCGGTGGCGGCGGCGGCTTCGCCGGTCGTCCCGGTGGTCCCGGTGGCGGCGGCGGTCGTCCGGGTGGTCCCGGCGGCGGTGGCGGCGGCTTCGGCGGTCGTCCCGGCGGCTTCGGTGGCCGTCCCGGTGGCCCGGGTGGCCGTGGTGGCACGCAGGGCGCCTTCGGTCGTCCCGGCGGTCCCGCGCGTCGCGGTCGCAAGTCGAAGCGTCAGAGGCGCCAGGAGTACGAGGCCATGCAGGCCCCGTCGGTCGGCGGCGTGATGCTGCCTCGCGGCAACGGCGAGACCATTCGCCTGTCGCGCGGTGCGTCCCTCACCGACTTCGCCGAGAAGATCAACGCCAACCCGGCGTCGCTCGTCGCGGTGATGATGAACCTCGGCGAGATGGTCACGGCCACGCAGTCCGTCTCCGACGAGACGCTGCAGCTCCTCGGCGACGAGATGAACTACACGGTTCAGATCGTCTCCCCCGAGGAGGAGGACCGCGAGCTGCTCGAGTCCTTCGACATCGAGTTCGGCGAGGACGAGGGCGGCGAAGAGGCTCTGGTCTCCCGTCCGCCGGTCGTCACCGTCATGGGTCACGTCGACCACGGAAAGACCCGACTGCTCGACGCCATCCGCAAGACGAACGTCGTCGCGGGCGAGGCCGGCGGCATCACCCAGCACATCGGTGCCTACCAGGTGGGCACCGAGGTCAACGGTGAAGAGCGCCGCATCACCTTCATCGACACCCCGGGTCACGAGGCGTTCACCGCCATGCGTGCCCGTGGTGCGAAGTCGACCGACATCGCGATCCTCGTGGTGGCGGCCAACGACGGTGTGATGCCCCAGACGATCGAGGCGCTGAACCACGCCAAGGCGGCCGGTGTGCCGATCGTCGTCGCGGTCAACAAGATCGACGTCGAGGGCGCGGACCCGACCAAGGTTCGTGGTCAGCTGACCGAGTTCGGTCTGGTGGCCGAGGAGTACGGCGGCGACACGATGTTCGTCGACATCTCCGCCAAGCAGGGTCTGCACATCGACTCCCTGCTGGAGGCCGTCGTCCTCACCGCCGACGCCTCGCTCGACCTGCGGGCCAACCCGAACCAGGACGCGCAGGGTATTGCGATCGAGTCCCACCTCGACCGCGGTCGCGGTGCCGTCTCGACCGTCCTGGTCCAGCGCGGAACGCTGCGCATCGGCGACACGATGGTCGTCGGCGACGCGTACGGCCGTGTCCGGGCGATGCTCGACGACAAGGGCAACAACGTCGAGGAGGCGACCCCGTCGACTCCCGTCCTGGTCCTTGGTCTCACCAACGTCCCGGGTGCCGGCGACAACTTCCTGGTGGTCGACGAGGACCGTACGGCCCGTCAGATCGCCGAGAAGCGCGCTGCGCGTGAGCGCAACGCCGCCTTCGCCAAGCGCGTCCGCCGGGTGTCCCTCGAGGACCTCGACAAGGTGCTCAAGGCCGGTCTGGTCCAGGAACTCAACCTCATCATCAAGGGCGACGCGTCCGGTGCGGTCGAGGCTCTCGAGTCCTCGCTGCTCCAGCTCGACGTCGGCGAAGAGGTCGACATCCGTGTCCTGCACCGCGGTGTGGGTGCGGTCACCGAGTCCGACATCGACCTGGCCATGGGCTCCGACGCCATCGTCATCGGCTACAACGTCCGCGCTGCGGGCCGTGCCGCGCAGATGGCGGAGCGCGAGGGCGTCGACGTCCGGTACTACTCGGTGATCTACCAGGCCATCGAGGAGATCGAGGCGGCGCTCAAGGGCCTCCTCAAGCCGGAGTACGAAGAGGTCGAGCTCGGTACGGCGGAGATCCGCGAGGTCTTCCGCTCGTCCAAGCTGGGCAACATCGCCGGTGTCCTCATCCGCTCGGGCGAGGTCAAGCGCAACACCAAGGCGCGCCTCATCCGCGACGGCAAGGTCATCGCGGAGAACCTCAACATCGAGGGTCTGCGCCGCTTCAAGGACGACGTCACCGAGATCCGCGAAGGCTTCGAGGGTGGTATCAACCTCGGAAACTTCAACGACATCAAGATCGACGACGTCATCGCGACGTACGAGATGCGCGAGAAGCCGCGCGTCTGATCGCAGCAGTGAGCAGGGGCCGGTCGCCGGAAGTTATTCCGTCGATCGGCCCCGGCCGTTGCGTGTACGGTTCTGGTGTCCCTGCCAAGCGGTTGGCGGGGCCACTGAACCCGAACCGGCGGGACATCCGGACATACATGTATGTGGGGACACTGTCCTTCGATCTGCTCCTCGGCGACGTACGTTCGTTGAAGGAGAAACGCTCCGTGGTACGGCCGATCGTCGCCGAGCTCCAGCGCAAGTTCGCGGTGAGCGTGGCGGAGACCGGCGGCCAGAACCTCCATCGGCGGGCCGAGATCGGCGTCGCGATGGTCTCGGGGGACACGGGGCACCTCACAGACGTACTGGACCGGTGCGAGCGCTTGATCGCCGCCCGGCCCGAGGTGGAGCTGCTGTCGGTGCGACGCCGGCTCCACACTGATGAAGACTGAATGAGCAAGGCAAAGAAGGAGAAGGACCAGTGGCCGACAACGCGCGGGCGAAGAAGCTGGCGGACCTCATCCGGGAGGTGGTCGCCGAGAAGCTGCAGCGCGGCATCAAGGACCCGCGCCTGGGTACGCACGTGACCATCACGGACACCCGCGTCACCGGTGACCTGCGGGAGGCCACGGTCTTCTACACGGTCTACGGCGACGACGAGGAGCGGGCCAGCGCGGCCGCCGGCCTGGAGAGCGCCAAGGGCATCCTGCGCTCCGCCGTCGGCGCCGCGGCGGGGACGAAGTTCACCCCGACGCTGACCTTCGTCGCGGACGCCCTCCCGGAGACCGCCAAGACGATCGAGGACCTCCTCGACAAGGCGCGGGCCTCGGACGCCCAGGTGCGACAGGCGTCCTCGGGCGCCACGTACGCCGGCGACGCGGACCCGTACCGCAAGCCCGGTGACGAGGACGACGCCGCCGAATGAGCCAGCAGCACACCAAGACGCCCGACGGCCTTGTCATCGTCGACAAGCCGTCGGGCTTCACTTCGCACGACGTCGTGGCCAAGATGCGCGGGATCGCCAGGACCCGCCGGGTCGGCCACGCGGGCACGCTCGACCCCATGGCGACGGGCGTCCTCGTCCTCGGCGTGGAGCGGGCGACGAAGCTGCTCGGTCACCTCGCGCTGACCGAGAAGGAGTACCTCGGCACCATCCGCCTCGGCCAGACGACGATCACCGACGACGCCGAGGGCGAGATCACGGCGTCCGTGGACGCGTCCAAGGTGACCCGTCAGGCGATCGACGCGGGCGTGGCGGAGCTGACCGGCGCCATCATGCAGGTGCCGTCGAAGGTCTCCGCCATCAAGATCGACGGCAAGCGGTCGTACGCGCGCGTGCGCGGCGGCGAGGAGTTCGAGATCCCGGCCCGTCCGGTGACCGTCTCCTCCTTCCAGGTGTACGACGTGCGGGACGCCGTCGCCGAGGACGGCACGCCCGTGGTCGACCTGGTCGTCTCCGTGGTCTGCTCCTCCGGTACGTACATCCGGGCGCTCGCCCGCGACCTGGGCGCCGGGCTCGGCGTGGGCGGTCATCTGACCGCGCTGCGGCGGACCCGGGTCGGCCCGTACAAGCTGGACTCGGCGAAGACGCTCGACCAGCTCCAGGAGGAGCTGACGGTCATGCCGGTCGCCGACGCGGCCGCGGCGGCGTTCCCCCGCTGGGACGTCGACGAGAAGCGGGCCCGGCTGCTGCTGAACGGCGTCCGCCTGGAGATGCCCTCGTACCCCGACGGCCCGGTGGCCGTCTTCGGGCCTGAGGACCGGCTGCTCGCCCTCGTGGAGGAGCAGAAGGGCAAGGCGAAGAGCCTCGCCGTCTTCGGCTGACCTGTCTCGTAGGTCATGGTGGAGCGGGCACGCGCGCGTGCCCGCTCCACGATCCCCCTCCGGGGACTGTCTATCCACTCGGATCCGAGCATTCACCCCTTCGAGCAGGCGCTCGGAGTGAACCGGGGGAGCGCTCGGGGGCGCGTTCGTCCGGCGAGCTTCTCGAAGTGATCACCGTCGACCTACCGTCGACACCATGGGACGCGGGGACCTGGCGACACTGGTACGGATCTGCGATCGAGCGGGCCGGCCGCGCGGAACGGGCTTCGTCGCCGACGACCGGGGGACCGTCGTCACCAGCCACGAGGCCGTCGACGGGCTCGTACGGATCGTCCTGCACGCCTCCGGCGAGCGGACGTGCCTCGCCGAGGCCGACGCCATCACCGCCCTGCCCGAGTCCGGTCTCGCGCTCGTCCGCACCGAGGGACTCGGCGTCCGCCCGCTGCCGGTCTCGGCCCGCACGGAGGTCGAGGCCGGGATGTACGTACGGATCGCCGCGCACGGCTGGCGCGAGGCGCGGGTCCTGGGCGCCGCGACCGTCACGTACACCGCCACCGACCGCTTCCACGTCCTCCGGAACGCCTGGGAGCTGGCCATCGGCACCGAGGGCGCCGAGGCGCTGCGCCTGGGCGGGCAGGCCGCGGGCGGGCCCGTCGTGGACCCCGCCACCGGAGCCGTCCTCGCCGTCCTCGGCACCGCGCTCCACGGCGAGCGGCCCGCCGCCGGATACGCGCTGCCGCTCGCGGCCGTGGAGCCGCTGGCCGCGCTGCTGCGGCGGAACGCCGCGACCGTGCCGTGCTACGGGCGGGAACTCAACCTGGCGGGCGTCCTGGAGCTCACCGCCACGTCGACGGGATCGGCCGGCGCGCCCAAGGCATGGACCGAGCCCGTCGAACGGGCCGACTGCGCCCGGGAGTTCGCGTCCTTCGCGAGCGGAGAGGCGCTGGTGCTCGCGCTCGTCGGCGTCCCCGGGACGGGCCGCACCACGGCGCTCGCCGCGTACTGCGCGGAGCGGGCGAGGGGCGCCGCACCGGCCCCCACCGTCTGGCTGCGCGGCGCCGACCTGCGCGCGGAGGACGCCTCGGTCGCCGACGCCGTCGGCCGCGTGCTGCGCGAGGCCGGCCGGATCGTCGCCGCGTCCGGAGCCCGTGGCGACGCCACCACCGCCACCCCCGAACGGGCCGCCACGCTCGCCCGCGAGGCCGGCCGCCCCCTGCTGATCGTCCTCGACGGCCCGGAGGAGATGCCCCCGGCGCTCGCCCACCGCCTCCCCGCCTGGACGACGGGCACGGAGACCTGGCTGCGCACCCACGGCGTCCGCCTCCTCCTCGGCTGCCGCCCGGAGCACTGGGAGGTCGCGGGACGGCTGTACGCCCCGGAGTCCCTGCACCCACGGGACCCGCGGACCGGTCCGGAGGGGGTGGGCGGCTCGGCGTCGATGCGCGGGCCCGATACGGCCGGTGCCGTGGTCGTCGGTGACCTCTCCGAGGACGAGTCGGGGCTCGCCCGGGGACGGTACGGGCTCGCACCCACCCACCTGGCGGCCGACGACACCCGGCATCCGCTCGCGCTGCGGCTGCTGGCCGAGGTGCGCGAGGCGCTGCCCGGGGAGGTGCCGGGAAGGCCCGGGCGGGACGAGATCTTCGGTGCCTACCTGGACCTGATGTCTCTGCGGATCGCGGTACGGATCGCCGCCGGGTCCCGCCCGCTCGTGCGCGGCACCGCCGTACGGCGGCTCGCGGCGCGGGTCGCGGGGCAGGTCCACGAGGCCGCCCGGCGGTGCCTCGGCCCCGGGCAGGGCGAACTGGACCGGGAGTCCTTCGAGGAGCTCTTCCCCTGGCGGACGGGCTGGGCGTCCGCCGTCCTGACCGAGGGCCTCGTCGTCCCGGCAGGACCCGGCTACCGCTTCGGCCACGAGGAGCTCGCCGACTGGGTGCAGGGCGCGCACCTGGACGTCGACGGGGCGCTGCACGCGCTGGTCCACCGCTGGCACGAGGGCGCGCCCGTCCGCCTCCCGTCCCGGCGCGGCGCGCGGCCCGGCGCCCCCGGCTCGGGCTCCGGCCCCGGAGCGCCGGATCCCCTCCCGGTGCCCCGGCACCGGATCGGCCCGGTCGTCCAGGCGCTGCTGCTCATGGGCCGCGAACAGGGCCCCGTCGCCCTGGGGCTGCGGCTCACCGGCCTGGCCGAGGCCCTGGACCGCCTCTCCGCCGCCGGCCTGGGGGCCACCGACGCCGCCTGGTGGGGCTCCCGCCTGCTCGCCCAGGCCCTCCAGGGGCTCCCGGACCCCAGGCCGTACCTCCCCGTCCTACGCCGCCTCGCCGACCTCATCGGTGCGCGTCCGTCGCCACAGACGACCCGACCCGCCCTCCCGCACCACGAGGCCGGACCCGTTCCGGCTCAGAGGGCACCCGAGCCGCAAGGCCCTGGTCCTGGCACCCCGCCCGACGCGAGTGCCGCGGGCCCGGGCTTCGGGACGTCTCCCGGCGCCCTCGCGCCCTCGTTCGGCCCCCACGCGGGTGCCGCGAGTCCGGGCTTCGGGGCGCCTGCCGGGGGCGTTCCGGTTCAGAGGGCACCCGAGCCTCATGGCCCCGGCCCGGTCACGCCGCCCGACGCGGGTGCCGCGGGTCCGGGCTTCGGGGTGCCTGCCGGCGCCCTCGTGCCCTCGCGTGTGCCGCGACCCTGCGTCCCGCCCGAGGGAGCGGCCCTCACCCCCTTCGGGCCCCCCTTCTGGGTCGCCCTTCGGCTCACCGAGGGAGAGCGGCTGGATCTGCTGCGGCGGCTCGTGCCCGCCGACGCCGCGCCCGGGGGTGACGCGGCGCCCCGGTATCTCGACGCCGTCGCCGCCCGGCTCGTCGCCGAGCCCCGGGGCGTACAGCCGCTGCTCTGCCGCTGGTTCGGCGACGGGCGGGCGCTTGCCGCCGCCCCGTACGCCACCGTCGGCACCGCCGCGCAGGCGCTGCTGCACACCCACCGCGACCTGGCCGTCGACGACCTGTGCGAGGCGCTCGTCGCCACCGCCCACCCGCTCGCCGAGGGGCTCCTCGCCGTGCTCGTCGAGGACGAGCCGTCCGCCGTGTGCCGGGCCGTGGACCGGTGGGCGCACGACGACGGCCGGCCCGCGCGCCGCGCCGCCGCGGCCGCGTACGGATGCCTGGTCGCCGAGCACGTCACGACCGACCCCGACCGCGAACTCCTGCGGTACACGGCCCTCGCCCTCCTCGCCCGTCCCGGCGACGCCGCCTTGCACGGCGACGCCCTCGGTCTCCTCGTCCGCGACCCGCACACCCGCGCCCGGCACCTGCCCCGCGCCCTGGGCGACCCGCGGGTCCCCGCGAGCGCGCTCGCCACCGCGCTGCCCACCCACCCCGAACCGGTGCTCGCCGCCCTCCAGGCCCGGCTGCACGGGCCGGGGGAGGCCGCGGGGGAGACCCTGCGGGCGCTCGCCGAGGTCACCACCCCCGCCCTCGCCCGCCGCGCCGCCGCCCTCGTACGGGAGTACGTCGACCGCCGGCCCTCCGACACCGCCGCCGCGGCCCACGTCGCCGCCTTCGTCGACCGCCGCCTCGAACACGGCCCGGCCGCCCGCGCCGTCCTCTTCCCCCTGGTCACCGGCCTGCTCCGCGGCCGGCCCGTGCAGGTCCGCAGCGCGCTCGCCCCCGTCCTCGCCGCGCCCGGCACCGGCGCCTCCCGCCTCCTGCGCACCGAACTCCTCGACGTACTCCTCGACCACGAGCGGTACGAGGCCCGGGACCTGGCCGTGCTCGACGCCCTGCTGCGGGCCGCCGCCCTCGACTGCGAGCGGCGCGCCGAGGTCCGCACCCGCGACCTCGTCCACCGCACCGGCCTCCTCCTGGCCCGCACCCCCGAAGGCGCCACCTGCCTCGACCGGCGGCTCGTCGAGCTCGCCCGCGAAGTCCCCGCCTTCGCCGCACAACTGGCCGGCTGGCTGGCCGCCGCCCCCGGCGAATGGTCCGCCGTCGTCGCTCCCGGCACCCGCCGTACGCTCCGCGGCCTCGGCAGTTCCATGCCGATGCGGGCCGAGGGCCGTGGGCATGGCAGTCTTAGACCTGCGTAATCGGCGAACAGGCGGACGAGGAGCGGTCACAGTGCAGCGCTGGCGTGGCTTGGAGGACATTCCCCAGGACTGGGGGCGCAGCGTCGTCACCATCGGCTCCTACGACGGTGTGCACCGCGGGCACCAGCTGATCATCGGGCGGGCCGTGGAGCGCGCCCGTGAGCTCGGCGTCCCCTCCGTCGTCGTCACCTTCGACCCGCACCCCTCCGAGGTCGTGCGGCCCGGCAGCCACCCGCCCCTGCTCGCCCCGCACCACCGGCGCGCGGAGCTCATGGCGGAGCTGGGCGTCGACGCGGCCCTCGTCCTGCCGTTCACGGCCGAGTTCTCGCAGCTCTCCGCCGCCGACTTCATCGTGAAGGTCCTCGTCGACAAGCTGCACGCGAAGGCCGTCATCGAGGGCCCGAACTTCCGCTTCGGACACCGGGCGGCCGGCACCGTCGACTTCCTGGCCGAGCTGGGCGGCACGTACGACTACGAGGTCGAGGTCGTCGACCTCTTCGTGAGCGGCACGGCGGGCGGCGGGGAGCCGTTCTCCTCCACGCTCACCCGCCGCCTGGTCGCCGAGGGCGACATGGAGGGCGCCGCCGAGATCCTCGGCCGCCCGCACCGCGTCGAGGGCATCGTCGTCCGCGGCGCGCAGCGCGGCCGCGAGCTCGGCTTCCCGACGGCCAACGTCGAGACCCTGCCGCACACCGCCATCCCGGCGGACGGCGTGTACGCGGGCTGGCTGACGGCCGCCGGCGAGCGCATGCCGGCCGCGATCTCCGTCGGCACGAACCCCCAGTTCGACGGCACGGAGCGGACGGTCGAGGCGTACGCGATCGACCGCGAGGGGCTCGACCTGTACGGCCTGCACGTGGCCGTGGACTTCCTCTCCTACGTCCGCGGCATGCTGAAGTTCGACACCCTGGACGATCTCCTGGTGGCGATGGCCGGGGACGTCAAGCGCTGCCGCGAGCTGACCGAGGCGTACGACCGGCCGTAGCCGCCCCTCACCACGTGACGATCAGCTCCTTCGGGCCGCGGATGAGCCCCTTGGACTGGAACACCGTCTCCTCGGCCGGGCCCGCGAGCCGCAGTTCCGGATAGCGCCGCAGCAGGGTGGAGATCATCACCTCGGACTCCATCCGGGTGAGCATCGCGCCCATGCAGTGGTGCGGTCCGTGTCCGAAGGACACATGGCCGGTGCCCGTCCGGTCGAAGTCGACCTCGTGCGGGTCCTCGAAGACCGACGGGTCCCGGTTGGCGGCGAGGTAGGACGCGTACACCGCCTCGCCCGCCCGGATCAGCACCCCGCCGACCTCGACGTCCTCGGTGGCGATCCGGGGGAGTCCGACGCCGTTGCGGTGCGGGATCCAGCGCAGCAGCTCGTCCACGGCCTGCGGCAGCAGCTCCGGTTCCGCGCGCAGCCGGGCCATCAGATCCGGCCGGGTGAGCAGCAGGTACACCATGTTGGCGCTGTTGTTCCGTACCGCGTGCGCGCCGCTGATCAGGATCGCCATGGCCAGCGAGACGGCCTCGTCCTCGCTGATCCGGCCCTCCTCCAGCGCCTCGGCGAGCTCCCCGGCGAGATCGTCCTGAGGCTCGGCGCGCCGCCGTTCGAGCAGCCGGGTGATGTAGCCGTGGATCTGGGCCTTGGCCGCCCTGCTGCCCTCCGGACCGGGCCCCGAGGAGAGGATCAGATCGGGCCAGGACGCCAGCTCCGCACGGTCCTCCTCGGGGATCCCGAGCAGATCGCAGACCACGGCCATCGGCAGCGGGCCGTGCAGATGCCGCATCAGATCGGCGGGCCGGCCCGCCCGCTCCATCGCGTCGAGCAGCCGGTCCGTGCTCGCCTGCGCCATCGGGCGCAGCCGCTTGGTGTTCTGACCCGTGAAGGTCTTGGTCACGGCCTTGCGCAGCTGGGTGTGGTACGGCGGATCGGCGTAGTTCAGGGCCGCCTTCGAGGCGACCATGTGGCCGGTCATCCCGGTGACCATGCGGTCGAGCAGGGCCGTTCGGCTGAAGCGCGGATCGGAGGTCACCGCGCGTACGTCCTCGTACCGCGTGACCAGCCACGCCTCGTTCTCGGCGGCGAACGGCAGCCGGATGCGGGCCACCGGCTCCTCGTGGAGCAGCTCGGTCAGCAGCGGGTCGAAGTCCAGCGCGGGCAGGTCGTCGACCGCCCAGTCACGTACCGGCCGTGCTCCGGCCGCGGATTCGGAGGTCATCTCGGAGGTCATGAGGAGGCTGTTCCCGGCCGGGGGCGGCCCCGATACGCCGCGCGCCCACTGCCCCCTGAACGGACGCAGACACACGTCGCCGTGATAACGCTCCGTGGCGCCCCGGCGACGCTCGCGGTTGCGGGGTCGGGTCCCCCGGGTGAGTGTGGGCGGCAGTTCGCGGTGTACGAGAACGAAGGAGCGACTGTCGTGGTGACTCTGTGCAAACCCGCGGTGTCCGTACCGGAGTACGTGATCACGAGGGAGGAGACGCTCGCCCTCGCCCGGTCGCTCCACGCCGATCACCCCCAACTGCCGCTGGCGCTCCGGCTCATCGAGAACACCGGCGTCACCCAGCGGCACATCGTCCAGCCCATCGAGGAGACCCTGAAGCACCCCGGCTTCGAGGAACGCAACGCGCTCTACGAGAAGGAGGCCAAGGCGCGGGTGCCGAAGGTCGTCGAGGAGGCGCTGCGCAACGGAGGGCTCCGCCCCGCCGACATCGACATGATCGTCTACGTGTCGTGCACGGGCTTCATGATGCCGTCCCTCACCGCCTGGCTGATCAACACGATGGGCTTCCCGAGCCACACCCGGCAGGTCCCCATCGCCCAGCTCGGCTGCGCGGCCGGCGGCGCGGCGATCAACCGCGCCCACGACTTCTGCGTCGCCTACCCGGACGCCAACGTCCTCATCGTGGCCTGCGAGTTCTGCTCGCTCTGCTACCAGCCGACCGACCTGGGCGTCGGCTCGCTGCTCTCCAACGGCCTGTTCGGCGACGCGGTGGCGGCGGCGGTCGTACGGGGCAGAGGCGGCACCGGGATCGGCCTGGAGCGCAACAACTCCTACCTGGTGCCCGACACCGAGGACTGGATCGCGTACAGCGTCCGGGCCACCGGCTTCCACTTCCTGCTCGACAAGCGGGTGCCGACCACCATGGAGCCGCTGGCCCCCGCGCTCCGCGAGATCGCGGGCGCGCACGGCTGGGACGCGGGCGCCCTCGACTTCTACATCATCCACGCCGGCGGGCCGCGCATCCTGGACGACCTCAGCCGCTTCCTCGAAGTCCCGCCCGAGGCCTTCCGGTTCAGCCGGTCCACCCTCACGGAGTACGGGAACATCGCCAGCGCCGTCGTCCTGGACGCGGTGCGCAGGCTCTTCGAGGCCGGCGGGCTGCCCGAGGGCGCCCGCGGCATCATCGCCGGATTCGGTCCCGGCATCACCGCGGAGATGTGCCTGGGCCGGTGGACGACGGCCGCCGTGCCCTCCCTGGAGCCCGATCTGAAGGCCCGCAGGATCGTCGGCTGCCCGGCCCCTGTCCAGTCCGCGCCCACGACCACCTGACAGTCCCCTGGTTTTCTCGCCCGTTCCGCAAAGGAGACCCGTATGCCCGTCACGCCACCCTCCCTCCGCCGGACCGTGCGCGGCCCCGCCGCGCTCACCGCGCTGTGCGCCGGCATCGCCGCCGCGTCCCTGGCCGGCGCGCCCGCGCAGGCGGCCGGACCCCAGCAGGGCCGGGTGCCCATGCACCAGTGCTGGGTCAACGGGGTCGAGGCACCCCCGGGGGACACGGTCAACGGCACCGCGAAGGACGACAACATCTTCTGCGACAGCGACCTGGACAACGTCACCGTCTGGGGCGGCGGGGGGAACGACTACATCGAGGTCAGGGGTCTGGTCATCGACTCCGCCGTGATGGGCGGCGAAGGCGACGACGTGATCCGCACCAAGCACCTCGTGCCCCAGAACAGCTTCAGCATGGTGCGGGGCAACCGCGGCAACGACGTCATCAAGGTCGCCACGGTCGTCGGCGACGGAGCCAAGGGCGCCGTCGTCCACGGCGACGACGGCGACGACAAGATCACCACCGGCTCGGTGTCCGGCGCGCCGACCAAGTTCAACCGCGGTGGCGGCATCGTGACCGGCAACGACGGCGCCGACACCATCAAGGTCGGCGTCATCGATTTCTCCGGCCGGGTCCTCGGCGGCAGCGAGAACGACATCATCGAGGCGAAGGCCCTCGGCCCCGAGTCCGGCGGCCTCATCCAGGCGGGCCCCGGCGCCGACACGATCAGCGGCCCCGAGGGAGCCGTCCTGATCGTCGGCGAACACTGGGGGAGCGTGGACGGCGGCGTCGGCAAGGACGACTGCAAGGTGAAGTCCGTCTCGACGCGCACGGCGATCAGCAGCTGCGAGATCCTGCCGCCCGCCGCCGCGACCGACGCCGCGCAGAAGCCGGCCCAGCCCGCGGCCCAGCCTGCGGCGGAATCCGCAGCCCAGCCCGCAGCCCAGCCCGAGGCCGACCTCGCCGCTGAGCCTGGGGCGGAGTCCCCGGCCGACCTCGGGGCCGAGCCCGCGGCCGACCTCGCGGCCCAGGACCCCAGCAGCTGACGGTCCGTACGACGCGTGCCGCCGGGGCCGGCCCCTCCGGCGGTCACGCGCCGCCCGCCACCCAGTGACAGGCCACGTCCCGCGCGCCGCTTCCGCCCAGCACCCGCAGCTCCTCACCCCGGCAGCGGTCCGCGACCGCCGTCGCCTCCCCCGAGGCGAGGACCTGGCAGCGGGCGTGGAAGCGGCACCCGGACGGGATGCGGGACGGGTCCGGGGGCTCGCCGGTCAGCACCACCGGCTCGCCCCCGGACTCCGGCAGCACCGACAACAGCGCCCGGGTGTACGGGTGCTGAGGTGACGTCAGTACCGACTCCACCGTCCCGGTCTCCACGATCCGCCCCAGGTACATCACCGCCACCCGGTCCGCGATGTTCCACGCCAGACCCAGGTCGTGCGTCACGACCAGCGCCGAGAGCCCCAGTTCGTCCCGCAGACGCAGCAGCAGCGCCAGGATCTCGCCCCGTACGGACGCGTCCAGCGAGGCCACCGGCTCGTCCGCGACGATCAGCTCCGGCTGGAGGACCAGGGCACCCGCGATGACGACCCGCTGCCGCTGCCCGCCGGACAGCTCGTGCGGGTAGCGCAGGAAGAAGCGCTCCGGCGGCCGCAGCCCGGCACGCGACAGGGCCTCCCCGACAGCCGCCCGCTCGTCCCCGTCGTACCCGTGGATCCGCAGCCCCTCGGCCACCGCGTCGTACACGGTGTGACGCGGGTTCAGCGAACCGCTCGGGTCCTGCAGGACGAGCTGGGCCCGCTTCCGGTACGCCTTCAGGGCGCGGGAGGTGTACGACAACGGCTCACCGGCGAAGGTGACCGAGCCGGACGTCGGCGGCACCAGACCGAGCAGCGAGCGCGCCAGCGTCGTCTTGCCGCACCCCGACTCGCCGACCAGCGCCACGATCTCGCCGGCACCGATGTCCAGGTCCACCCCGTCCACCGCGCGCGCGGCCGGCGCGCCCCGCCGCCCGGGAAAGGCGACATGCAGACCGCTCGCCGACAGCAGCGGCCGAGCCGACTCCCGCCCCACCGCCCCGGACACCACGGGCTCCGACGCCGCGGGTTCCGACGCCGCGGGTTCCGACGCCGCGGGCTCCGACGCCGGGGCGGCCGCGACCGAAGCCCCCGACGCCGCCGCTCCGGCGCCCGCCTCGGGCGCCGACTCCTGCGACTCCGACAGCTCCGCACTCATGACGCACTCCCGACGTGTACGCAGGCCGCCCGGCGCCCCGCGCCCGCCTCCCGCAGCTCCTGGTCCTGCTCGGCGCACCCCTCCACCGCCACCGGACAGCGCGGGTGGAACGCGCACCCGCCCGGCAGGTCCGCCGGGTCCGGCGGATCGCCCGGCAGCCCGCGCGGCGCCCGCCGGGACGCCGGGTCGCCGATCCTCGGGAACGCCGAGGACAGCGCCCGCCCGTAGGGGTGCTCGGCCGTCTCGTACACGGCCCGCGCCGGGCCCTCCTCCACCACCCGCCCCGCGTACATCACCGCGAGCCGGTCACAGGTGTCGGCCAGGACCGCCAGGTCGTGGCTGATCATCAGCAGACTGATGTCGTCGTCGGCGACCAGCCGCTCGATCAGCCGCAGGATCTGCGCCTGGATCATGACGTCCAGCGCGGTCGTCGGCTCGTCGGCCACGATCAGCCGCGGATCGCAGGCGAGCGCCATCGCGATCATCACCCGCTGGCGCTGCCCGCCCGACAGCTCGTGCGGATACGCGGCCGCCCGCGCCGCCGGAAGGCCGACGTGCTCCAGAAGCTCCCCGACCCGCTTCCGCACCGCCGCCGGGGTGGGACGCCCATGCACCAGGAGCGGCTCGGCGATCTGGTCGCCGATCCGGTGCACCGCGTTGAGCGAGTGCATCGCGCCCTGGAAGACGATCGACGCCCCCGCCCAGCGCACGGCCCTCAGCCGCCCCCACTTCATGGCGAGGACGTCCTCGCCGTCGAGCAGGATCTCCCCGGTCAGCCGCGCCGAGGCCGGCAGGAGACGCAGCAGGGCAAGCGCCATCGTCGACTTCCCGCAGCCCGACTCGCCCGCGACCCCGAGCTTCTGCCCGGCGGCCAGCGTGAGATCGACTCCCCGTACGGCGGGGACGGCGGCCGCCCCCGACCCGTACGTCACGCTCAGGTTCCGTACCTCGAGCAGGCTCATCGCCCCACCCCCAGCTTCGGGTTCAGTACGGACTCGACGGCCCGCCCGCACAGCGTGAAGGCGAGCGCGACCAGCGCGATCGCGATCCCGGGCGGGGCGAGGTACCACCAGTGGCCCGAGGAGACAGCACCGGCCTCCCGGGCGTCCTGGAGCATGCCGCCCCAGGACACCACCGTCGGGTCGCCGAGGCCGAGGAAGGCGAGCGTCGCCTCGGTGAGGATCGCGGTGGAGATGCCGAGCGTGGTCTGGGCGAGCACCAGCGGCATCACATTGGGCAGCACGTGCCGGCTCATGATGTGCCCGTGTCCGCCGCCCAGCGCCGTGGCCCGTTCGATGTACGGACGGGACTCCACCGCGATCGTCTGGGCGCGCACCAGCCGGGCCGTGGTCGGCCAGCTGGTGACGCCGATCGCCAGGATGACCGTCCACATCGAGCGGGACATCACGGTGGCGAGCACGATCGCGAGGACGAGGGTCGGCATCACCAGGAACCAGTCGGTGATCCGCATGACGACGGTCGAGAACCAGCCGCCGTAGTGGCCCGCGACGATCCCGACGAGCGTGCCGATGGCGACCGAGAGCGCCGCCGCGAGCAGGCCGACGAGCAGCGAGATCCGGGCTCCCCAGAGCAGCAGGCCGAGCAGAGGCCGCCCGAACTGGTCGGTCCCGAGCGGGAATTCGGCGCTCGGGGACTCCAGGGCCGTACCCGGAGCGTTCGTCACGGACCGCACGTCGGCGCCGACGATCAGCGGGGCGGCGAGGGCGAGCAGAGCGATCAGGGCGAGTCCGGCCAGGCCGTAGAGACCGGCGCGGTGGGTGCGGTACTGCTTCCAGAAGCGGGACACCGTACCGCGGCGGCGTGCCCATGCGAGAGAGGAGGACGTCGTGGGAGAGGTCATCGGCCCACCCGGGGGTCGAGCAGCGGATAGAGCAGATCGGCGATCAGGTTCATCACGATCATCGCTCCGGCGAAGACCACGAACAGGCCCTGGACGAGCGGCAGATCGGGCACGCTGAGCGCCTGATAGAACAGCCCGCCGAGCCCCGGCCAGGAGAACACCGTCTCCACGAGGATCGAACCGGCCGCCACATGGCCCAGGTTGATGAAGACCATGGTCACGGTCGGAAGCAGCGCGTTCGGTACGGCGTGCCGGCGCCGTACGACGTCGTCGCGCAGGCCCTTCGCCCGCGCGGTCGTCAGATAGTCGCTGCCCATCTCGTCGAGGAGCGAGGAGCGCATGACGAGCAGGGTCTGCGCGTAGCCGACGGCCACCAGGGTGAGAACCGGCAGCACCATGTGGTGGGCGACGTCGAGGACGTACGCGAAGCCGGTCTCGCCCGCGCCCGACTCCATGCCGCCGGTCGGGAAGAGCCCGGGAACCGGCCCTATGCCGACGGAGAAGACGATGATCAGGAGCAGGCCGAGCCAGAACGAGGGCACGGACCACAGGGTCAGCGCGACACCCGTGTTCAGCCGGTCGCCGAGCCCGCCGTGGCGCCAGGCGGAGCGGGTGCCGAGCCACAGTCCGAGCGTCGAGTAGATGACCACGGCGACACCGGTGAGCAGCAGGGTCGCCGGCAGCTTCTGCGCGATGAGATCGCCGACCGGGGCGTGGAACTGGTACGAGGTGCCCAGGTCGCCGCTCAGCGCCTTGGCGCAGTAGTCCGTGAACTGCTGCCACAGCGGCAGATCGAGCCCGAACTGCTTGCGCAGCGTGGCCAGTTGCTCGGCCGAGGTGGGCACGCCGTGGGTCATCGCCTTCACCGGGTCACCGGGGATGATCCGGAAGAGGAAGAAGCTGGTGACGAGCACGGCGAGGAGCGAGACGGCCGCGCCGCCGAGCTTGCCCGCCACATAGCGGAGGTACGCGAGGGTGGAGCCGGTGCGGGAAGCGCCGCCGTCCGTGGCGCGGACCGGCTCGGTCCGCGCCACGTCGGCGGGCGTGCTTGCTGTCGTCACGTCACTACTCGCGGTCGTCCGCGGTGGACCGGCGCCGGAGGACGGTCCAGACGCCGACCCCGACGAGGACGATCGCCGCCGGGCCGACGACCAGCCAGACGGTCGACGATCCGCCGTCCGAGCCGTCGGACGCGGAGCTCGCCGCGGGCACGGCCGACCACCAGCTCCAGTAGCCGTCCTGGCCCCAGAGATTGCCGGCGGCCTCCGGCATCGTCGTGATCGACTTGATCTGGTCCGTGCGGTACGCCTCGAGTGCGTTCGGGTACGCCATGATGTTCATGTACCCCGTGTCGTACAGCCTCGACTGCATCTGCTTGACCAGATCCGCCCGCTTGGCGGCGTCATACTCCACCGACTGCTGCGCGTACAGCGCGTCGAACCGCTGGTCGCAGATGAAGTTGTCGGTGGCGCCGGTGTCCTTCGGGGTCGCGGGCAGTGTGCCGCACGTGTGGATCGACAGGACGTAGTCCGGGTCGGGGTTGACCGACCAGCCGTCGAAGGCGAGGTCGTAGTCGCCCTTCGTCCACGGGTCGCCGACGTTGTCGAGGCACTCGACCTTCAGCCCGACGCCGAGCTTGCCCCACCACTCCTGGAGGTACTTGCCGATCGCCTTGTCGTTCGGGTCGGTGGCGTGGCACAGGATCCGGAAGTCCAGCGGCCTGCCGTCCTTGCCGACCCGCTTGCCCTCGCCGTTCTTCTTGTATCCGGCCTGGTCGAGGACCTGCTCGGCCTTGGCCGGGTCGTAGGCCAGCTTCTGCTCGGCGCTCGGCTGCCAGAAGTACGCGTCGAAGCGCGGCGGGATGTACCCCTCGCCCTCGACGGCATGGCCCTGGAAGACCTTGTCGACGATCGTGGTCCGGTCCACGGCGAGGAAGAGCGCCCTGCGGACCGCCGGGTCGAGCAGCGCCGGGTGGCCGTTGCCGAAGGTCTTGCCGTCCCTGGCCTTCGCGCCCGGGTTGGTGGCGAGAGCGAAGAACCGGCGGCCGGGAGCGTCGTTGACCTTGATGTTCTTCGCGGACTTCAGGGCGGCGGCCTGAGCGGGCGTCAGATTCGGTACGAAGGACACCTCGCCCTTCTGCAGCGCGGCGACCGCCGCGTCACCGTCCTTGTAGTACTTGAAGACCAGCTCGTCGAACTTGGGCGCGCCGCGCCAGAAGCCCTTGTTCGGCTTCAGCTTGATGTACTGATCGACCTTGAAGTCCGTGATGACGAAGGGACCGTTTCCGACGATCGGGAACTGCTGGTCGTTGTTGAACTTCGAGAAGTCGCCGACCTTCTCCCAGACGTGCTTGGGCACGATCGGCACGTCGAGCGCCGTCATCGTGGCCTGCGGCTTCTTCAGCTCGATGACGAGCGTCTGCGGGTCGGGCGCCGTGACCGTCTTGAAGTTGGACGTGAAGCTGCCGTTCGCGGTGGCGGCGTTCTCGTCCGTCATCATCTTGTTGAAGGTCCAGGCGGCGTCCTCGGCGGTGGCCTGCTTCCCGTCGGACCACTTCGAGTCCTTGCGGATCGTGTACGTCCAGGTCAGCTTGTCGGGCGAGGACTTCCACGCGGTCGCCAGGCCCGGGATCGGCTTGGCGTCCTTCACGTCGTAGTTCGTCAGGTACTCGTAGGCCAGCCGGTGGATGCTGGTGGAGACGAGCTTCTGGGCGAGGAAGGGGCTCAGGGAGTCGACGCTCTGCGAGACGGCGACGGTGAGGGTGGTGCCGCCTTCCGCGGCGTGGGCGGCGGTGGTGGTGGCCTGCGGGACGGCCATCAGCGTGGTGGCGGTGACGCCTGCGGCGAGGAGCAGCCGGGGGAGTCTTCGCGGGGTGGCGGGGCGGGGCGGAACCTTCTTGACCATGACCATAGGACGTACCTCGCGTCGTGGATCTTGGGCGCCAACTGATGAAGCGAAGGTTTATCAGCGCTGGACAAGCGTCGTCAACGATGTGTCAAACCCCTTGTGGGCTGCGGGAATGCGAGGAGGCCCCACACCGGGGAGCCGGTGTGGGGCCTCATTGGTCTACTCCTGTGACGCCTTACTGCTGAGGGGCTGGCGGTGCCTGCGGAGGCGTCTGCGGGGGCTGCTGCTGCGGCCAGCCCTGGGGAACGCCGGGCTGACCCGGCTGGCCGGGCTGCTGCGGGTAGGGCTGCTGCTGCGCCGGCGGGTACGGCTGTCCGGGCTGACCGTACGGCTGTCCGGGTTGCGGGGCGTACGGCTGACCGGGCTGAGGCGCGTGCGGCTGTCCGGGCTGTGGCGCGTGCGGCTGCGGCTGGGGCGGCTGAGGGGCGTACGGCTGTCCCGGCGCGGGCTGACCGCCGTACTGCTGTCCGGGCATCGGCGGGGCCATGTGCGGCGGCATGGCGCCCTGGTTGTCCCCCGTCCACAGCCCCTGTGCCTGCTGCGCCCGCGCGAAGTCCTCGGCGACCATCGCCGACAGGTTGAAGTACGCCTCGCGCGTCTTCGGCCGCATCATGTCGAGGTCGACCTCGGCGCCCGCCGCGAGATGCTCGTCGAAGGGCACCACGATGACCCCGCGGCAGCGGGTCTGGAAGTGCTGCACGATGTCGTCGACCTTGATCATCTTGCCGGTCTCGCGGACCCCGGAGATGACCGTGATCGAACGCTGCACCAGCTCCGCGTAGCCGTGCGCGGAGAGCCAGTCGAGCGTCGTCGAGGCGCTGGAGGCACCGTCGACCGACGGGGTGGAGATGATGATCAGCTGGTCGGCGAGGTCGAGCACACCGCGCATGGCGCTGTAGAGCAGACCGGTGCCGGAGTCGGTGAGGATGATCGGGTACTGCTTGCCCAGGACGTCGATCGCCCGCCGGTAGTCCTCGTCGTTGAACGTCGTCGAGACGGCCGGGTCCACGTCGTTGGCGATGATCTCCAGACCGGAGGGCGCCTGCGAGGTGAAGCGGCGGATGTCCATGTACGAGTGGAGGTACGGGATCGCCTGCACGAGGTCGCGGATGGTGGCCCCGGTCTCGCGCCGCACCCGGCGGCCGAGCGTGCCCGCGTCCGGGTTGGCGTCGATGGCCAGGATCTTGTCCTGCCGCTCGGTGGCCATGGTCGCGCCCAGGGCGGTGGTCGTCGTGGTCTTGCCGACGCCGCCCTTGAGGGAGATGACCGCGATCCGGTAGCAGGACAGGACCGGCGTGCGGATCAGGTCGAGCTTGCGCTGCCGCTCGGCCTCCTCCTTCTTGCCGCCGATCTTGAAGCGGGCGGAGGGGCCGGGGTTCCGGCTGGACTTGGCCTTCTGCTTGTTGTTGCGCAGCAGACGGTCCGAGGAGAGCTCCACGGCCGCGGTGTAGCCGAGCGGGGCGCCCGGGACGGAACGCTCGCGCTGGTCGTGCGTGACCGGGGTGGGCCAGGCGCCGCCCGTCCGCGGATCGATCGGCGGCTGCTGTCCGGCCTGCGGCGGTACCTGGTGGTGGTCGGGATGCATCTGCCCGGGCACCGGCGGGTTCTGCGCGGCCGGCGGCTGGGCGCCGGGGTGCGGGAAGCCGTAGCCGCCCTGCGGCGCGGGGGCGTTGGCGTCCGGCGCGGGCGCGGGCGCGGGCGCGGGGGCCTGCGGCGCGGGCTGGACGGGCTGGGCGGGGTGCGCGCCGGGGTGCGGGAACCCGTAGCCGCCCTGGGCCTGCGGCGGTACGGGCTGACCGGGCTGCCCCGGCTGTCCCGGGTGCGGGAAGCCGTAGCCGCCCTGCGGCGCGGGGGCGGGTGCCTGCGGTGCCTGGGGTGCCTGGGGCTGGGGGGTGGGCTGGGGGAATCCGTAGCCGCCCTGGGGCGCCTGCGGTGCCTGGGGCTGGATCGCGGGCTGCGGGAAGCCGTACGCGCCCTGGCCCTGCGGGGGCAGGGGAGCGGGCAGCGGCTGGCCCGGGGCGGCCTGCTGCGGTACGGGTGCCTGCTGGGCCGGCCAGGAGGCGGCGGCGGGCAGCGGCGCGGGCGGCGGCACCGGCCGGCCGTCCGTGGGCGCCGGGGCGGGCCACTGCGGCGCGGCCGTGGGCGCGGCCGGCTGGAACGACGGCGGCAGCGGAGGCAGCCCGGCGCCGTCCTGCGGGGCGGCAGGGGCGGCAGGGGCGGCGGGGGAGGGCGGAAGCGCGGCGGGAGGCGCGTCCTGAGGCTCCTCGGCGGGCTTCTCGGTCGCCTCGGCGCCCGGGGCGGGAGCTCCTGAGGTGTCGACGGCCTGCTCCGGTGCGGGTGACTCGGCAGCGTCGCCCGTCTCGGCGGCGTCGGCGATGTCAGCCCGCTCCGGAACGTCGTCCTGAGACGTAGAAGGTTCGCCCGCCTCCCCGGCATCGGGCGCCTCCGTGGCCGCCTGGGCGGCTGCGGGGAGGGCGGGGACGTCACCGGTACCACCGGCTCCCGCGGTCGCCGCGGAGGCGTCCGTGGCCGTGCCCGAAACCTCCGGGGCCGGCTCCGGCGCGGTCTCCGACGGCGTCGGCTGCTCCTGCTCTCCGGGCGTACCCGCCGCCTCGGCCGCCTCGGCCACGTTCGCCTCCGCGCGTTCCACGATCTCCGCCATCTCGCGCTTCAGCGCGGCGGGGGAGAAGCGCATGGTCGCGCCGCTCTCCAGATCACCGCCGCCGAAAGGCCGCGCCGACGCGTCGGCCGCCTCGGCCTCGGCCTCGGCCGGCACGGGCTGGGCCGCGGCCGGCGGCACCTGCTCGGGCGCCGGCCCGGCGACGGGCGGTGCCGGCGGTCCGGGAGGCGTGGGCGCTCCGGGAGGCGTGGGCGCTCCGGGAGGGGCGAGCGCTCCGGGAGGGGCGAGCGCTCCGGGAGGGGCGAGCGGTCCAGGCGGCGCGGGCGCCCAGTTCGGCTCGAAGCCGCTCCCCGCGGGCAATCCCGGCACGGCCACCGGAGCCCCCGTCGGCGGAGGCGGCGTGGGCTGCCCCGCGGCCCCGCCCGACGTGTCACCCGACGCGTTCTGCGTGTACCAGGCAGGCGGGGTGTAGTCGATGGTGAACTCACCCGTCAGCTCCGCGGGCTCCGCGTCGGACTCGTCGACGGGAAGGTTCCAGCCCCCGTGGATGTCGTCGCGATCGCCGTTCACTTTGCCTCCTGGTGTGGTCGAGCACCCTTGTGCCGTCGTGCGTCGGGGCCACCGTTCACTGCCGATCGGCCCGGCTCTCCCCCTGGGACGCGGCCAACACGCCCGAGGGTTCTCCTGCCGCGCCCTGACCCACCCTAATCGCCCGCAACGCCGCTCCGGCAGGCCCGTCGGCTCCCGGCGGCTGTCCCTTGCGTCACGTGCTGCTCTCCGGTGACGCCGGAGCGGCGGAGCGTGAAGAGCCGGGTAGGTCAAACCCGTACAACTACGTACAGCCTCACGCCCGATCAGCCGATCCGGTGATCCGGCGCTCCCTGCCCAACGATCCGGTCTCGGCTTCGGCCGCCCCACCTCATGACGAACCGGCGGACGCGCGCCCCCGCTTCGGGCGCGCGGCCGCCGGTTCGATCCGCATCCGGCGAAGCCTCAGCGCAGATCGAACTCCCCGTCCCGCGCGCCGAGCACGAACGCCCGCCACTCGGCCTCGGTGTAGCGCAACACCGTGTCCGGGTCCAGCGAGGAGCGCATGGCGACGGCACCGCCCGGCAGATGGGCGATCTCGACGCGCTCCTCGTCCGGGCTCGTACCGGGGGCACCGTGCCACTCGACGTCCGAGATGTCGAGGGCGTACAGCTCGTCCTTTTCCTGCGCGCTCCCCATGGGGGTTCCTTTCGCTCGCGGCCGGATGAACGGCCCAAGTGTCTCGTGACGCCGAGCAGTTCGACGTCGCTCTGCGTCACCAAGGGAATACTAGGCAGCTCAGCGCGGTGGCGCAGGCCTCTTGGCCAAGCGGTCCGTCGATCCGCTCAGTCCATCCGCTCAGTCCATCCGCTCAGTCCATCCGGCGGGCCATACCGAGCAGACCCGACTCCGCGTCCGTCGCGCTCGTGATGACCCAGTGCCGCTCGCGTCCGGCGCACCAGAGCGTCACGCCATCCGCCAGTGTCGGCAGCGCCTCGATCTCGTTCTGGGCCAACCCCAGGATCCGCCCTATCTGCTGCGCCTCCTCGGGCGAGACCCGCTGGACGCCGACGAGCGTCGCGGCCCGCATCAGTCGCGGCGCCACCGGGCTGAGATACGGCAGGAGGGTCAGGACCGACTGCCACGGCGACGAGACGACCCGCCCACGCGGCGGCCGCATGCCGCAGTCCCGCATCACGACGACGGGATTGCCGACCGTCGCGCCCAACGGCGGCACACGGCCCACGTCATGGAGCGTGATGCACTCCAGGCCCGCTCCGGCCGCCTGCGCCAGGCCGACCCACTCCCGGGGCCGCCCCGTCTCGACCACGACCCGGGCTCCCGTGCCGGCCGCGCGCAGCGCGAGGACCTGTGCCGTCCACAGGCCGCCGATGAGCAGGACGTCGTACGGGGTCGAGCGGTGGAACCCCACCATCTGCGACCGGCCCTCGGCGTCCTCCCCGATGACCACACCGTCGTCGCCCACCGGCAGGGACAGGGCCCCGAGATGGTCCGCGGGCATGGTGTGTCCCGCGTGCCGCGGGCCGATCAGGCCGCGCAGCCCCTTCGCCGTTCCGCCACGCCCCATTACCGGGCACCCCCCAGAGGCATCGTCGCCAGTACGCCCGGCAGCTGTTCGCGGTCCAGGCGCAGCAGCCCGACCTTCGCGTGGCGCGCCGCCTGCTCCAAAGCCCGCCGCACGCGGACGAGTTCGTTGTCGGAGCCACCCGTGACCCGTACGTGGCCGCCGACGTCCATCGCGCCCTGACGCGTCCCGTGGCGGACGGTGAGGCTGAACGTCGTCGCGTACGCGGGCACGGCGGTGAGCAGCGCGACCAGCTTGGGCAGCGGCGCCGCCCCTCGCCCGAGGTCGGGCCAGCGGCCGACCGCGTACGTGGTGTGCCAGCGGTCGTCGCAGCGCCACACCCGGGACGTCTCGGCCGTACGGCGCTGAGGTGCCGTGTCGGGCCGGCCGGCCCTGGCCGCGGCGCGCGGGCTCGTACAGGCCGCCGTCGCCATGGTGGAGTTGAGCTCCTCCTGGTCCAGCACGACGGCCTGGAAGCCGGCGCCGGAGATCCGGCTGGCCAGATGGTCCGCGATCCGGACGAGGCAGCGCTGAGCGCCTTCGAGTCCGCCGCCGCGGGCCTGCACGGCCTCCCGGCAGAGTTCGGGGTCCAGCTTCACGGCCACCCAGGTCAGGCGCAGCGCGGGCGCCCCGGTCCGTTCCTGCAGAGGGGCGTACGAGAGCCGGGCAACGGACTGCTGGGGGAGGTGGGGCGCGGGAGCCGCGCGTACCTGCTGCACCAGCTGGACCGACTCGGCCACGATGTCGTCGACCTCGAGGGCGTCACCCAGAAGGGACAGCGGGAAGGCGCGGGCGCCGAAGACCGGCCGCAGCGCCGCACCGCTCGCCTCGACGCGCAGCACGGCGGTCAGGAACGTGCCGTCGCCCAGCATGCCGACGGTGCGATGGTTCCGGTCGACGTACGGCGAGGGACGGAAACCGGGCACGCTCTCCGTCACGGGAGCGAGGGAAGGGTCCGAATCGGGCGCGGCGGGAGCGGTGTTGCGCCGGCGGGCACGCAACGACAGCGCGGTCCCGAGCCAGTCCTGCATGGCCTGACCGCGACGGCGTATCACCGCCAGGACGACCAGCACGCCCGCGGCGACGCAGGTGGGGACGAGCCAGAGGCCGCCCATCGCGAACCCGACGGCGACCAGGGCCAGCGCCGACTCCACGAGAACCAGCTGCCGCAGCTGGAAGGGGCCGACCCGGCTGGTCCGCGACAGCGGGCGCAGCGTCGTCGTCGCGGGGACTGCCCGCGCGGCAGGCGCTGTTCGAGGATCGCGCCGTTCGCTGCCGCCATTGCTGCGTTGCCGTCGGGAAGATCCAGCCGCCCGGCCGGTGGTCCGCCCGTTACGCGCACGCGTCGCCGTACCCATCGCCGCGTTGCCCCCTCGTGTCCGTAATAACCAAATTCCCATGGGCGTTGACCGGGCGATCACCCTACCTGAGCGGTGAGACGCAAGTGCCGCCAGGCATAGTAGGGGGCGGCGGGACGACAGGCAGGCCTCGGTGAGTGTGGGAACCTGGTCGCCCAGCGGGGAGAGGGACAGCGAACAGATGGCATCACGACGCGATGAACTGAACGCCTACACCTTCGCGAAGCGGAGGCTGATTGCGCAGTTCGTGCAGCCGAACGCGACGGGCTCGGAGGAAGGTGCCCCACGCCCGCTGCGCGCGGTGGCCCCCGGAGCCATCGTCGGCGTGGTGATCCTGGCGATCTTCGGAGCCTGGGGCATGTTCAAGCCGGTCGCTCCCAAGGACTGGGACAAGCCCGGCGAGAACGTCATCATCGCGAGCAAGTCGACGACGCGTTACGTGGTGCTCAAGACGGGCGACAAGACGCAGCTCCACCCGGTGTTGAACATGTCGTCGGCCAAGCTGCTCCTCAACCCCGACAAGGGCAAGGTCATCAACGTCGACGAGTCGGTGCTCGACAGCGGGAAGATCCCGCACGGCGCCACCCTCGGTATCCCGTACGCCCCCGACCGCCTCCCCAGTGACAAGGAGGCCGGCCGGGCCAAGCGCTGGGCCGTGTGCGAGCGGCCGGGCGAAGGCGGCCGGGCGATCCAGAAGGCGGCGTTCGTCCTCGCCGAGCGCGAGGAGAAGAAGACCGACGGCGCCAACCGGCTCGTCGGCGGTGAACTGCTGTACGTCGAAGGGCCCGACCAGACCCGCTACGTCGTCGACGCCCAGGGCAGGGCGTACCCCGTGGACAAGGACGAACTGCTCCTGCGGCAGCTCGTCGGCCAGGGCCGCGCCGCCCAGCGCGTCTCCGACGCGTGGCTGGCCACCCTCCACAAGGGCGACCGCATCTCGTTCCCGACCGTCCCCGGCCAGGCGGGCGCCGCCGCCGGCGTCAGCGGCCTCCCGGCCGAGGTGAACAAGGTCGGGATGGTGCTGTCCGCGACCGACGGCACCAGGAAGCAGATGTACGTCGTACTCAAGGACACGGTCGCCCCCGTCTCGGACTTCACGGCCAAGCTGCTGCTCAACAGCCGCCAGCTCGTCGACCTCGGCCAGGCGGGCCAGGCGACTTCGGTCAGCGGCGGCGCCTTCCAGCCGGGCCAGGCCTTCGGCCAGGACAAGAAGTGGCCCCAGTCCGTGCCGGTGCCCGTCAACGACGCGAGCACGACCGAAGGCAGCCGCAACACCGTCTGCAACGTCCTGCGCAAGGTGAACGAGGGCAACGGCTCGACGACGCTGAGCACCTGGGCGGGAACGGACTTCCCGGCCACCCTGCCGACCGGCTCCAGCAGTGCCTACGTCACTCCCGGATCGGGCCAGCTGTTCCGGCAGTTCAAGGGATCCACGACCTCCACCGGGTTCCTGTTCCTCGTCACCGACACCGGCCTTCGCTATGCGATGCAGTCGAACGGCGACAGCGCCACCGACGACTCCGGCATCGGCTCCTCCGGCTCGGAGGAGGAGAAGCAGCAGCGCCAGGCGGAGGCGCAGCAGGCCCAGAACCGCCTCGGATACAAGAACGTCGAGCCGCTCCCCATCCCCGCGGAGTGGTCCACGTTCCTGCCCACCGGGCCCCGCCTGTCGACCGGCGCCGCACGCCAGCCGCAGGGTTCATGAGGGCGGGGACGACGATGACGTACCTCCCCCGGCGTCTGCTCGCCGTCGCGGCCACGACGGCGCTCACCGTCATCGGCCTGCCGCTGTCGACCGCGGTGGCGGAGGACGGCTCCCAGTGCACCTTCCCCGGGAAGATGTACGAGGGCCGCCCCTGGTCGCTCCAGCGCGTCCTGATGGACGAACTGTGGACGCAGTCCACCGGCAAGGGCGTGCGGGTCGCCGTCATCGACACGGGCGTCGATGTCAGGAACCCGCAGCTGACGAAGGCCGTGGACGTCAAGAGCGGCGTGAACCTCATCCCGAAGGACATCAAGGACGAGAACGGCAACAAGATCGAGCGCGGCAAGGAGGACGGCACCACGGACACGGTGGGCCACGGCACCAAGGTGGCCGGCATCATCGCCGCTCGCCCGGCCAAGGGCACGGGGTTCGTCGGACTTGCGCCGGACGCCACGATCATCCCCGTCCAGCAGAACGACGCCGAAGGCCACGGCACGGCCGCGACGCTCGCGTCGGCGATCAGGCACGCGATCGCCAAGAAGGCCGACGTGATCAACATCTCCCAGGACACGGCCAACGCCGTGGAGCCCACGCTCGCCCTGAAGGAGGCCGTCGACGACGCTCTGGCGCGCGAGATCGTGGTCGTCGCCTCGGCGGGCAACGACGGCCTCGGCGGCAACGTCAAGCGCACGTACCCCGCCTCGTACCCGGGCGTCCTCGCCGTCGCCTCGTCCGACCGCAACAACGAACGCGCGCAGTTCTCCCAGTCCGGCGACTTCGTGGGCGTGGCCGCCCCCGGCGTCGACATGATCTCGACGGTGCCGGGAGGCGGCCACTGCGCCGACAACGGCACCAGCTTCTCCGCCCCCTACGTCGCCGGCCTGGCAGCCCTGATCAAGGCCAAGCACAAGGACTGGACGCAGGAACAGATCGTCGCCCAGATCCAGCAGACCGCCGAACGCTCGATCGCGGGCCACGACCGCCTCGTCGGCTGGGGCGTGGTCGACCCGATCCGGGCGCTGACGGAGGACGACAAGCCGATCGAGAAGCCGGTCGCCCACGAGGGAGTGACCCGCGCCGAGGCCCCGACCCCGGCCGCTCTCCACCTGGGCGAGACCCCGGACCAGCGCGCTGCCCGCCTGGCGACCTATGTGGTGGTGGGCGGAGGAGTCCTGGTGGCGGCGATCGCCGGCGGAGCGGTGGCGCTCCGGGACCACCGGCGCAGAAGCAATTGCAGCCGCACACCGCCTCGGGGTACCGAACTGTAGAAGTCTCGTGACGGAGAAGACACTTGGGGCTGTCAGCCCCAGTGCTTACAGTGGTATCCGATGCAATCGGTGGACGGCGAGTCGCCACGATCGCAATGTAGGACAGCAGTAGCAAACGGGGAGGAATGGCTCGTGCTTGAGGTAGTGGGTGACGGGGGCGGCAGTGAGTAACCTCGAGCGCGGAGTCGGCGCGCTGAAGAAATTCCGGAGCCAGGTCGACGCCGTACTGACGGACCTGGAGGGCGGCGCAGGTGGCGCCGCCAAGATGGGCATGGAACGGGTGACGCGCGCGTCGTTCGGCGGCAACTTCCAAGAGGCCGATGGCTTCTACGAGCAGTACAACCGCGTCCACCAGGCACTCGTCCTGCTGTCGAAGAACCTCAGCGACCAGATCGAAATGCTGACTATCGGCGTCCACGCGGCCGACGTCGGCTACGACAACGTGGAAGACGAGCAGCGCCGCCGCTTCCACGAGATCCAGGCGCGCCTGGACAAGGAGCGGGAAGAGGCGGAAGAGCGCAAGGAGCTGGCGAAGAGCAACGATCCCGCCCAGCCCCCGAAGCCTGGGAATGATGCCAAGAGCGGGGTGTTCTGATGAGTGAAGAGAACAAGCCGACGTCTGAGAAGCCGAACCTGACCCCGGAGCAGGAACAGCAGGCGGACGATGCCCAGATCCAGGGGAAGTACGCCTTCGTCGACATGACGGAGCGCGTGTCGGACCTCGTCGACATCTTCGGCCCGGGGGCGGGCTACATCGCCCTGGGGAAGACTGCCTTCGACGGCATGGAGCTCAACCAACTGCTCGACTTCGTGCAGCGCGCCAACCCTGCCGATCTGGAGAACGCCGGAGAGGCGCTGGAGAACGCGACGACCGCCATCAACAAGGCGGCCAAAGAGCTGAACGACTTCGTCAGGAAGACTGAATGGGAGGGCGAGGGAGCCACCGCCTTCCAGGAGTACGGCCAGGGGGTCGTCGGTTACGCCTGGGACATCGCGCGAGTCGCCAACGCTTTCGGCGCCCAGATGAAGGTCGCCAGCACGGGCCTCACCTCGGTGCGCAACGCGATGCCGCCGCGCGATGATCGTGCCTTTGCTGACCAGAAGAGGCCGGACAAGCTCACGGCCGAAGGAGTCAGGCAGGACAACCCGGAGTACCAGAAGGCACTGCAGGTCGAAAAGGACCGGCAGGAGGCCATCAACCAGATGAACCGCCTGGGGTCGTACTACACGGTGTCGCAGTCGACCCTGGCAAGCCAGGAGATGCCGCCGCCGCCGAAGTCGTACAAGGCGCCGGTGCCGAGGCCGAGGGGGCAGGACGATCTCTACGCGAACTCCAACTCCGCCACGTCTCGTGATGACCTGTCCCAGTCTTCTCCGCGTCGTGTCATCGAGGGCGAGACGGGCACGAGCGAGACCTCGTCCCGAACCCGAACCGAATCTCCTGGCAGGGCCGAACCGATCCAGGACCCGGGCACGTCGATTCAGATCGACAGCGTGAAGACGCCTACGGCGCCCCCGACCACGCCCACCGCCACGCCGCCGACCACGGTCACCGGCACCCCCCCGATCACCAACACCGGCCCCGTTCCTCCGATGATCGGGCTCGGCACCCCGCCTCGGACAGGCGGGCCGCGTGTCACGGGCACGACCGGTGTTCCCCGGCCGACGACTGCCGGGCCCAACGCCGTGGGACGCGCCGGCCAGACCAGCGGCTCTCCCGTGACAGGGCGGGCCGGCGGAACGACGGGCAGGGCGACGGGTGCCCCAGGTGGTACGTCTTCGACCCCGGCCGGGCGTGCCGGGACGACTGGGGGCCGCCAGGGACCCATGGGCACCCCTGCCAACACGGCAGGGCGTTCCGGGGTCGGCGGGGCTCGTGGCCAGTCGCCTGTCGTCGGTCGTCCCGGTGGCACGGGTCAGCCTGTGGGCGGACGATCCGGTGGCCCGAACGGTCCTCGTGGTGGTCGGGCGGACGGAATCGTCGGTGGTACGCAGCGCTCCGCCGGTGGGAATGCCGGATCGCGCATCCCCAAGGGCACGGTCATCGGCGGAGAGGGACCGGCCGCGGGCCGTTCCACCGCCGCGCGGCCCAGCCAGTCGGGTGTGGTGGGCGCCAACTCCGGAGACAAGGGGGCTCGCCCCGTCGGCCGTGGCACCCCCAGCACGAACGGAGTCGTCGGAACGCCTCGTGCTGCAGGCGCACCTTTCGCAGGTGGTCGTGGCAACCAGCGTCCGTCAGGTGACGATCGGGACCGCGAGGGCTCGACGCGCCCGGACTACCTGACGGAAGACGAAGAGACATGGGCGAACCGTCGGCGCGGTGCTGTTCCGCCGGTGATCGACTAACCACTGGGAAGGTTCGGAAGTCAGGATGACGGCAGGAATGATTGAGGCGCGCAGGCTTCGACGAGGGCTGCTCAGCATGGTTGCTGCGACGGCGGTGCTGACGGTCGGCTTCGTCGGCGCTGCCCCTGCGGCGGCTGCTGCCGATGTCCAGTCGAAGCAGTGGTACCTGGATGCCATGGATGCCGAGGAGATCTGGAAGACCTCGACAGGCGAAGGCATCAAGGTTGCCGTCATCGATACCGGAGTCAACCCCTCCACTCCTTCCCTCAAGGGGCAAGTGCTGAAGGGGATGGACGTCTCAGAGGCTAAGGGCGACGAAACCGACGACTACAGGGGCCACGGGACGACGATGGCTGAGCTCATCGCCGGCACGGGAGCAGGCGGGGGCCTCAAAGGGCTGGCGCCGGGAGCAAAGATCATTCCTTATCGGGTCAGCGACACGGAGTTGCAGAACAATCAGAAGGTAAACGCCTTCGACGAGGAAGAGGCGATCAGAGCCGCTGCGGACAGTGATGCCAAGATCATCAACATGTCGTTCGGCAACGAGTACTACACGACGGCCGTTCGAGAGGCCGTCAAATACGCTCAGTCGAAGGGCAAGCTGTTCTTCGCAGCAACAGGCAACGATGCCAAGAAGGGGAACAAGGAGCACTATCCGGCCGCCTACCCCGAGGCGATCGCAGTCGCAGCAACCGATCGGGAAGGCCAAGTGGCCGACTACTCCCAGCACGGCGACTTTGTAGACCTTGCCGCACCGGCTAACGGCATTCCAAGGTGGTGCGACGAGAGCTTCACCCGCTACTGCGACGGAGACGGCGGAACCAGCGCTGCGACCGCCATCGCCTCCGCCTCCGCCGCCCTCATCTGGTCCGCCCACCCCGACTGGACCGGCAACCAGGTGCTCCGCGTCATGCTTGAGTCCGCCGGCCGCGGCGAGGACTGGAAGCCGGGCACCGTGAGCCGCTACCTCGGCTACGGCATCGTCCGTCCCGGCGCCCACATCAACCGCGGCATCGGCAAGCCGGGTGACCCGGGCATCAACCCCCTGACCAACAAGAAGGTCGGCGACACGTCGGATTCGTCCCACTGGACTGCCCCTTCTGCATCAGCTTCGGCACAAGCCCCCGAGAGCAAGCCGACATCCGACGCCGTTGTGGCAGGCTCCAGCAAGAGCACTGAAAACAAGAGCCAGTTGGGGCTCATCATCGGCGGCGCCGCAGCCGTGGTCGTCGTCGCAGGGGTGGCCTTCGTGATCGCACGACGGCGGCGCACCGCCTGATGCCTGCCCGGCGGTAGCGGAGCCGACCCGCACAGACCAACCTGCGTGCGCCTGAACCGGCGGACGCAGCCTCAATGAGAACCCAGAAAGGGAGAGCGACACATGTCAGTCTTGAAGGTTGGCGATCAGAGCCTCAAGGATTTCCAGGACGAACTCACCGTCAAGTTCGAGGACGTCAAGGGACAGCTGAAGTCCCTCCAGGGTGTCATCGACAGCCTCGAGGGCCGCTGGAAGGGCATCGGCGCCGGCGCCTTCGACGTCAAGCAGACGGAGATCAACCAGGGCATGGTGCGCATCGCCAAGCTGATGCTCAACTTCCAGGAAGCCATCCAGGTCACCCGTACGACCTCCGGCAACACCGACGACGAGGTCGAGGCGGCCCTGAAGGGCGTCGACGTGACCGCGGGCTTCTCGGGCGACGCCGGTGCCGAGGCGAAGGCCAAGTCGAACATCGCCGGTCTCTGACGTTCGCGTCGGACACCGCACCAGTCAACCTGTACACACCATCGGCACCCGGAGGGACCATGTCGACCAAGAACGACGGCGTCATGCTCGTCACGTACGCCTCGCTCGATGACGCGGCGAACACGATCGAGGCGCAGGCGAAGCGCCTGGACGACGCTCTGGAGGCAATCCAGACGAAGATCCGCTCGGTCTCCAACACCTGGGAAGGTGAGGCGAAGACCGCCGCGGACGGCGCGCACCTCAAGTGGGACAAGGAGACCCGCGCCATCCACACGGCGCTGCAGGGCATCGCCAAGGCGGTCCGCCAGGCCGCCCCGGCCTACCAGGCCGGCGACAAGAGGGCCTCGGGCTTCTTCTAAGCCACGGCCGAACAGCACACAGGGTGGGCGCGCACGGGAGGCGCCCACCCTGTTCTTTCACGCGCGTTCCCTCAAGGTCTGACCGGTAGGGCGGAGATCGAGCCGGCGTGCTCGACGAAGACGCGATTGCCGTCTCCGGCATACGCGTACCCGCCGATACCCTCGTTCGAGTAATCGAAGATCTGCTTACCGGAGCGGGTGTCGACGGCGATCAGATACCCGTCGTCACTCGTTGCGAACCACACCGTGCCTCCTTGGACGACAGGCGGCAGCCTGATGCCGTACCTGGTTGCTCCGTAGAGATACCACTCTTCCTTGCCGTCGCTCGCCCGGAGGCGGCGGAAGTCGTGGTCGACGCCGTACACCTCGTTACCGCGGACGGCTGGAGGTCCCCATACCCCGGACTCGGCAGGAACGCTCCACAACTCCTTTCCGTCGGCGAGCGACCGGCATGTGAGCGTGCGGCCGCCGAGGTACACCTTGTCGCCGACCACGGCGGGCATGACCGCCGACGTCCCCTGGTCGTCGAGACCCCAGACGGCCTTGCCTGTGGCCGTGTCCAGAGCGACCACATTGCCGTCGGACGGGAACAGGACCAGCCGGCCATTCTTCACGGCCGCCGCCGGAGGCTTCGCGCTCGACGTCCGCACAGGCGTGAGCAACGACCAGAGCACCTTGCCGGTCGTGACGCCGACTGCCTGCAACTGCCGCTCCTGGGTCATCACGTACACGGCGCGGTCGTCCGAGGCCAGGAGCCTGTCGGCAGAGACGGGGACCGACCACACCTGTTCGCCTGTCGAGGCGATGAACGCGTACAGGGATCCCGTGACATCCGCTGCAAGGACGAGCCGATCGGCCGCGGTGAGCCAGCCGGCGGACGCCATCACATCCGAGGCCGTCCACTTCCGCTTTCCGTCAGTCACCCGGTAGGCGGCCAGTCCGCCGTCGGCCGAGCCGACCACCACGACGTCCCGGACCGGGAGGGGAGGCAGCGTCGTGGAGTCCGTTCCTGTCATGGGCCCCCACAGAGGGGTCAGTTGTTCATCTGGCTTGAGCGTGGCGGCCACCGGCCGCTCCGCGGCCGCCGGGATGACCACCGGAACGTTCGCGGGCTCGCGGCCGTCCGGGAGCCACCAGGCCGCCCCCACGCCGCCGAGGCCGAGTGCGGCGCCTCCCCCCGTGAGCGCCATGAGAAGTCGCCGACGGGACGGCTTGGCCTCTCCGGCTGAACGGAAGGCCGCGGTCATGACTGCGGCCGCCTTCTCACGCCGGCGGATGTCCGCGGCCAAGTCACCTTGGCGCCACAGTTTGTTCGCTCCCCGCGGCGGCGTGAAGGCCTCCGCGATCTGGGAGGGGAGGGGGCGATGGGCCGGGTCCTTGGCCAGGCAGGGGAGCAGCAGGACCCGGATCCCGTCGGGGACGTGTCGCAGGTCCGGATCGCCGTGCACGACCTGGTATTGCACGCCTGCCACATGCGGGCCGTCGTAGGCACGGACCCCGCTCGCCGCGTATGCGAGCAGGGCGCCGAGCGAGAAGACGTCGGCCGCCGGGCCGACGCGCTGCCCGAGCACCTGCTCCGGTGCACCGTACCCCGGGGTGACCGGGATCTGGCCGGTCGTGGTCAGGGTCAGCCCGTGCTCGGGACGGGCGATGCCGAAGTCGATGACGCGCGGACCGGCCGAGGTCAGAACGATGTTGGACGGCTTGAGGTCGCGATGGACGAGACCGGCCGCGTGAATGTCCCCGAGCGTGCGGGCGAGAGCCGCCGCGAGGGTGCGTAGTCCGGCCTCGTCCAGCGGTCCGTACGCGGCGATCGCCTCTTCGAGTGTCGGGCCCGCCAGGAACTCCGCGGCGATCCAGGGACGGCCGCCCTCCAACTGCGCGCCGAGGACCCGCGCCACGCCGTGGCTGGTCACGGCCTGCGCGGTGACGGCCTCCCGTACGAAGCGCTGGGCCAGATGCGCGTCGTGGGAGAGCTCGGGGTGCAGGACCTTGACCGCTGCGGTGCGGCCCGCGCTGTCGCGCCCGAAGTAGACCTTTCCCATACCGCCCTCACCCAGGGTGCCGAGAAGCCTGTACGGGCCGAGGCGCAGCGGATCGCCGGTACTGAGGGGGATCATTGCGAGTTTGCCACTTTCATTCGAAAGGCAGGGCGATTACGGAGTGGACATCGACGCAGATGAGCCGCTTGGCTTCCTCATTCGCAGCGAAGACCTTGGAAGAAGTCGGGTACGTCCAAGCAGACTTGTGGGTTCGCATGTCGACGGCGCTGATGCCGTTGTCGACCCTGACGTAGATGAATTTCCTGCCGATGACGGGAGCTGGGTCGAGGACAGGTGCCACGTCCTGCGTCAGGTCCTCGGTTTCCTCCCAGAGGAGACTTCCTGTCGAAGCGTCCAGAGCTACGATGCCCCGGTTGCCCTCGGCCGCGTACACGACACCGTCCCTGACGGCCGGCGTTCCATAGCGGCGAGCCTTTTGTGGAAGGCCACCGTAGTTCCGGTTGTCGCCGAACTTCCAGGCGACCTCACCATCGGAGAGCCGCAGCGCCCAGACATGGCCACTGGCGAGGTAGACGTGCTGCTCGTCCAGGGCGAGTGTGCCTGAAATGACGTTCGAATCGTCATTGTCCTGGCGGGGGATGTCCCAAGTCCAGAGGCGCTCGCCCGTGCGGATGTCGACGGCCGTGACGGAGAAATGCGGGCCGAAGTCGTCATCTCTCTCGCTGGAGCTGTGCCTCCGGCAGAAGATGAGACGGTTTCCGGTGGCCTTCAGGCTGATGGCCTCCGACGGAACGCCCGGATGGAACTGGGACATGGTCTGCTGCCAACGCTTTTCTCCGGTACGGATGTCCACGGCAAGCACGTGCCAGTCATCTGCCTGCTCGTCAGATTTGTCGTGGCCGGGCACAACCTTCCGCGCCGCGATGAAGAGCAAGCCCGCTGCCGCGAGGAGCACTTCCGCGTTCTGGCGCAAGCCCGCGAACCCGGGGATCCGGGCTATGCGGCGCTGCGCCCCTCCTGCGCCAGGGGTGAAGGCGTGGACGGAGAGCGCATCTGTCCCCCCTTGCTCCGGAAGGTATCCGTAGGTCACCCTGCCGTCGGTCGTCATAGAGCCCGGACCCGGAAACACTCGGAACGACCAGCGGTGTTCGCCGCTCTTCGCGTCCAGGCCAACGACCTGGCCGGACCGCCAAGTGGCCACTGTATCGCCCATGGTCATCAGGAACGGCTCTGTCCCCACGTCGCCGGCGTCGGCGTGCCAAAGACGTTGGGGTGCGTTGTCGGCGGGGAGCGAAGACATGGCCTCGCCCGTAGCCTTCCTCCTGGACCACACCCACGCCCCCGCCCCCGCCGCGCCGACCCCCACGAGCGAACCGCCGGCCACCGACAGCAGCTTGCGCCGGGACATGCCCGGGTGGGCCGCGGGCAGGGCTGCGTACGGGTCCTCGGACCGGGGCGGCAGCCGGTACGGCTGGTACTGCCAGACCTCCGTCGCGCGGCGCGCGATGTCCGTGAGCAGCGGCATCGGCAGGTGGTCGGCGAACTCGCCTCTGCCGTCGTGTAGTTCGGCTGCGAGTTGCGGAGTGGTGAGCCGTTGGGCCGGGTCCTTTGCCAGGCAGCGGCTCAGGATCGCCGCCAGCCCTGCCGGGACGCCCGACAGGTCCGGGTCGGCGTAGCGGACGCGGTAGAGGAGGTCCGCCGCCTGGCCCGCGCCGAAGGGGCCGTGGCCGGTGGCGGCGAAGACGAGGACCCCGGCGAGGGCGAACACGTCGCCCGCGGGCGTGTGTTCCTGGCCGGTGGCCTGCTCCGGGGACATGAAGGCGGGGGTGCCCGCGGCGGTGCCGGTGCGGGTGAGGCGGTCGTCGCCGGCGGCGCGGGCGATGCCGAAGTCGATGACCTTGGGGCCGTGGGCCGTGATCATGACGTTGGAGGGCTTCAGGTCGCGATGGACCACGTCGGAGGCGTGGAGCTGGGCGAGAGCGCCGGCGAGGGCCGCGCCCAGGGCCCGGACCGACGCCTCGGGCAGCGGACCGCAGAGGGCGACGGCGTCGTCCAGGGGTGGGCCGAGGACGTATTCCGTGGCGAGCCATGGGGTTTCGGCGCCGGGGTCGGCGGCGACGACGGTGGCGCCGTGGTGGCCGCCGATGATGCGGGCCGCGTCGGTCTCCAGGTGGAAGCGGGTACGGGCGGCGGGGTCGGCGGCGATGCGGGCGTGCATCGTCTTGAGGGCGAGGGTGCACCCGCCGGCCGTGCGGGCGAGGTAGACGGTGCCCATGCCGCCGTGGCCGAGGCGGGCGAGCAGCCGGTGGCCGCCGATCTCGACCGGGTCGTCGTGGGTCAGGGGCGCAAGCATCGTCGTCAGGTCCTGGTGGCGGTCGGTGGGACACGGAGCTCGGCCGCGAGCAACTGGGCCGACTGGCGGGCGAGTGCTGCGACCACACGCCCGGGCAGCCAGCCGGGGGACAGCAGCGACGCCGACGAGTCCAGAACCGTCGCCGACGGCGCGGACGAGGCCGACGGGAGGGCGAGCAGCAACTCGGCGGCCGTCGGCCGGGCCGCCGCGTCGCGGGACAGGCAGCGGAAGATCAAAGGGCGCAGGGACTCGGGGAGTTCGGAACGGTCCGGGACCGTGTGCCCGGTGGCGGCGTACGCGAGCACCGCGCCGAGCCCGTGGATGTCGCCCGCGGGGCGCGGGCGCCCGCCGGCCGCCGCCTCGGGGGCCAAGCTGCCCGGCTCCTGCCCGGGACGACCGCTGCGCTGCTCGCCGTCGGGCGCGGCCGCGCGCACGGAGCCGTAGCAGGTCAGCCGCGGCCCGTCCCAGGCGAGCAACACCGCGGCGGGGGAAAGGCCCGCGTGGGTGACGCCCGCGGCGTGCGCGCCGGCGAGGGTCTCGGCGAGGGCCGTCCCGATGGCCCGTACGGTGCGCTCCGGCAACGGGCCGCCGTGCACGGCGAGCGCGACGGGCAGGGGCAGCACCGGCAGGTAGGGCGTGGCGTACCAGGGGGCCGACGGCTCCGGCGAGACCTCCGCCACCGGCAGCACCCAGCGCCCGGCGAGTGCGCCCGCCTCCTGCGCCTCGATGAGGAAGCGGCCGGGGTCGATGCCGTTGAGCGGCGTGCTGACCAGGACCGTACGCTCGCCGTCCATGCTGCGCGCGACGAACCGGTGCTCGGGCACGGGCGGGAAGCCGGGACCGGACGCGTCGAGCCGGGTGATCAGCTGGTACGGGCCGACACGGCGTCGGCCGTCGCCGGCCTGCTGCTCCGTACGCCCCGGTTCCATCCGCGAATCCCCCTGTGAAAGTGAACAACCACCGGAGCCTATCGAGAGTCTGCGATGCGACACGGAGCGGGCCGCACGCTCGCTGTGAGGCTCACAGGCAGGTACGCAGCCGCGAACTCATCCCCATGATCCCGAATCCGCGGAGGCCGCCATGTGATCGGTCTCGGGGGGTACACGCAAGGGTGCCCACCCCTGCTGTGTCAGCTCGGGAGGGGGACGGATGCGGACACCCCTGCCCCTCCGAAGTCGGACGCGCGGAGGGTGTCAGCCGGCGGACTTGTCGCCCTCGGCTTCGCCGAGGGCGACAGTACGTCGACCACGAACGCCCCCAACCCGACTTCGCCCCGCGTCCATCCCTGTTCGCGTACGTGCCTCATGGCTTTCGCCGCCGTTGCGTTCACCACGCCGAACTCTTGGGCGATCTCCAGAGCGGACGGCACGCGACTCCCCGGTGGGTAGGTGCCGTCTGCAATGCGCCGGATGATCTCCGCCGCGATCTGTCTCCACAACGGGCGGGTGCGATCAAGGTTCATGAGGTCAGCGTGGATGGCCACGGATTGCCGCGCATCCGTAGATAACCGTGGATAACTGCGACTGCAGTGTCGGCTGACAGGCAAACGCCCCCGGGGCGGCCGGGCAAGGGCCGATCCCCCAGGGGCTGACCGAAGATTGGAGCTTCGGCTATGCGAAACCTTATCGCCGCGCTGCTTGCGTGGCTGCTGGGCGTGCTGGCACCCGCTTCTGGGTGGCGCCGGGCCAGCACTCTGCCCGCAACCCCGGCTTCGGTCCGGCGGACGGAAGGGGCCCGCCCGACCGGCGTCCCGGCTCAACAGGGGCTGTGTGAGCGGTTCGGCTCGTCTCGGCAACGAAGCGCGCGGCCCAGGTCCCCGTACGGGCTCGTAGAAACGCTCGAAGGAGAGGACACGGCCTTCATCCGCCCCTACCTGGTCGAGTGCGAGCGGCAGGAGGAGCGTGCCCGCCAGCGGCAGCGGTGCTTCGCCCTCGTGATGGCGGCGGACTTCGGCATCGACCTGGACACCAGGGACGTGCACGCTGCGGGGGTGGCCTGGTGAGCGAGTCGGCCCTCAACCCGTCGACGCGGAAGCCCGTCCGCATGTGCGTGCGCTGCAACCACATCACGGACGCGCCCGTGCTCGTCTCCGAGGTGCACCAGAACTCCGGCCCCGGATTCAACGTGTACGCGTGCCCGGAGTGCGCACCGCACTCCCCGCAGCTGCCCGATGCGCTCGACCTCCTCCAGGGCGGGCGCCGCCGGCACGGGGACGGTGCCGAGTGATAGGGCGACGCGTGGTGACTGTGCCTGCGTTCGGTCATGCCCCCGCCCGCCCGCGCGGGCTCACACGCCCCTGAGCTCGGCAAAGAGCTGCAGGCGACCCGCAGACCGCCCGCATCGCCGCCTCGGTGAAAGCGCGTACCGCTCCTGGTTGCCCCGCGTCCACGGTCATGCGACTCGTCCTGTGGCACTAGCGTGCCCACCACCGGGACCCCGACGCCGAAACCCTCTGCACTGAACGCCGTCACCGCTCTCTGTGGCTCCCTGTATTGCCGAAGCGCAACCGCCCCACCGGGGATCGAAATCCTGGGTGACACTGGCCCGATAACGGCTCAGTGGTGAGCCCCCGCACTGACACAGCCTGTAGAGGCGTCGGGGCCGTCGGGCCACGAAACTGGCTGTGGGGCACCGAGCGGGGCAACGGTACCCTGCGGCTACTCGGAGACTTCAGCAGGTTCCCTGCGCCACCCGCACGGTCAGACGGACGGTGACTTTCTCCCACACGGCGCTCGGCGGCTCGGGAGGGGAGATGGTCATGCAGTAGGTCTCGGAGGTGTCGTCCGTGCTGATCTCGAAGCTGTCCTCCGTCGGCTTGCTCGCCTCACCGCTCCCGGCCCCGTCGTCGGTGCGGCGCTTGACGTCGACGAGGCCGTACTCGGGGCCCTCGCCCGTCGCCAGGATTGCATCTTTCACAAGGTCGTCGTACGCGATGAATCCGTTCACCTTCTGCGGCTTGGCCTCCAGATCGCGGGCCGCCTGGTGAACGGCATCGCGCAGTTCGGTCTCGCTCCACCGGAGGTCTTCGTATTCGTGGAAGAAGTAGCCGATCACGCCGACGGCAGTCGCGATCATCAGCGCCCGCGCCACGGGACTTCTCGTGTTGTAGACCCAGCGGCCCTGCTGCACGAACACTGGTTCCCGGTCTGCTCCCCACATGATGTCTCCCTCACCTTCGTGGGGCCGCGCCTGGGCGAACGACGCCCGGGCGCGGCAATAGTGGGTTCTTTTCAGTATCATGCCGTGCAGCCGAGAACCTTCTTCGCTTTGGGACGAAGTCCAGGGTGAAGGCCTCGATGTCCTTGCAGCGCTTGTCGACGTCGCCGTCGACGTGCGCACTGAGGCGGACCACCGTGACGAGGTAGTGCGCCTTGGGACCGGCGCAGTTCGTACTGACCATGGCGGTACGGTCGCCCAGTGCGCCCAGGCCACTGAACGGTAGGTCCTCCATCTTCGCCCGATGGGTGAAACGGAAGCTCTCCGAGTCGGCCATCGGGTCGTAGATCTTGTCGACGTTGTCGACCTGGAAGTCGACCACCAGCCAGTCATCGACCGAGATCGAGCAACTCAAGTAGTTCTTTCCGTTCGACTTGGTCAGCGGGTCGCCGATGACGGAGTTGATGCCATGGTTCTGTACGGAGTCACTCCGTGCGGTTCAACTCCCTCTTGTTATCGCCTGTGAAGCTCTTCGTGAACCGCTCGATGTCATTGCGTCGCTGGGCCACGTCCTTGGTGAAGCTCTCGTTGTCGCTTACTTCGAGCACAATGTTCTTGTTCGGTGTGGCGCACTTGGCGGTGATCATCACGCGCTTGTCGCCAAAGGGCTCCCTTCTGGCCGGCGGGGAGGCCCCGATCGTGCGGCCCGCCCTGTCCAGGCTGTCCTCTGGGTGCGCCTCGGTCAGGGCGCGGCCCGCCGGTACTTGTCCACGGTGGTAGCCCCCAGAGCCTGGACGTTGCTGGGGGCACAGTGCCACGGCGGGTTTCGCCGATGCGCAGGTTCCCGCCGCCGGCGGCGGTCTGCGCAGACGAGCACATGGGAGCGGGGCGGTCCCCGTCGCGTTGACAACGACCGCCACGCTGACATCAGCCCGTGCAGTCCGCCGCCTTCTGCGCGGCGGGGAAGTACGAGGTCATGAACCGGACCAGGGCCGCCTTACGCTCGGCGGCATCGTCCTTCTTGGGGTAGAAGCGCTCGGCGCGTGCCACGAAGACGCCCTTCTTGCCCTTGACGGCACACTTCCGCGCGGCGCCGACGATCGTGTCGGTGGCCCGCGCCTCGTCTCCGATGCTCACGGCGGCGCCCTGCGGCATCTGCCAGTCCCACGTCGCGCGGTAGTTCTCGGTCGGGGATGCCAGGTGACCCTCGAGCGTGAGAATGCGCTCGCCGTCCACGGACACGTCACAGCGACGCGTCTGTGCGTCCGAGTTCGCTCGGCTCGTGGTCAGCTTCTCCCCAGGAAGGAGCACCGGTCCGAGTACGGAGGGGTCGATGGGGACGCCGCACAGCTCGCTCGGCGTCGCGTACTCCTCTTTCGCCTCGGTGCACCCGGCCACTGCCAGAGCCGCGACCACGAAGAGCGCCACGAGCGCGCGGCGCCTCACTGGTCACCCGGCAGGCCCTTGGCACGGCTGTTTCCGTTCAGAGCGGCGAGGTTGATTTCGTTCTCCAGTGTGTAGGCGTTGTTGCTGTGGCCCGGATTGGCTTTCGCCCACGCCTCGGAGAGGGTGCGCAGCTGATTCTCCCGGAAGTCAAACGTCTTGCTGTTCTGCTCCTGGATGCCCTTGTTGATCCGCTCCTGCTCGTCGAGCTGCCACTGGTAGGCGAGGGCGTCAATGCCGCGCTGGGCCGCGTCGCCGAGGACCGGGATGAAGTTCGCCGCGCCTCCGAAGCCGTGGTAGAGCCACTTGGCGTCCCACGACGGGTCCTCCTTGTCGGTCTTCAGTGCTTGGTAGCGGGCCTCTTCCAGGAAGCCGATGGTCGCCCCGCCGCGCTGCAGCGTCTCCTTCGGGTCGCTCGGATGATCGCTGTGGATGTCGTTGAGGATCTCCCGGTTCATGGCCTCGTTGAGCATGCCGTACGCGCCCTGGTCGCGGGAGATCTGCTTCGTGACCTCCAACAGCTGGGACCGGTCCAGCTGGCGCGGGTCCTGGTCGTTGTCCGAGAGCGAGCTGGCCGAGTGGTGGACGACATCGCTGTGCCGGGACAGGACCTTCGCCATGTCGTCGCGCATCTCCGACGGGAAGTCGTCCCCACGCCCCGACAGGTACTCCAGCGAGCGGTCCAGGACCTTCCGGTGGTCCGGTGTCAGGTCGACCTGGCGGGCGGTCGGGTCGTTCGGGTTCATGCCGGTGGCGGCGGCTGCGAGCGCGGCGCCGGTCGCGTCCAGGGTCTCGTTCGGCCCGTCCTTCAGCGGGGAGTCGTCGAACGACGGGCGGTCCTTGAGCACCCACTGGGCGTTGTCCTGCGGCTCCTTCGTGTTGAAGAAGTCCGTCGCCGCGTCGGGGCTGTTGGAGAGCGCCGTCATGAAGCCCGCCATCGGGTCACGGCCGAACTCCGCATCGCCGATGAAGTTCATCTTCAGCGTCGGTTCCATCAGGTAGAACCGGTCCGGGATCCTCATCTTCTTCTCGGTCTCCACGAGGGAGTTGCCGTACTTGTTGAGGAACTGGTCGTCGTAGTCGCCCGTGCGCATGAGGTTGCTCATGATCTGGAAGCCGTAGGCCTCCCCGGTGCGGGTGCGGAACCGCTCGGGGCCGAGCTTGACCATGTCGTTCTCCCACTGCCGCATGGCAGGGCTGTCCGACTGGGTGGCGCCGCCCAGGACGAAGCCGAGGTTCTTCTGGAACTCGCCGAGCTGGTTGAGCTGCGTCCGGGTCAGGTCCTTGGTGCTGTCCGGGCTCGACAGGTCCGCCCAGAAGTCCAGCATTCCCTTCGGGCCCACCTGCGTGGCGAACTTCTCCTGGAACAGCGGGTCGTTCTTGTAGGAGGCGAGGAGCCCGTTCAGCTTCTGGAACTCCTCGGGCGACATCTCGTCGCCCTTCTCCTTGATCAGCTTGGCCGCTTCCTCGGCCTTGCGCACGGCGTCGATCGCGGAGTCGCGGTCGCCGTACTTGGCCCCCGAGAAGCCGGTCTCGGCCTGGTCGACGATGGCGCGCAGGACGGTCGCGGCCGTCGTGTCGCTCTCCGTCGCCCGGTTCAGGATGCGCTGCACGTCGTCCCGCAGGTGCTCCGCGTCCTGCGGGGAGTGGTCCGGGACCTCGTGACCCTTGGCGGCGCGGTCCGGGTGGATGAGCATCGTGACGGTGAAGCCGCCACCGGCGATCGGGGTCACCGTGAGGTTCTTCTTGCGGCCGCGCTCCAGGGCCTGGTCCAACTGCTCCTTGTAGCTCACCAGCTCGTCGCGGGTGTCCTTGAGGATGTCGTGGATGGTCGTCGCCTGGGTGTGGGCGTCGGAGAATTCGTGCGCCGTCTTGGTGATGAATTCACGGGAGATCGTGGCGTTCATGCCGGCCCAGTTGGCCTTGTCCGCTTTCGCCTTCATGTCGTCCCGAGCGTCCGTTTCCAGCCCCTTGAGTTTGTCCACCACCCCCTTCCAGGCGGTGATGGCCTGCCCGAGCTGGGCGAAATTGCCCTGTCGCAGCGTTTCGAGATCCATCAGCGCTGCGTCCTCTCCGTGAAGCCCTCGTCCAGCGTCGCGATGCTGCTCACGACGCCGTAGATGTAGTACTCGTCACCCGCGTGTGCGCCCTGGGTGAAGTCCATGTGGTTGGAAATGTGCGCGCAGGCGTCCAGCAAGGTCTTGAGCTGCTTCTCCCAGCGCTCCTGTACGTGGTCGAGCGCGCCGCCCAGCGCGAAACCCTGGGTGCTCAGGTCCTTCGCCGCCGTCTGGCTGACGGACCAGGCGTCACGGCCGTACTTCCCCAGATTGTCGAAAAGACGGAAGGCCGCGTCACCGACGGCCGCGAGGTCCTGCTGACTGACCTTCAGATCACCCCCGGGGGGTGGCGGCGCGCCGCCCTCGTCCGGAACCCGGTTCAGCTGCATCGCCGTGGAGCTTTTCTCGGCGGCCTCCGTCTTGAGCTGCTCCCACTCGTCCCAGGCCATCAGACCCCTTCCCCCGTGCGTCCTGATGCTCCGCCGTTTTGGATAAGCCGGTTCGATCTACCACTCGAAATATTGACTTTAGCAACCGGACTTGACGGGAGTCTCCCGCCCCGACGGCGGCCTCCGACCCAGGCCCCTCCGGGGTTTCCGGAGCGACCGGGTCGGAAGCGCTGCTCCGGCGTCCGTCGGTTCACGCACGCGGCGGCGAGCAAAGCCGGCCCGAGAGCGCCGCAGAGGACCCCCCGCCGATCCCCCTACTGCTCCGGCATGAGCCCCGTCTGCACCAGCGGGTTCCCCCGCTGTCGCGACACGTAGATGCCCCGGCCCGGCGGCATCGGGCGCATGCGGACGCCGCCCAGGACGTCGCCCTCCTGTGGGTCGCCCGAAAGGAGGACGCCCTGCGCCCCGAGCTCCATCATGCGCTGCATGAAGGACTCGTACGCCGCCCGGCTCGCGCCGGCCGCGCTGCGGGCGATGATGAAGCGGACGCCCACGTCCCGGGCGAACGGCAGCAGCTCCGTCAGCTTCGCCAGCGGGTTGCCGCTCGACGTCGACACCAGGTCGTAGTCGTCGACGACCACGTAGACCGACGGGCCCGACCACCAGCTGCGGTCCCGCAGCTGCTGGGCCGTGACGTCCGGCGACGGTGAGCGGCGGCGCATCAGGTCGACCAGCGCGTCCACGTGGTGGTCCATGTTGTTGGACATGGGGACGTACTCGGCCAGGTGAGAGGCCGGAGTGACGTCGAGCAGCCCGCGCCGGTTGTCGATCACGAAGAACTTCGCGGAGTTCCCGTCGTACCGCTCCGTCACCTGCTTGATGAGCAGCCGCAGCAGGTTCGACTTGCCCGACTCGCTCTCACCGAACACCAGGAAGAACGGATCGCGCTCGAAGTTGACGAAGACCGGCTCCAGGTTGTTCTCGTCGATGGCGAACGCCACGCCACGCTTCGGCTCGGCGTAGCCCGCCGGCAGGTTGTGCGCGGGGAGCTCGCGCGGCAGCAGCCGGACCTCCGGGGCGCCGGGCGCCGTCCAGTGGCGGGTGACCTCCTGCGTCATCGCGGCCGTGGCCTCCGACAGGTCGCTGTCGGAGCTGATGCCGTCGATCCGCGGGACAGCCGCCATGAAGTGCAGCTTCTCCGGCGTCAGACCACGGCCCGGAACACCCGTCGGCACGTTGGCGGCGACCTTGCGGTCCAGCTCGGAGTCCATCGTGTCGCCCAGCCGCAGCTCGAGCCGGTTCATCAGGTGGTCCTTGAGGTTGGCGCGTACCTCCATGGAGCGCGACGCCGTGAGGATCACGTGGATGCCGTAGCCGAGTCCGCGCGCCGCGATGTCCACGACGGCGTGCTCGAGGCCCTCGTACTCGGTGCGGAAGTTGCCCCAGCCGTCGATCATGAGGAAGACGTCTCCCCACGGCTGGTCCGTCACCGAGATGTCGCCCCGCGCCCGCAGCCTGCGGAACGTCGAGATCGAGTCGATCCCGGAGCTGCGGAAGTACTCCTCGCGCCGGGCCAGAATGCCGTAGACCTCGGCCACCGTACGGCGCACCCGCTCGGGGTCGAGACGGGACGCGACGCCGCCGACGTGCGGCAGCCCCGCGACCGAGGACATACCGCCACCACCGAAGTCGAGGCCGTAGAACTGCACTTCGTGCGGTGTGTGGGTCAGGGCGAAGGCGGAGATGATCGTCCGCAGCATCGTCGACTTGCCGGACTGCGGACCGCCGATGATCTGCATGTGGCCCGCGGCGCCGGAGAAGTCCCGGTAGAGCGTGTCACGGCGCTGCTCGTACGGCTTGTCGACCACACCCAGCGGTACGACGAGCCGGCCCGCCCCCTCGTACCCGGGCTGCGTCAGCCCACGGCCCTCCACACCGGCGAGGCCGGGCAGGATCGCGTCGAGCGGCGGCGGGTTGTCGAGCGGCGGCAGCCACACCTGGTGCGCCTCGACACCCCGCCCCTCCAGCCGGCGCACGATGACGTCGAGCACGGAGTCGGCGAGCGCGTCGTCCTCCGCCGCACGGGCCTCGGGCACCTGCGTCCGGGCCGTCGGCTCGAGGTAGCGGATCGGGACGGGCGCCGCGGTGAACGGAACCGGCCGGCGGTCCACGGGCAGCGGCCCGCCCTGCACGGCGGCGTGCTGGTTGGAGCGGTACACACCGGAGACGTACGCCGCCTTGAAGCGGACCATCTCGTCGGTGCCGTACTTGAGGTACCCCGAGCCCGGGACGTTCGGCAGCGAGTACGCGTCGGGCACACCGATCGCCGCGCGGGACTCGGCGGCCGAGAAGGTCCGCAGACCGATCCGGTACGAGAGATACGTCTCCAGGCCGCGCAGCCGGCCCTCCTCCAGGCGCTGCGAGGCCAGCAGCAGATGCACACCGAGCGACCGGCCGATACGGCCGATCTGCACGAACATCTCGATGAAGTCCGGCATGGCGGTGAGGAGTTCGCTGAACTCGTCGATCACCAGGACGAGCGACGGGATGGGCTGCAGCGGTGCGCCCGCGGCGCGCGCCTTCTCGTAGTCGTGGATGTTCGCGTAGTTGCCCGCGTCGCGCAGCATCTCCTGGCGGCGGTTCAGCTCACCGCGGATGGAGTCGCCCATGCGGTCCACCAGCGTGAGGTCGTCCGCGAGGTTGGTGATCACCGCGGCGACGTGCGGCATCTGGGACATGCCGGCGAAGGTGGCACCGCCCTTGAAGTCCGCGAGGACGAAGTTCAGCGTCTCCGAGGAGTGGGTGACGGCGAGACCGAGGACGAGCGTACGCAGCAGCTCCGACTTGCCGGAACCGGTGGCGCCGACGCACAGACCGTGCGGACCCATGCCCTCCTGCGCCGCCTCCTTGAGGTCCAGCATCACCGGGACGCCGTCCTCGCCGACACCGATCGGGACCCGCAGCCGCTCCGACTGGGAGCGCGGCCGCCAGGTGCGGCTGACATCGACCGACGCCGCGTCGCCGAGGTTCAGCAGATCGGTGAAGTCCAGGTTGGCGAGGAGCGGTTCGTCGTCGTCAGAGCCCGAGGCGACCCGCAGCGGAGCGAGCTGGCGTGCGAGCGCCTCGGCCGCGTCCAGGCTCAACTGGTCGGGACTGCCGTCGTACACGAGCCCGTGACCGGACTCCAGCTGCAGCGAGTCGGGCTGCACGATCACGGAGAGGCCTCCGCGGGCGCCGGTGGTCCGGCCCGGGACGACCTCGATGATCGTCACGCCCTGAAGTCCCTCGGGCGAGGCCAGCGCCGAGGCCGGCGGGACCGACTGGCCGTCGAGCACCACGACGAGGTGCGGCTGGTCGAGCAGCGGGTGGTTCCCGCCCTGGAAACGGGGACGCCCCTCCAGCCGCGCGGCCAGCATGTCCTGCAGCTCGCGCGAGTCCGTGGTGATCAGCCGCCGGCTGCCCGCGCCGTCGCCGGCCCCCGGCGCCTGGACATGGGGGAGCCACTTCGCCCACTCCCACTGCGGCGCCGCGGACGCGTCCGCGGCGATGGCGATGACCAGGTCCTCCGGGGAGTGCAGCGCCGCGAGCGAGCCGACCATCGCACGGGTCGTGGAACGGACGGAGTCCGGATCGCCGCTCACGGTCAAGTAGTAGAAGGCGCGCAGGGACACGGCCATGGGCAGGCCGTCCAGCGTGCTGTGCGCGGTGAGGAACTGCTGCATCGCACCGGCCGTGAGCGGCTCGAGCTCGTCCACGGGGGCGGTCTCGGGGGCGACGAGGGGCGTGGCGAGCTGCTGGCTGCCGAGACCGATGCGTACCTGCGCGAAGTCGTCGTCGCCGACGCGCCGTTCCCAGACCCGGCTGCCCTCGGCGACGAGCGCCCACAACTGCTCGGGGGAGGGGTGCAGATAGAACTGCGCGTCGCGCTGGAGGTGCGCCGTCCTCAGCACCGCGCGCCGCGTCTGCGTCAGATACTTCAGGTAGTCACGCCGCATGTCGGCGAGCTGCCCCTGCGTACCGCGCCGGTAGCGCACCAGCATGGCGATGGCCATCGCGACGGTCGACGCGATCATGACCATACCCATGATCCGCATGATCGGGTTCGGGGTCATGAAGAAGAAGACGACCGAACCACCCATGCCCAGCATCGGCAGAAGCTGCATCAGCGCGCCCTCCTGCTGCCCACGGGGCAGTTCGGGAGGGGGTTGCAACTGCACCTGCTCGCCGGGCACTTCCGAGGGGAGGGCCCGTGGTGGGCGCTTGACGACGATCTGACTCACAGCTCACCAATTTCCCTTGCCGGATCGGAAGGTTCCTATCGGCGCCCCCGTGGCGACGGGTTCCGTCCGCGGGGAGGGATCCTACTTTGGTGCGCACCGGCGGGTGGGCGGTAGGGTGGCGCGACATGTTTGCGCGCCCCTGAACTCCCATGAACTATCGCAAAAAATGGGTCATTCGGAGCGCAATGTCGGGCTTGCCAGCCAGGATCACCACGAGGGGAAGCAGCAGGTGAGTATGACGGCCCCAGCCACGGCCACCGGAGCAGGTCAGTCAGCTCCCGCACCCGTGTTCAACGGCACCGGCTTCTGCAGGGTCACGGTCGTGGCGCCCGACGGTCGCGTCGATGTCGCGCTGCCCGAGGACGTGGCGATCGCGGACCTCTACCCCGAGGTCCTGCGCCTGTCCGGCCAGACCCCGGCGCCGGGCGCCCCGGTCGGCTACCACCTCGTACGCCGTGACGGCACCGTCCTCGACGGCGGCCGCTCCCTGGCGGCCCAGCGCATCCTCGACGGTGAGCTGCTCTCGCTGCGCCCCTTCGCCGAGTCGCTGCCTCCGGCGGTCTTCGACGACGTCTCGGACGCGGTGGCCTCCGCCGTCGCACGCGACCGCACCCTCTGGTCGGACGCCCTGATGCGCGGTGCCGGGCTCTTCGGCGGCTCGATCCTGCTGATCCTGCTCGCCTTCGTCCTGTGGACGTCCGAGCCCCGGCACGACATGCACGGCCTGCCGGGCATCCTGGCCGCCGTCACCGCCGTGCTGCTCCTGGCGCTCGCGGCCGTACGCGCCCGGGTGTACGACGACCGGGGCTCCGCCGTGGCGCTGGGCACCGGCGCGATGGCGAACGCCGCCGTCGCCGGCGCCGGGCTGCTGCCGCTCGGGGCGGGTCAGGGCATCGGCAAGCTCCAGTTCGTGCTCGCCTGCGCCGCCGTACTCGTCTGTGCCGTCATCCTGACGATCGTCGCCCCGAGCGGGGACGGCCCCTTCGTCGCGTTCGTCTTCGCCGCGGCCGTCGGACTGCTCGTCGGCTTCGTCGCCATCCTGACGAAGCTGACACCCGCCGAGACCGCCGCGGTCTGCGCCCCGCTCGCCGTCGGAGCGCTCGCCTTCCTGCCCGGACTCTCCACCCGGTTCGCCCGCCTCCCGATCGGTTTCGAGCCGCCCAGGACCAGCGTCGGCGGATACGGCTCCGACTCCGAGCCGCAGGGACCGGTCGACGCCGTCCGGATCGCCGCACAGGCCCGCCGCGGCCACGAGCTGCTGGTCGGCCTCGTCGGCGGCTGCGCGCTGGTCGCCGTCGCCGCCTCGGCCGTCCTCGGCTTCTCCGACAACGTGTGGGGGCAGCTGCTGGCCCTGGCCACCGGCGTCGCCATGCTGATGCGCGCCCACCTGTTCCGCTACACCGCGCAGGTCGGCTGCGCCCTCGCGGCCGGCCTCGGCGCGCTCGTGCTGCTCGGCCTCGGCCTCTGCCTCAACCCGCCCCTTGAGCTCATCCAGGACGCGCTCAAGGGCGACGGCACGGCGCTCGACATCCGTACGATCTGGCTCTCCGCCGCGATCGCCGGTGTCGCCGCACTGATCACCGCCATCGGCCTGATCGTGCCGCGCAAGGGCGTCACCCCGTTCTGGGGCCGCTTCCTGGAGGTCGCCGAGACCTTCGTCCTGCTCACGCTCCTGCCGCTCTGCCTGGCGGTCTTCGACGTCTACCACTCCATCCGGGCGCTTACGTCCTGAACACCCTGGTAGGCTGTGCGACGGCCGTTTGTGTACGCGTTCCCGGATTCTCTGGGAGCAGCGCTCATCGGACCTTCGCCTCCGAGTCACGGAAGCTCCCCTGAGACCTAGACCAGGGGCACTCGTGGGCGCACGAACACCAAGAGGAGTACCGAGTGTCTCTCGACGCCGCTACGAAGAAGCAGATCATGGCCGAGTTCGGCACCAAGGAGGGCGACACCGGCTCCCCCGAGGTCCAGGTCGCGATGCTCTCCCGCCGCATCTCGGACCTGACCGAGCACCTCAAGCAGCACAAGCACGACCACCACTCCCGTCGTGGTCTGCTGATCCTGGTCGGCCAGCGTCGCCGCCTGCTGCAGTACCTGGCCAAGAAGGACATCCAGCGCTTCCGTACGCTGGTCGACCGCCTCGGCATCCGCCGCGGTGCGGCCGGCGGTGCCAAGTAAGACGCCGTGAAGGGAGCGGTTCCCACTTTTAGGGGGCCGCTCCCTTTGCTGTACGTGCGCAATGTGCCGACCGGCACTTAGGCTGGTCGCACAACGCCACATCACGAGCGAGAAGCCGCCGGCACGCCGCCGGTCCTCGGTAGTGGCCCCCGGACCCCACAATCCCCGGGTGCTTCGATCGAAGACCGGCCCGCATCCGAAGGCGCGCTTCTCCTCCATCACCGTCCCCGGCCACACGGGCCGACGGACGAAAAGACGAACACGTAGGAGAAACCGCTAGTGGAGAACGAGACCCACTACGCCGAGGCCGTCATCGACAACGGCACCTTCGGCACCCGCACCATCCGCTTCGAGACGGGCCGCCTGGCCAAGCAGGCCGCCGGCTCCGCCGTCGCGTACCTGGACGACGACACGATGGTCCTTTCGGCCACCACCGCGTCCAAGAAGCCCAAGGACCAGCTCGACTTCTTCCCCCTCACGGTGGACGTCGAGGAGCGGATGTACGCGGCCGGCAAGATCCCCGGCTCCTTCTTCCGCCGGGAAGGCCGCCCCTCCGAGGACGCCGTCCTCACCTGCCGCCTGATCGACCGCCCGCTGCGCCCGTCCTTCAAGAAGGGCCTGCGCAACGAGATCCAGATCGTCGAGACGATCATGGCGCTCAACCCCGACCACCTCTACGACGTGGTCGCGATCAACGCCGCCTCCTGCTCCACGCAGCTGGCCGGCCTGCCCTTCTCCGGCCCGATCGGCGGCACCCGTGTCGCTCTGATCAAGGGCCAGTGGGTCGCGTTCCCGACGCACACCGAGCTCGAGGACGCCGTCTTCGACATGGTGGTCGCCGGTCGCGTCCTGGAGGACGGCGACGTCGCGATCATGATGGTCGAGGCCGAGGCCACCGAGAAGACGATCGAGCTCGTCAAGGGCGGCGCCGAGGCGCCGACCGAGGAGGTCGTCGCCGCCGGTCTCGAGGCCGCGAAGCCGTTCATCAAGGCCCTCTGCAAGGCCCAGTCGGACCTCGCCGCCAAGGCCGCCAAGCCCACCGGCGAGTTCCCGGTCTACCTCGACTACCAGGACGACGTCCTGGAGGCGCTCACCGCCGCGGTCAAGAGCGAGCTCGCCCAGGCGCTCACCATCGCCGGCAAGCAGGAGCGCGAGGCCGAGCTCGACCGCGTCAAGGAGCTCGCCGCCGAGAAGCTCCTCCCGGCCTTCGAGGGCCGCGAGAAGGAGATCTCCGGTGCCTACCGCGCCCTGACCAAGAAGCTGGTCCGCGAGCGGATCATCAAGGACAAGGTCCGCATCGACGGCCGCGGCATCACGGACATCCGTACGCTCGCCGCCGAGGTCGAGGCCATCCCGCGCGTGCACGGCTCGGCGCTGTTCGAGCGTGGCGAGACCCAGATCCTGGGCGTCACCACCCTCAACATGCTCCGCATGGAGCAGCAGCTGGACACCCTCTCCCCGGTGACCCGCAAGCGCTACATGCACAACTACAACTTCCCGCCGTACTCCGTCGGCGAGACCGGCCGCGTGGGCTCGCCCAAGCGCCGCGAGATCGGCCACGGCGCGCTCGCCGAGCGCGCCATCGTGCCGGTCCTCCCGACGCGCGAGGAGTTCCCGTACGCGATCCGTCAGGTGTCCGAGGCCCTCGGCTCCAACGGCTCGACGTCCATGGGCTCGGTCTGCGCCTCCACCATGTCGCTGCTGAACGCCGGTGTGCCGCTGAAGGCCCCCGTCGCCGGTATCGCCATGGGTCTGATCTCCGAGGAGATCGACGGCAAGACCCACTACGTCGCCCTCACCGACATCCTCGGTGCGGAGGACGCCTTCGGCGACATGGACTTCAAGGTCGCCGGTACGAAGACCTTCGTCACCGCGCTCCAGCTCGACACCAAGCTCGACGGCATCCCCGCCTCGGTCCTGGCCGCCGCGCTGAAGCAGGCCCGTGACGCGCGTCTGCACATCCTCGACGTGATGAACGAGGCGATCGACGTTCCGGACGAGATGTCCCCGAACGCGCCGCGCATCATCACCGTCAAGATCCCGGTGGACAAGATCGGTGAGGTCATCGGCCCCAAGGGCAAGATGATCAACCAGATCCAGGAGGACACCGGCGCCGACATCACGATCGAGGACGACGGCACCATCTACATCGGTGCCGCCCAGGGCTCGCAGGCCGAGGCCGCCCGCGCCACGATCAACGGCATCGCCAACCCGACCATGCCGGAGGTCGGCGAGCGCTACCTGGGTACGGTCGTCAAGACCACCACCTTCGGTGCGTTCGTCTCCCTGATGCCCGGCAAGGACGGTCTGCTGCACATCTCGCAGATCCGCAAGCTCGCCGGTGGCAAGCGCGTGGAGAACGTCGAGGACGTGCTCGCGGTGGGTGCCAAGGTCCAGGTCGAGATCGCCGAGATCGACCAGCGCGGCAAGCTCTCCCTCGTCCCCGTCATGGCGGACGAGGACGCCGCCGCCGAGGACAAGAAGGACGACACCGACCAGTGACGTCCCGTAGTTCCGTGACGACGGCCCGCCCCTCTTCGGAGGGGCGGGCCGTCGCCCGTACCCAAACGCTTCTCAAGGGCAAGGACGGCATCGGCACGGTCCGCCGCACCACCCTCCCCGGCGGCCTGCGGATCGTCACCGAGACCCTGCCCTCCGTACGCTCCGCCACCTTCGGGATCTGGGCGCACGTCGGCTCCCGCGACGAGACGCCCGCCCTCAACGGCGCCACGCACTACCTGGAACACCTCCTCTTCAAGGGCACCAAGCGACGCAGCGCCCTCGACATCTCCGCCGCGCTCGACGCGGTCGGCGGCGAGATGAACGCCTTCACGGCGAAGGAGTACACCTGCTACTACGCGCGGGTCCTCGACACCGACCTGCCGCTCGCGATCGACGTCGTCTGCGACATGCTCACCGGCTCGCTGATCCTCGAAGAGGACGTGAACGTCGAGCGCGGGGCGATCCTCGAAGAGATCGCGATGACCGAGGACGACCCGGGCGACATCGTGCACGACCTGTTCGCGCGAACGATGTTCGGCGACACCCCGCTCGGCCGCCCGGTGCTCGGCACCGTCGACACCGTCAACGCCCTCGACCGCGACCGGATCGCCCGCTTCTACAAGAAGCACTACGACCCGACCCACCTGGTCGTCGCCGCCGCCGGCAACATCGACCACGCCACGGTCGTACGCCAGGTCCGCCGCGCCTTCGAGAAGGCCGGCGCCCTCTCCCGTACCGACGCGCTCCCCGTCGCCCCCCGCGACGGTCACCGCACGATCCGCACCGCCGGCCGCGTCGAGGTCCTGGGCCGCAAGACCGAGCAGGCCCACGTGGTCCTCGGCATGCCCGGCCTCGCCCGCACCGACGAGCGCCGCTGGGCGCTCGGCGTGCTGAACACGGCCCTCGGCGGCGGCATGTCCTCCCGTCTCTTCCAGGAGGTCCGCGAGAAGCGCGGCCTGGCCTACAGCGTGTACTCGTACACCTCGGGCTTCGCCGACTGCGGCCTCTTCGGCGTGTACGCGGGCTGCCGCCCCAGTCAGGTCCACGACGTACTGAAGATCTGCCGGGACGAGCTCCACAAGGTGGCCTCCGACGGGCTGTCCGACGACGAGATCGCCCGCGCCATCGGCCAGCTCTCCGGCTCGACCGTCCTCGGCCTCGAGGACACGGGCGCGCTGATGAACCGCATCGGCAAGAGCGAGCTGTGCTGGGGTACGCAGATGTCGGTCGACGACATGCTCGCCCGGATCGCCGCGGTCACCCCGGACGAGGTCCGGGAGGTCGCCCGTGATGTGCTCGGACAGCGCCCCTCGCTGTCCGCCATAGGGCCGCTGAAGGACAAGCAGGCGGCACGCCTGCACGAATCCGTCGCCTAGAGAGAGTTCACAGAGCTATGAGCAAGCTGCGCGTGGCGGTCCTCGGAGCCCAGGGCCGTATCGGCTCCGAGGCGGTACGGGCCGTCGAGGCCGCCGAGGACATGGAACTGGTCGCGGCGCTCGGCCGCGGCGACAAGCTGGAGACGCTCACCGACGCGGGCGCCCAGGTCGCGGTCGAGCTGACCACCCCGGCCTCCGTGATGGACAACCTCGACTACTGCGTACGGCACGGCATCCACGCGGTCGTCGGCACGACCGGCTGGAACGAGGACCGCCTCGCGCAGCTGAACACCTGGCTCGCCGCCTCCCCGGAGACCGGCGTCCTGATCGCCCCGAACTTCTCCATCGGCGCCGTCCTGACCATGAAGTTCGCCCAGATCGCGGCCCCGTACTTCGAGTCGGTCGAGGTCGTCGAGCTGCACCACCCGCACAAGGTCGACGCCCCCAGCGGCACCGCCACCCGTACGGCTCAGCTGATCGCCGCCGCCCGCGCGGAGGCCGGCCTCGGAGCCCAGCCGGACGCGACCGTGACGGCTCTCGACGGGGCGCGCGGCGCCGACGTGGACGGTGTCCGGGTCCACGCCGTACGCCTGGCGGGCCTCCTGGCCCACCAGGAGGTGCTGCTCGGCGGCGAGGGCGAGACCCTGACCATCCGCCACGACTCGCTGCACCACTCCAGCTTCATGCCGGGCATCCTCCTGGGCGCCCGCCGCGTGGTCACCACTCCGGGCCTCACCTTCGGCCTGGAGCACTTCATGGACCTGGGCTGACGGCCATGGGCGGAAAGATCACGTACGTCTTCCTCGCCACCGTCCTCGTCCTCGTCTTCGGCGTGGTGGCGATGGAGGGCGTCCTGCTCCTGCTGACCGGGGAACCGGCCGCCATGGGCATGGGCGCGGTGGCGTTCCTGCTGCCCGGCGTGGGCGGCTGGTTCCTCTGGAAGAACACCGCCTTCGCGCGGAACGCGCAGCGGCTCGCCCGCGAACTGGAGGCCGAAGGCGGCCTGCCCGTGGACGAGTTGAAGCGCACGGCCGGGGGCCGGATCGACCGGGAGTCGGCGGACGAGGTGTTCGCGCGGCGGCGTGCCGAGACCGAGGACCACCCGGACGACTGGCGCTGCTGGTTCCGGCTCGCGATCGCCTATCACGACGCCCGCGACACCCCGCGCGCCCGCAAGGCGATGCAGCGCGCGATCGCCCTCCATGGGGGACGTACGGTCAGCGCGTAGCGGCGACGCCGTACTCGGCGTTCCAGGCCTCGACCGTGTCGGCCGCGCGGTCGAACGCCTCGACGCGGGAGAGGAAGTCGGCATTGTGGTCGGTGAGCAGAGTGATCTGCTCACCACCGTGCCGTACGAGAATCAGCGCCTGACCCTGCACCGTGCGGGGCAGCCCCAGCCAGCGCACCGGCTGCTGCGCCGTGCGCACCTCGGCCGTCTGCTGCCATGCCACGGTCGTGTTCGAGAAGAACCGCACCCGCCGCACGCCGTGGCGGCTCACCCATGTGCCGACCCGCAGCATCCGCAGCGCACCGAGGATGAACAGCGCCGCGAGACCGAACGTGAGGCCGGCGCCGGGCGTCTCGCCGGCGGCCACGATGATCACCGCGGCCAGGAGCACGAACGAGGCGAGCAGCAGCGCGAGCGCCGCCGCACCCACCCGCCAGGGGCCCGGCCGGTAGGGGCGACGCCACTGGTCGTGGTCGTCGAACGGCAGCGCGACGTCATCGGTGGCGTCAAAAGCGCGGTCGGCCGTCAGGAAGGGCAGGGGCACGACTGATCCTCACTCACAAGCACGCTCGAAGGGGCTGTGCCCGGTGAGGCTACCCAGGTGGTCTCGACCGGGCCACCCCAGGGGGGCCGTACTGATCAACGGCCGTCGGAAGCCTCGGTCTGCTGCCGGTGGCCCTCGGCGGCACCGGACTGCATGGACGGCATGCCGAAGAGCAGCGATCCGACGAGACCGGCCACGACGGTCAGTCCGATCAGCGTACGGCCCGCGAGTTGAGAGACGGTCAGGCGCTCCCTCGGCGGCGGAGTGACGTTACTGCGGAAGCGGTCGGCCTCTGCGACGAACGAGAACGGGACGGCCTCTCGCCGGCTGAACATGAAGGAACGCTCCTCGGTCCTCGTGGTGTGCGGTGTCACAGAGAGAGACGAGCGAAATCACCATTCGGTGCCCGAATTCGCCGAATTGGCCAAAGAGTGTTCGTCCGGGTGGGTGTGGGAGTCCGCTGTCGGTGGTCCCCCGTAGAGTGGGCGCCGCCCGAGCGACGCACTTCGGAAGGACCCGCCGGTGACCGACACCCCCGCAGAAGACCTCAAGCCCAGTTTCCGCAGCGATGTGACCGTCGAGCTGGTCAAGCACAGCGCCGCCGACTCGGACGTGCTGTGGGCGGCCCGCGTCTCCACCGCGGGGGAGCAGTCGCTCGAAGAGCTGCAGAAGGACCCCGAGCGGTCCAAGGGGCTCATCAACTACCTGATGCGGGACCGCCACGGCAGCCCCTTCGAGCACAACTCGATGACGTTCTTCATCAGCGCCCCGATCTTCGTGTTCCGCGAGTTCATGCGCCACCGCGTCGGCTGGTCGTACAACGAGGAGTCGGGCCGCTACAGGGAGCTTGAGCCGGTCTTCTACGTCCCCGACGCCTCCCGCAAGCTCGTCCAGGAGGGCCGCCCGGGCAAGTACGTCTTCGTCGAGGGCACCGAGGCCCAGCAGGAGCTGGTCGGCCGCGTCATGGAGGACTCGTACGTCCAGGCGTACGAGGCGTACCAGGAGATGCTCGCGGCGGGTGTCGCCCGCGAGGTCGCCCGTTCGGTCCTGCCCGTCGGACTCTTCTCCTCGATGTACGCCACGTGCAACGCTCGCTCGCTGATGCACTTCCTCGGTCTGCGCACCCAGCACGAGCTGGCGAAGGTGCCGTCCTTCCCGCAGCGGGAGATCGAGATGGTGGGCGAGAAGATGGAGCAGCACTGGGCCGAGCTCATGCCGCTGACCTATGCCGCGTTCAACAAGAACGGCCGTGTGGCCCCATAAAGCACAGATGTACGACCCCGTCACGCGAAGTGTCCGTATTGCGACGTTTCACGAAGTTCATCTAGGCTGATCAAACGGACCCGGCACTGCTTGAACCCCCGAGCAGGCAGTGCCGGGCTCCTTTCTCACGTCCCCCGAGGGGACACCGGGCGCTGAGCAGCGAGTAGCGTGTTACCCATGGCTCCGATCTCCACTCCGCAGACCCCCTTCGGGAGGGTCCTCACCGCCATGGTCACGCCTTTCACGGCGGACGGCGCACTCGACCTCGACGGTGCCCAGCGACTGGCCGCCCATCTGGTGGACGCAGGCAACGACGGCCTCGTCATCAACGGCACCACCGGCGAGTCCCCGACCACCAGCGACGCGGAGAAATCGGAACTGGTACGAGCGGTACTGGAGGCGGTCGGCGACCGCGCCCACGTCGTCGCCGGCATCGGCACCAACGACACCCACCACTCCATCGAGCTCGCCCGCACCGCGGAGCGCGACGGCGCACACGGCCTGCTCGCCGTCACGCCGTACTACAACAAGCCCCCGCAGGAGGGCCTGTACCGGCACTTCTCGGCCATCGCCGACGCCACCGGCCTCCCGGTCATGCTCTACGACATCCCCGGCCGCAGCGGCGTCCCCATCGACACCGAGACGATCGTCCGCCTCGCCGAGCACCCCCGGATCGTCGCCAACAAGGACGCCAAGGGCGACCTCGGCCGCGCCAGCTGGGCCATCGCCCGCAGCGGCCTCGCCTGGTACTCCGGCGACGACATGCTCAACCTGCCGCTGCTCTCCGTGGGCGCCTGCGGCTTCGTCTCCGTCGTCGGCCACGTCGTCTCCCCGGACCTGCGCGCCCTGCTCGACGCCCATCTCAACGGTGACGTGCAGAAGGCCACCGAGATCCACCAGAAGCTGCTCCCGGTGTACACCGGGATGTTCCGCACCCAGGGCGTCATGACCACCAAGGCCGCCCTCGCCCTCCAGGGCCTCCCGGCCGGCCCCCTGCGCCTGCCGCTCGTGGGCCTCTCGCCGGAGGAAACCGCCCAGCTCAAGCTCGATCTCGCCGCCGGCGGGGTACAGCTCTGACAACAGACTTCACAACTGAATATCCGATCGACAAACGATCGACAGACAACAGCAAGTGCACGAATGTCATGCGCGCCACGTGCCCAAGCGGTACGTGGCGCGTGTGGTGAGGAGAGTCTTTTGAGTCATCCGCATCCTGAACTCGGCGCGCCGCCGAAGCTGCCCAAGGGCGGCCTGCGCGTCACCCCGCTCGGCGGGCTCGGTGAGATCGGCCGGAACATGACGGTCTTCGAGTACGAAGGCCGGCTGCTGATCGTCGACTGCGGCGTCCTCTTCCCCGAAGAGGAGCAGCCGGGCGTCGATCTGATCCTGCCCGACTTCACCACCATCCGGGACCGCCTCGACGACGTCGAGGGGATCGTGCTCACGCACGGTCACGAGGACCACATCGGCGGTGTCCCGTACCTCCTCCGGCTCAAGCCGGACATCCCGCTCATCGGCTCCAAGCTGACCCTCGCCCTGATCGAGGCCAAGCTCCAGGAGCACCGCATCCGTCCCTACACCCTCGAGGTGTCGGAGGGCGACCGGGAGAACCTGGGCCTGTTCGACTGCGAGTTCATCGCGGTCAACCACTCCATCCCCGACGCGCTGGCCGTCGCCATCCGCACCCCCGCGGGCATGGCGGTCGCCACCGGCGACTTCAAGATGGACCAGCTCCCGATGGACGGCCGGCTCACCGACCTGCACGCGTTCGCGCGGCTCAGCGAGGAGGGCATCGACCTCCTGCTGTCCGACTCGACGAACGCCGAGGTCCCGGGCTTCGTCCCGCCGGAGAAGGACATCTCCAACGTCCTGCGGAACGTCTTCGCGAACGCCCAGAAGCGGATCATCGTGGCCAGCTTCGCCAGCCACGTCCACCGCATCCAGCAGATCCTCGACGCCGCGCACGAGTACGGACGCCGCGTGGCCTTCGTCGGCCGCTCGATGGTCCGCAACATGGGCATCGCCCGTGACCTCGGCTATCTGCGGGTCCCGGCCGGCCTGGTCGTCGACGTCAAGACCCTCGACGACCTCCCGGACGACGAGGTCGTGCTGGTCTGCACGGGCTCCCAGGGCGAGCCCATGGCCGCGCTGTCCCGCATGGCCAACCGCGACCACCAGATCCGGATCGTCCAGGGCGACACCGTGATCCTGGCGTCCTCGCTCATCCCGGGCAACGAGAACGCGGTCTACCGCGTGATCAACGGCCTGACGCGCTGGGGCGCGAACGTGATCCACAAGGGCAACGCCAAGGTCCACGTCTCCGGCCACGCCTCGGCGGGCGAGCTGCTGTACTTCTACAACATCTGCAAGCCGAAGAACCTCATGCCGGTCCACGGCGAATGGCGCCACCTGCGCGCCAACGCCGAGCTCGGCGCGATGACGGGTGTCCCGAAGGACCACATCGTCATCGCCGAGGACGGCGTCGTCGTCGACCTGGTCGACGGCCGCGCCAGGATCGTCGGCAAGGTCCAGGCGGGGTACGTGTACGTGGACGGCCTCTCGGTCGGCGACGTCACCGAGGTCCACCTCAAGGACCGCCGCATCCTGGGCGAGGAGGGCATCATCTCCGTCTTCGTGGTCGTCGACTCGTCGACCGGCAAGATCGTGGGCGGCCCGAACATCCACGCCCGTGGCTCCGGCATCGAGGACTCGGCGTTCGACGCCGTCATCCCGAAGGTCGAGCAGGCCCTGAACAAGTCGGCCCAGGACGGCGTGGTCGAGCCCCACCAGCTCCAGCAGCTGATCCGCCGCTCGATCGGCAAGTGGGTCTCCGACACGTACCGCCGGCGCCCGATGATCCTCCCGGTGGTCGTGGAGGTCTGAGGACGGGCCTGAGCACAGGCCTGACCAGCGTCAACCAGGAGCGGGGCGCCTCGATTTGCATCGGGGCGCCCCGCTCCAGTACGTTTACGGCTCCGCCAGCAAGGGAACCCGGCACCTTCGTGTGCCTGAACGGGTGACCGGAAGGGGCGGGGGAATTCGACTCAGAATCTCTGATAAAGTCGGATCAACGCCGGAAAGCCCAACGGGAAACCGAAAGGCCGGAAAGCACCGAGGAAATCGGATCGGAAAGATCTGATAGAGTCGGAAACGCAAGACCGAAGGGAAAAGCCCGGAGGAAAGCCCGAGAGGGTGAGTACGAAGGAAGCGTCCGTTCCTTGAGAACTCAACAGCGTGCCAAAAATCAACGCCAGATTAGTTGATACCCCGTCCATCTTCGGATGGCGAGGTTCCTTTGAAAGTCCTACCGGCCCATGCGGCGGGTAGGCAACAACACAGCGAGGACGCTGTGAACGACTGGTCCTATTCCGACCGGTCGTTCCGCTCTCGTGGTGTGCACCGGATAACCGGTAAACATTCACGGAGAGTTTGATCCTGGCTCAGGACGAACGCTGGCGGCGTGCTTAACACATGCAAGTCGAACGATGAAGCCCTTCGGGGTGGATTAGTGGCGAACGGGTGAGTAACACGTGGGCAATCTGCCCTTCACTCTGGGACAAGCCCTGGAAACGGGGTCTAATACCGGATAACACCGGCTTCCGCATGGAAGCTGGTTGAAAGCTCCGGCGGTGAAGGATGAGCCCGCGGCCTATCAGCTTGTTGGTGGGGTAATGGCCCACCAAGGCGACGACGGGTAGCCGGCCTGAGAGGGCGACCGGCCACACTGGGACTGAGACACGGCCCAGACTCCTACGGGAGGCAGCAGTGGGGAATATTGCACAATGGGCGAAAGCCTGATGCAGCGACGCCGCGTGAGGGATGACGGCCTTCGGGTTGTAAACCTCTTTCAGCAGGGAAGAAGCGAAAGTGACGGTACCTGCAGAAGAAGCGCCGGCTAACTACGTGCCAGCAGCCGCGGTAATACGTAGGGCGCAAGCGTTGTCCGGAATTATTGGGCGTAAAGAGCTCGTAGGCGGCTTGTCACGTCGGGTGTGAAAGCCCGGGGCTTAACCCCGGGTCTGCATCCGATACGGGCAGGCTAGAGTGTGGTAGGGGAGATCGGAATTCCTGGTGTAGCGGTGAAATGCGCAGATATCAGGAGGAACACCGGTGGCGAAGGCGGATCTCTGGGCCATTACTGACGCTGAGGAGCGAAAGCGTGGGGAGCGAACAGGATTAGATACCCTGGTAGTCCACGCCGTAAACGTTGGGAACTAGGTGTTGGCGACATTCCACGTCGTCGGTGCCGCAGCTAACGCATTAAGTTCCCCGCCTGGGGAGTACGGCCGCAAGGCTAAAACTCAAAGGAATTGACGGGGGCCCGCACAAGCAGCGGAGCATGTGGCTTAATTCGACGCAACGCGAAGAACCTTACCAAGGCTTGACATATACCGGAAAGCATTAGAGATAGTGCCCCCCTTGTGGTCGGTATACAGGTGGTGCATGGCTGTCGTCAGCTCGTGTCGTGAGATGTTGGGTTAAGTCCCGCAACGAGCGCAACCCTTGTCCTGTGTTGCCAGCATGCCCTTCGGGGTGATGGGGACTCACAGGAGACCGCCGGGGTCAACTCGGAGGAAGGTGGGGACGACGTCAAGTCATCATGCCCCTTATGTCTTGGGCTGCACACGTGCTACAATGGCCGGTACAAAGAGCTGCGATGCCGCGAGGCGGAGCGAATCTCAAAAAGCCGGTCTCAGTTCGGATTGGGGTCTGCAACTCGACCCCATGAAGTCGGAGTTGCTAGTAATCGCAGATCAGCATTGCTGCGGTGAATACGTTCCCGGGCCTTGTACACACCGCCCGTCACGTCACGAAAGTCGGTAACACCCGAAGCCGGTGGCCCAACCCCTTGTGGGAGGGAGCTGTCGAAGGTGGGACTGGCGATTGGGACGAAGTCGTAACAAGGTAGCCGTACCGGAAGGTGCGGCTGGATCACCTCCTTTCTAAGGAGCACAGTACCGATTGCGAGCAAACGTCTCGCACGGTCAGCTCATGGGTGGAACGTTGATTAGTTGGCGTGAGTGACCTGATGGTTCTTCCAGTACTGCTTCGGCGTGGAACGGAGAACACGGAGGGTGGCTCACGCTTGGCACGTTGTTGGGTATCTGAGGGTACGGCCGTAAGGTTTGTATCTTCGCGATGCCGGCCCCAGTGAACTCGCCACGTTGTGGTGGGGTGGTGGGTGGCTGGTCGTTGCTTGAGAACTACACAGTGGACGCGAGCATCTGTGGCCAAGTTTTTAAGGGCGCACGGTGGATGCCTTGGCACCAGGAACCGATGAAGGACGTGGGAGGCCACGATAGTCCCCGGGGAGCCGTCAACCAGGCTTTGATCCGGGGGTTTCCGAATGGGGAAACCCGGCAGTCGTCATGGGCTGTCACCCATGCCTGAACACATAGGGCATGTGGAGGGAACGAGGGGAAGTGAAACATCTCAGTACCCTCAGGAAGAGAAAACAACCGTGATTCCGGGAGTAGTGGCGAGCGAAACCGGATGAGGCCAAACCGTATGCGTGTGATACCCGGCAGGGGTTGCGCATACGGGGTTGTGGGATCTCTCTTTCACAGTCTGCCGGCTGTGAGACGAGTCAGAAACCGTTGATGTAGGCGAAGGACATGCGAAAGGTCCGGCGTAGAGGGTAAGACCCCCGTAGCTGAAACATCAACGGCTCGTTTGAGAGACACCCAAGTAGCACGGGGCCCGAGAAATCCCGTGTGAATCTGGCGGGACCACCCGCTAAGCCTAAATATTCCCTGGTGACCGATAGCGGATAGTACCGTGAGGGAATGGTGAAAAGTACCGCGGGAGCGGAGTGAAATAGTACCTGAAACCGTGTGCCTACAAGCCGTGGGAGCGTCGGATGGGAGCTTGCTTCCATCTCGTGACTGCGTGCCTTTTGAAGAATGAGCCTGCGAGTTTGCGGTGTGTTGCGAGGTTAACCCGTGTGGGGAAGCCGTAGCGAAAGCGAGTCCGAATAGGGCGATTCAGTAGCACGCTCAAGACCCGAAGCGGAGTGATCTAGCCATGGGCAGGTTGAAGCGGAGGTAAGACTTCGTGGAGGACCGAACCCACCAGGGTTGAAAACCTGGGGGATGACCTGTGGTTAGGGGTGAAAGGCCAATCAAACTCCGTGATAGCTGGTTCTCCCCGAAATGCATTTAGGTGCAGCGTCGTGTGTTTCTTGCCGGAGGTAGAGCACTGGATAGGCGATGGGCCCTACCGGGTTACTGACCTTAGCCAAACTCCGAATGCCGGTAAGTGAGAGCGCGGCAGTGAGACTGTGGGGGATAAGCTCCATGGTCGAGAGGGAAACAGCCCAGAGCATCGACTAAGGCCCCTAAGCGTACGCTAAGTGGGAAAGGATGTGGAGTCGCAGAGACAACCAGGAGGTTGGCTTAGAAGCAGCCACCCTTGAAAGAGTGCGTAATAGCTCACTGGTCAAGTGATTCCGCGCCGACAATGTAGCGGGGCTCAAGCGTACCGCCGAAGTCGTGTCATTGCAGCAATAGGGCCAACGCCCGCTGTGATGGGTAGGGGAGCGTCGTGTGCCGGGTGAAGCAGCCGCGGAAGCGAGTTGTGGACGGTTCACGAGTGAGAATGCAGGCATGAGTAGCGATACACACGTGAGAAACGTGTGCGCCGATTGACTAAGGGTTCCTGGGTCAAGCTGATCTGCCCAGGGTAAGTCGGGACCTAAGGCGAGGCCGACAGGCGTAGTCGATGGACAACCGGTTGATATTCCGGTACCCGCTTTGAAACGCCCAATATCGAGCCCATTAACGCTAAGGCCGTGAAGCCGCCCCGGAGCCTTCGGGCAAAGGGGAGTGGTGGAGCCGCTGACCCAAGGTGGTAGTAGGTAAGCGATGGGGTGACGCAGGAAGGTAGTCCAGCCCGGGCGGTGGTTGTCCCGGGGTAAGGGTGTAGGCCGTGTGATAGGCAAATCCGTCACACATTAAGGCTGAGACCTGATGCCGAGCCGATTGTGGTGAAGTGGATGATCCTATGCTGTCGAGAAAAGCCTCTAGCGAGTTTCATGGCGGCCCGTACCCTAAACCGACTCAGGTGGTCAGGTAGAGAATACCGAGGCGTTCGGGTGAACTATGGTTAAGGAACTCGGCAAAATGCCCCCGTAACTTCGGGAGAAGGGGGGCCATCACTGGTGATCGGATTTACTCCGTGAGCTGGGGGTGGCCGCAGAGACCAGCGAGAAGCGACTGTTTACTAAAAACACAGGTCCGTGCGAAGCCGTAAGGCGATGTATACGGACTGACGCCTGCCCGGTGCTGGAACGTTAAGGGGACCGGTTAGCTCTGTTTCGACAGGGCGAAGCTGAGAACTTAAGCGCCAGTAAACGGCGGTGGTAACTATAACCATCCTAAGGTAGCGAAATTCCTTGTCGGGTAAGTTCCGACCTGCACGAATGGCGTAACGACTTCTCGACTGTCTCAACCATAGGCCCGGTGAAATTGCACTACGAGTAAAGATGCTCGTTTCGCGCAGCAGGACGGAAAGACCCCGGGACCTTTACTACAGTTTGATATTGGTGTTCGGTTCGGCTTGTGTAGGATAGGTGGGAGACTTTGAAGCCGTGACGCCAGTCATGGTGGAGTCGCCGTTGAAATACCACTCTGGTCGTGCTGGATGTCTAACCTCGGTCCGTGATCCGGATCAGGGACAGTGTCTGATGGGTAGTTTAACTGGGGCGGTTGCCTCCCAAAGGGTAACGGAGGCGCCCAAAGGTTCCCTCAGCCTGGTTGGCAATCAGGTGTTGAGTGTAAGTGCACAAGGGAGCTTGACTGTGAGACCGACGGGTCGAGCAGGGACGAAAGTCGGGACTAGTGATCCGGCGGTGGCTTGTGGAAGCGCCGTCGCTCAACGGATAAAAGGTACCCCGGGGATAACAGGCTGATCTTCCCCAAGAGTCCATATCGACGGGATGGTTTGGCACCTCGATGTCGGCTCGTCGCATCCTGGGGCTGGAGTCGGTCCCAAGGGTTGGGCTGTTCGCCCATTAAAGCGGTACGCGAGCTGGGTTTAGAACGTCGTGAGACAGTTCGGTCCCTATCCGCTGTGCGCGTAGGAATATTGAGAAGGGCTGTCCCTAGTACGAGAGGACCGGGACGGACGAACCTCTGGTGTGCCAGTTGTCCTGCCAAGGGCATGGCTGGTTGGCTACGTTCGGGAGGGATAACCGCTGAAAGCATCTAAGCGGGAAGCCTGCTTCGAGATGAGTATTCCCACCTCCTTGAGAGGGTAAGGCTCCCAGTAGACGACTGGGTTGATAGGCCGGATGTGGAAGCCCAGTAATGGGTGGAGCTGACCGGTACTAATAGGCCGAGGGCTTGTCCTCAGTTGCTCGCGTCCACTGTGTTAGTTCTGAAGTAACGAACACGCCCCCTGCGGGGTGCGGCGGTTCAACTTCATAGAGTTTCGGTGGTCATAGCGTTAGGGAAACGCCCGGTTACATTCCGAACCCGGAAGCTAAGCCTTTCAGCGCCGATGGTACTGCAGGGGGGACCCTGTGGGAGAGTAGGACACCGCCGAACAACCCGCCCTTTTAGCTCAGTCGGTAGAGCGTCTCCATGGTAAGGAGAAGGTCAACGGTTCGATTCCGTTAAAGGGCTCAGAGAAAAGGCCCCCGCCTCTTGGCGGGGGCCTTTTTGCGTTGTCCCCCGGTGAGGGAAAGCGAGGGTGCCTCGTCGGGCCGACATCGTGGGCCCGACGAGGCGTTCTCAGTTGCCGGGGAGGGGCTCCGGGAGGCGCATCGCCAGGATGGCCATGTCGTCGGAGGCGGGCTCCTGGGCGAAGCGTTCGACCGCACGGAGGACGCGGGCGGCGACCGCGCCGGCCGTCAGGCCCGTACACGTCTTCAGGACCTCGATCAGGCCGTCGTCGCCCAGCATGCGCGTGCCCTCGCGGCGTTCCGTGACGCCGTCGGTGACGCAGAGCAGGACGTCGCCCGGCTCGAGCGTGACGGTCTGCTCGTACAGCTCCAGGTCGTCCAGGACACCCAGGAGCGGCTGGGGATCGGCGGCCGGGACGACCGTGCCGTCCTGGCGCAGGCGCAGCGGCAGCGGGTGACCGGCGCAGACGACCTTGAGGATGGCCGAGCCGTCCTCCTGCGGCCACATCTCGCCGTAGAGCAGGGTCAGGAAGCGGCTGCGGGCGCCCTCGTCGAGGATCGCCGCGTTGAGGCGCTCCAGGACCGCGGGGCCGCCGAAGCCCTCGCGGGCCAGCAGGCGCAGGGCGTGGCGGGCCAGGCCCGTGACGGCCGCGGCCTCCGGGCCCGTACCGCAGACGTCGCCGATGGCGAAGCCGTAGGCGTTGTCGCGGATCGGGAAGAGGTCGTAGAAGTCGCCGCCGACCTCGTTGCCCTCGCCGGCCGCGCGGTAGATGACGTCGACCTCGACCCCCGGGATGTCAGGGAGGCCGGGCGGCAGCAGACTGCGCTGGAGGGACTGACTGATCGCCATGCGCTCCGAGTAGAGGCGGGCGTTGTCGAGGGCGAGGGCCGCTCGGCGGGAGAGGTCCTCGGCGAGTTCGAGGATCTCCTGGCGGAAGTGGTCGTCGGACGGCTTGCCCAGGGTGAGCATGCCGATGACGCGGTTGCGGGCGACGAGCGGCAGGACCACGGTCTCCCCGCCGACCACGGTCGCGGTCGCGAGTGTGACGTCGATTCCGGAGGACAACGGGCCGCTCGTGCCGCCCAGTTCGCGCATCGAGGTGGAGAGCGCCGCCCGGTGGGCGGCCTCGGCCGGGGCCGCCCAGACGCGCGCGCCCGGAGTGGGCACCGGGTCGGGCGGGGCGATCGAGGACAGCAGGGCCTTCAGGCCGTCGATGCGGTCCTCGTCCTCGTGCAGGACGTAGGAGAGGTACGGGTCCGAGGCCTGGTCGGCGATCGTGTAGACGGCGCACCAGGTGGCGAGGGTCGGGACCGTCATCTGGGCCATCAGGGCCAGGGTCTGGTCGCGGTCGAGCGTGCCGGCCAGGAGGTCGGAGGCCTCGACGAGGAAGCTGAGGGAGCCGCGGCGGAGGCGTTCGAGCTCGCCGAGGCGGGCCGACTCGACGGCGAGCGCGATGCGGTCGGCCGCGAACTGCAGGCGCAGGGCCTCTTCGTTGGAGTAGCGGTTGGAGCCTTCGGCGGCGACGCCGAGCGAGCCGGTGAGCCGGCCCTCGACCTTGAGAGGAACGGTGACGACCGAGCGCATGCCGGTGCCTTCGAGTAGCGGGACGGCGCCGGGGACGGCGGCCAGGTCCTCGTGGACGGCCGGCATCCGGGCGGAGCCGTAGCGGCTGGCGCCGGTCTCGACGGGGACGCGGGCGAAGCGCTGACGGGCCGACGGGAGGCCGGTGGTGGCCCGTACCTCCAGTTCCGTCTCGTCGTCGGTGGCGAGGAGGAGGAAGGCGGAGTCGCCGTCGAGCATGTCGCGGGCACGCTCCACCGTGCGCTGGAGCAGGCCGTCGAGGTCGTCGGGGGCCGGGGAGCCGATGAAGACCTCGAAGGGGTCGGTGGCGCGGTTCTCCGAGCCGCCGTCGGAGACAGGGGGGCGCTGCGGGGTCTGCAGGACCGCGCGCTCGTACTCCCGTACCAGCAGACAGACCGTGGAGGGGTCGCCCGCGGCGTCGCGGACGCGCAGATGGGAGGCGTACACGGGGATCACCCGGCCGTCGGCGCAGCGGATGCCGTAGCTGCCCTCCCAGCGGGAGAGCCGGAGGGCCTCGACGAGGCCGGTGCCGATGCCGGGGGTGTGCGGCCAGGCGGCGAGGTCGCCGAGTGGTTTGCCGGTGACCTGTTCGGCGCTGTACCCGAAGAGCTCCTCGGCGTCCTCGTTCCACGCGGTGATGGCACCCATGCGGTCGATCTGGGCGACGGCGACGCGGACGCGGCTGTCGGTGACCGGGAGGAGTGCGTCGGGGAGGACCGGTCCGGCGGAGCGGGTGCCGATCGCGCGCTCGGGAAGGTCGAGCTGGAACCAGACGTGTTTGTGCGTGGGGGTGTACTCGATGCCCCAGCGGGTGGCGAGGGCGGCGCACAGCAGCAGGCCCCGGCCGTTCTCGCGGTCGGGGTGGGCGAGCGTGCGGCCGCCCTGGACGGGGATCTCGCGCTCGGGGTAGCGGTCGGCGACCTCGACGCGGACGCCGTCCTCGCTGCGCAGACACAGGACGTCGGCGGCGGTGCCGGCGTGGATGACGGCGTTGGTGACGAGTTCGCTGGTCAGGACGACGGCGTCGTCGACGACTTCGGCGTACCCCCATCCCTGGAGGGTGTCCCGGACAAAGGCGCGGGCGGTCGCGACGGACCGCCCGACGGGGTCGAAGGTCGCAGCCGCCCGCGCGGTGATCACAGAACTCCTCGTACGCGTCTCGACGCCCGGCTCTGCCATGGTCGGTCTGCCCCTCCCCGCTGCCCGGTGGTCGTCTTCGCGCCACCCCACCCCCGCCGGGCGGACCGGGGCGGTTGGACAGCCGGATGCCAGGTTACTTACCTTCGCTGTCCCAGCGGATGCCGGTCGCCGCTGTTTCCGTCCCCCGAGGGCGGGGACGCTATGCGAAGCTGCCGAACTGTTATGGCCTGGTTCGGCTGCGGTGAAACACTGGGCAAGCTTGTGGTGACGGCCCGGGCAGTACGGTCAACCCCTTCGGGAGGGACACGGTGGAGTCTGGCACGGCGGCGCGGCGCGGCAGCGGCAGCACGCGGGCGAAGGGCGGGCGGTCCCGGAGTGGTGGGACGGTGCAGGTGGACGCGGCGGCCATGGAGCGGCTGCTCGCCGCCCTGGTCTCGATGCGGGACGGGAACTTCCGTAAGCGGCTGACCGTGTCGGGCGACGGCGTGATGGCGGAGATCTCCGCCGTCTTCAACGAGGTCGCCGACCGGCAGATGCATCTGACCGGCGAGTTGTCGCGGGTCAGGCGCATGGTGGGGCGCGAGGGCAAGCTGTCCGAGCGCCTGGAGGCGGGGGCGAGCGAGGGCGCCTGGGCGGCGGCGATCGAGGCCGCGAACGCGCTGGTCGACGACATGACGCGGCCGGTCTCCGAGGTGGGGCGGGTCCTTTCGGCGGTGGCCGAGGGCGATCTCGACCAGCGGATGGACTTGCGTTCGGACGGGCCGGACGGGTCCGCGCGGCCGTTGCGCGGGGAGTTCCTGAAGGTCGCCCGGACGGTGAACAACCTGGTCGACCAGCTGTCGGCGTTCACGGACGAGGTGACGCGGGTCGCGCTGGAGGTCGGTACCGAGGGAAAGCTGGGCGGTCAGGCCCAGGTGCGCGGTATGTCCGGTTCGTGGAAGGATCTCACGGATTCGGTCAACACCATGGCGTACCGGCTGACGGCTCAGGTGCGTGACATTGCTCTCGTGACGACGGCCGTCGCCAAGGGCGATCTGTCCCGGAAGGTCACGGCGCACGTGGCCGGCGAGATGCTTGAGCTGAAGAACACCGTCAACACGATGGTGGACCAGCTGTCCTCGTTCTCCTCCGAGGTGACCCGCGTCGCGCGTGAGGTGGGCACCGAGGGCGAGCTGGGCGGTCAGGCCGAGGTGGCCGGTGTCGCCGGCGTGTGGAAGGACCTGACGGACTCCGTCAACACGATGGCGGGAAATCTCACCAATCAGGTGAGGGGTATCGCCGAGGTCACGACCGCGGTCGCCAACGGCGACCTCTCGCAGAAGGTCACCGTGAGCGCGCGCGGCGAGGTCGCCCAACTCGCGGACACCATCAACCAGATGACCGAGACGCTGCGCACCTTCGCCGACGAGGTGACGCGCGTGTCGGGCGAGGTCGGTGCGCAGGGTCTGCTCGGCGGGCAGGCGCAGGTGCCGGGAGCGGCCGGTACGTGGAAGGACCTGACGGACTCGGTCAACACGGTCTTCCGGAACATCACCACGCAGGTCCGGGACATCGCGCAGGTGACGACGGCGGTCGCCAACGGTGATCTGTCGCAGAAGGTCACGGTCGATGTCGCGGGCGAGATGCTGGAGCTGAAGAACACCGTCAACACGATGGTCGACCAGCTCTCGGCCTTCGGTTCCGAGGTGACCCGGGTGGCCAGGGAGGTCGGCGTCGAGGGTCTGCTCGGCGGGCAGGCGCAGGTGCCGGGAGCGGCGGGCACCTGGAAGGACCTCACGGACTCGGTGAACACGGCGTTCCGCAACCTGACGGGCCAGGTCCGGGACATCGCGCAGGTGACGACGGCGGTCGCCAACGGTGATCTGTCGCAGAAGGTCACGGTCGATGTCGCGGGCGAGATGCTGGAGCTGAAGAACACCGTCAACACGATGGTGTCGCAGCTGTCGTCCTTCGCCGACCAGGTCACGCGGATGGCCAGGGACGTGGGCACGGAGGGCCGCCTCGGCGGTCAGGCCCGTGTCGACGGCGTCTCCGGTACGTGGAAGGAGCTCACCGACTCCGTCAACTTCATGGCCGGCAACCTGACGTCCCAGGTGCGCCAGATCGCCCAGGTCACGACGGCGGTGGCGCGCGGTGACCTGTCGCAGAAGATCGACGTGGACGCGCGCGGTGAGATCCTTGAGCTGAAGAACACCATCAACACGATGGTCGACCAGCTCTCCGCCTTCGCGGAGCAGGTGACCCGGGTGGCCCGTGAGGTGGGTACGGACGGCCGGCTCGGCGGGCAGGCGCAGGTGCCTGGCGTCGCCGGTGTGTGGCGCGACCTGACCGACTCGGTGAACGGCATGGCGGGCAACCTCACCGCCCAGGTCCGTAACATCGCGCAGGTCGCCACCGCGGTGGCGCGCGGTGACCTGTCGCAGAAGATCGACGTGGACGCGCGCGGCGAGATCCTTGAGCTGAAGAACACCCTCAACACCATGGTCGACCAGCTCTCCAGCTTCGCGGAGCAGGTGACCCGGGTGGCCCGTGAGGTGGGTACGGAGGGCATCCTGGGCGGTCAGGCCGAGGTGCAGGGGGTCTCCGGCACCTGGAAGGACCTCACCCAGTCCGTGAACTTCATGGCGAACAACCTGACTTCGCAGGTGCGCAACATCGCCGAGGTCACCACGGCGGTCGCCAAGGGCGATCTGTCGAAGAAGATCACCGTCGACGCCAAGGGCGAGATCCTGGAGCTGGTGACGACCGTCAACACGATGGTCGACCAGCTGTCCAACTTCGCGGACGAGGTGACGCGAGTCGCCCGCGAGGTGGGTACGGAAGGCATCCTGGGCGGTCAGGCGCGGGTGCGCGGGGTCACCGGCATCTGGAAGGACCTGAGCGACAACGTCAACCTGATGGCCAACAACCTGACCAGTCAGGTGCGGAACATCTCCCGGGTCTCCTCTGCGGTCGCCAACGGCGACCTGACGAAGAAGGTCACGGTCGAGGCGCGCGGCGAGGTCGCCGAGCTCGCCGACACCGTCAACACCATGGTGACGACCCTGTCCTCGTTCGCGGACGAGGTGACCCGAGTCGCCCGCGAGGTGGGTACGGAAGGTGAACTGGGCGGCCAGGCAAGGGTTCCGGGCGTCTCCGGCACCTGGAAGGACCTGACCGAGTCGGTGAACTCGATGGCGTCGAACCTCACCGGTCAGGTGCGCCAGATCGCCGCCGTCACGACCGCCATCGCCAAGGGCGATCTCACCAAGAAGATCGACATCGACGCGCGCGGTGAGATCCAGGAGCTGAAGAACACCATCAACACGATGGTCGACCAGCTGTCCTCGTTCGCCGAGGAGGTCACGCGCGTGGCCCGCGAGGTGGGTACGGAGGGCATTCTCGGCGGTCAGGCGCGGGTCCGGGACGTCGACGGTACCTGGCGCGACCTGACGGAGTCCGTGAACGAGATGGCCGGGAACCTGACCCGGCAGGTGCGCGCCATCGCGGCCGTCGCCACCGCGGTGACCCGCGGCGACCTCAACCTCAAGATCGACGGCGTGGACGCGGCGGGCGAGATCCAGGCCCTCCAGGACAACATCAACACCATGATCGCCAACCTGCGCGACACCACCCTCGCCAACGAGGAGCAGGACTGGCTCAAGGGCAACCTCGCCCGGATCTCCGGTCTGATGCAGGGCCGGCGGGATCTGGACGACGTCGCCTCGCTCATCATGAGCGAGCTGACCCCGGTGGTCTCCGCCCAGCACGGCGCCTTCTTCGTCGCGATGCCGACCGGCTCCGCGACCGGCAGCGCCGAACTCGGCGGGCAGGGCGAGGGCGCGTACGAGCTGCGGATGCGCGGCAGTTACGGGTACTCCGCCGGCTCCATGCCCACCTCGTTCCGGCCCGGCGAGACGCTGATCGGGACGGCGGCCGAGGAGAAGCGGACGATCCAGGTCAACGTGCCGCCGGGCTATCTGAAGATCTCCTCCGGGCTCGGCGAGGCGGCCCCTGCGCATGTGATCGTGCTCCCCGTCCTCTTCGAGGGGAAGGTCCTCGGCGTGATCGAGCTGGCTTCCTTCCAGCCCTTCACCCAGATCCAGCGGGACTTCCTCAACCAGCTCGCCGAGCTGATCGCGACGACCGTCAACACCATCAGCGTCAACACCAAGACCGAGGTGCTGCTCAAGCAGTCCCAGGAGCTGACCGAGCAGCTGCGCGAGCGCTCGGCCGAGCTGGAGCACCGGCAGAAGGAGCTCCAGGGCTCCAACGCCGAACTGGAGGAGAAGGCCGAGCTGCTCGCCCGTCAGAACCGGGACATCGAGGTGAAGAACACCGAGATCGAGGAGGCCCGGCAGGTCCTGGAGGAGCGGGCCGAACAGCTCGCCGTCTCCATGCGGTACAAGTCCGAGTTCCTGGCCAACATGTCGCACGAGCTGCGCACCCCGCTCAACTCGCTGCTGATCCTGGCCAAGCTGCTCGCCGACAACGCGGACGCCAACCTCTCGCCCAAGCAGGTCGAGTTCGCCGAGACCATCCACGGCGCCGGCTCCGACCTGCTGCAGCTGATCAACGACATCCTCGATCTGTCCAAGGTCGAGGCGGGCAAGATGGACGTCTCCCCGACCCGTATCGCGCTGGTGCAGCTCGTCGACTACGTCGAGGCGACGTTCCGGCCGCTGACCGCGGAGAAGGGGCTCGACTTCTCGGTCCGGGTCTCGCCCGAACTGCCCGCCACGCTGCACACCGACGAGCAGCGGCTCCTCCAGGTGCTGCGCAACCTGCTCTCCAACGCGGTGAAGTTCACCGACACGGGCGCGGTGGAGCTGGTCATCCGGCCGGCCGGGACGGATGTGCCGCAGTCGATCCGCGAGCAGCTCCTGGAGGCCGGTTCGCTGCGCGACCCGGAGGCCGAGCTGATCGCGTTCTCGGTGACCGACACCGGTATCGGGATCGCGGCGGGCAAGATGCGGGTGATCTTCGAGGCGTTCAAGCAGGCCGACGGGACGACCAGCCGCAAGTACGGCGGTACGGGTCTGGGGCTCTCCATCAGCCGGGAGATCGCGCGGCTGCTCGGCGGCGAGATCTACGCGGCGAGCGAGCCGGGCCGCGGGTCGACGTTCACGCTCTATCTGCCGCTGAGCCCCAGCGAGCTGCCGCCGCACGGGTACGGGCCGGGGGAGGCCGGTCCGATGGACCCGCAGCCGGGTCCGGAGGACGGCTCGGGCGGGGAGCCGGGCCACTTCGCGCCCGCCCCCGTGGCGACCGACCACCGCTCCGGCACGGGCGCGCTGTTCCGGCACCGGCGCAGGGCGGCACAGGCCGGGGTGGACGAGCGGCCGGCGCTGCCGGGACAGCCCGGCCGGGCGGGGCACGCCGAGCAGATCGCGGCGGGCGACGACCGGGCGGACTCCGAGCCGCGCCGTACCTTCTCCTTCGGCGGCGAGAAGGTGCTGATCGTGGACGACGACATCCGTAACGTCTTCGCGCTCACCAGCGTCCTGGAGCAGCACGGTCTGGCGGTGCTGTACGCGGAGAACGGCCGTGAGGGCATCGAGGTCCTGGAACAGCACGACGATGTGACGGTCGTTCTGATGGACATCATGATGCCGGAGATGGACGGATACGCGACGACCACCGCGATCCGCCGGATGCCGCAGTTCGCCGGGCTGCCGATCATCGCGCTCACGGCGAAGGCGATGAAGGGCGATCGGGAGAAGGCGATCGAGTCGGGTGCCTCCGACTACGTCACCAAGCCCGTCGACCCCGATCACCTGCTGTCCGTGATGGAGGACTGGATGCGCGGAAACGGAAGCGGGGCTTGTTGACGCACTGTCGCCGCGGGCGTGTGAGAGGGCGGTGTTCGGGGAACCTTCTGGTCTCTCACCACGTTTCTGCTACGTGCACAGTGACATCGTGGTGACAGGGTGTGGCGACAGGCGGGGTGCGGCTACCATGACCGGCACAAGGACGGACGGCGCATGGGAGTCGTCTTCTGGGGCGGCGCCCGGTGCTTCCCCCGGCTCGGCGAGTCGGGGAGAGCCCATGCCGGGGCGAGGAGGACGGGGCATGGTGCAGAAGGCCAAGATCCTCCTGGTCGATGACCGGCCGGAGAATCTGCTGGCGCTGGAGGCCATTCTCTCCGCGCTCGATCAGACGCTGGTGCGGGCATCGTCCGGGGAGGAAGCGCTCAAGGCGCTGTTGACCGACGATTTCGCGGTCATCCTGCTGGACGTTCAGATGCCGGGAATGGATGGATTCGAGACCGCCGCGCACATCAAGCGGCGCGAGCGGACCCGGGACATTCCGATCATCTTCCTCACGGCGATCAACCACGGCCCGCACCACACCTTCCGTGGCTACGCCGCGGGCGCGGTCGACTACATCTCCAAGCCGTTCGACCCGTGGGTGCTGCGCGCCAAGGTCTCGGTCTTCGTCGAGCTGTACATGAAGAACTGTCAGCTGCGCGAGCAGGCCGCGCTGCTCCGGCTCCAGCTGGAGGGCGGCGGACACGGCGGTCACGCCAAGGAGTCCGCCGGACTGCTCGCGGAGCTCTCCGCCCGCCTCGCCGCGGTCGAGGAGCAGGCGGAGGCGCTGTCCAAACAGCTCGACGACGACTCCGCCGACGCCGCGGCCGTCGCCACCGCCGCCCATCTGGAGCGCAAACTCACCGGGCTGCGGCGGGCTCTCGACGCACTGGAGCCCGGCACGGGCGGCCCGACCCCACTTCCCTCGCAGAGCTGACGCTCCGTCAATCATCCGGCGCCCACGGTGAGCGGGCGTCAATTTCACGCCCGGCACGTACGACACGAACGGGTGAGGCCGGACGCGCACGTGTCCGATGCCGCTCACACCGGTAACCTCAGCATCATGGCCTCACGTACGTCCGGCAAGGGTTCCCAGGGCACGGCGGGCACCGCGAAGCCGCGCGCCGGCCGTACGACGGGCGCCGCGAAGAAGGCGGCGCCCGGCAAGTCCCCGGCCAAGTCCCCCGTCAAGCCGCCCGCGAAGAAGACCGCGGCCAAGAAGGCCGCGCCCGCGAAGCGTCCGCCCGCGAAGAAGCCGGCGGCGAAGAAGGCCGCGCCCAAGCCCGCGCCGTCCCCCACCGGGGGCGTGTACCGGCTCGCCCGCGGGATCTGGCTGGGACTCGCACACGCCGTGGGGGCGATGTTCCGGGGGATAGGGCGCGGAGCCAGGGGCCTCGACCCCGCCCACCGCAAGGACGGCATGGCGCTGCTCCTGCTCGGGGTCGCGCTGATCGTCGCGGCGGGCACCTGGTCCAATCTGCGCGGTCCGGTCGGCGACCTCGTCGAGATGCTCGTCACCGGGGCGTTCGGCCGGCTCGACCTGCTGGTGCCGCTGCTGCTCGGTGCGATGGGTGTCCGGCTGATCCTCTATCCGGAGAAGCCCGAGGCCAACGGCCGGATCGTCATCGGCCTCTCCGCCCTGGTCATCGGCGTGCTCGGACAGGTCCACATCGCCTGCGGCTCCCCGGGGCGCGGCGAGGGCACCAAGGCCATGCAGGACGCGGGCGGGCTCATCGGCTGGGCCGCCTCCAAGCCGCTCGTCTTCATGATGGGCGAGGTCCTCGCCGTACCGCTCCTGGTGCTGCTCACCCTCTTCGGACTGCTCGTCGTCACCGCGACCCCGGTCAACGCCATCCCGCAGCGGCTGCGCGCGCTCGGCGCCAAGCTCGGCATCGTCGAGCCCGCGTACGACCCCGAGGCCGCCGGGGAGGCGTACGAGTCGTACGAGGAGGACTGGCGCGAGCCGGCCCCTCAGCCCGGCCGCCCCCGGCGCTCCGCCCCGGGACGCGCCGAGGTCTACGACGTCGACCAGGCCGAGCAGGAGGCGCTCACCCGGCGCCGGCGCCCGCGCCGGCCCTCGGTGCAGCCCGCCTTCGACCGGCCCATGGACGCCGTGGACGTCGCCGCGGCGGCCGCCGCCGCCCTCGACGGAGCCGTGCTCAACGGCATGCCGCCCTCCCCGCTGGTCGCCGATCTGACCCGGGACGTCACCGCCGAGCGGGCCGCGTCCCTGGCGGCCGCCGCCGCGGAAGCCGCCGAGGGCGTGGACGCCCCGCCCGCCGCGCCGGTGCCGACCGCCCGCGGCGCGGAGGCCGGGCGCCTCCCCGGAGCCGTACCGGATCTGACCAAGCCCGCGCCCGAGCACACCGAGCTGCCGCCCCGCGCGGAGCAACTGCAGCTGTCCGGGGACATCACGTACGCGCTGCCCTCGATGGATCTGCTGGAGCGTGGTGGGCCCGGCAAGACCCGCAGCGCCGCGAACGACGCGGTCGTGGAGTCGCTCTCCAACGTCTTCAGCGAGTTCAAGGTCGACGCGGCGGTCACGGGCTTCACGCGTGGTCCGACGGTCACGCGGTACGAGGTCGAGCTCGGCCCGGCCGTGAAGGTCGAGAAGATCACGGCCCTGACCAAGAACATCGCGTACGCCGTGGCCTCGCCGGACGTGCGGATCATCTCGCCGATCCCGGGGAAGTCCGCGGTCGGCATCGAGATCCCCAACAGCGACCGCGAGATGGTCAACCTCGGCGACGTCCTGCGACTCGCGGACGCGGCGGGCGACGACCATCCGATGCTGGTGGCGCTCGGCAAGGACGTCGAGGGCGGCTATGTGATGGCCAACCTGGCGAAGATGCCGCACATCCTGGTCGCCGGTGCCACCGGCTCGGGCAAGTCCTCGTGCATCAACTGCCTGATCACCTCGGTGATGATAAGAGCGACCCCCGAGGACGTCCGGATGGTGCTGGTCGACCCCAAGCGGGTCGAGCTCACCGCGTACGAGGGCATCCCGCACCTGATCACGCCGATCATCACCAACCCGAAGCGGGCCGCCGAGGCCCTGCAGTGGGTGGTGCGCGAGATGGACCTGCGCTACGACGACCTGGCCGCCTTCGGCTTCCGGCACATCGACGACTTCAACGAGGCCATCCGCAACGGCAAGGTCAAGCTGCCCGAGGGCAGCGAGCGCGAGCTGCAGCCCTATCCGTACCTGCTGGTGATCGTGGACGAGCTCGCCGACCTGATGATGGTCGCGCCGCGGGACGTCGAGGACGCGATCGTGCGCATCACCCAGCTGGCCCGTGCGGCGGGCATCCATCTCGTGCTCGCCACCCAGCGCCCGTCGGTGGACGTCGTCACCGGTCTGATCAAGGCGAACGTGCCGTCGAGGCTCGCGTTCGCGACCTCCTCGCTCGCCGACAGCCGGGTCATCCTCGACCAGCCCGGCGCCGAGAAGCTCATCGGAAAGGGTGACGGCCTGTTCCTGCCGATGGGCGCCAACAAGCCCGTCCGCATGCAGGGCGCCTTCGTGACCGAGCAGGAGGTCGCGACCGTCGTCCAGCACTGCAAGGACCAGATGGCGCCGGTCTTCCGGGACGACGTCACCGTCGGCACCAAGCAGAAGAAGGAGATCGACGAGGACATCGGCGACGACCTCGACCTGCTGTGCCAGGCCGCCGAGCTGGTCGTCTCGACCCAGTTCGGCTCCACCTCGATGCTCCAGCGCAAGCTGCGCGTCGGCTTCGCGAAGGCCGGCCGGCTGATGGACCTGATGGAGTCGCGGAACATCGTCGGGCCCAGCGAGGGCTCCAAGGCACGGGACGTCCTCGTCAAGCCGGATGACCTGGACGGGGTGCTCGCCGTCATCCGCGGGGAGTCGGGGGCGTGAGCCGCCGGGAGCCGGCGGAGTGAGCCGCGGGGAGTCGGCGGAGTGAGCCGCGGGGCGGCTGTGCCGGAACGAGACCGGGCCGAGACTCACTCGTAAGGGAACGTGGGCAACCGTTTCCCTTGGCCGTACGTCAAGTTGGAGGGAGGGACAGAATGATGTCCCAGCCTCATGGCGTACAAACTGCGTCCGCCCGGTTGCCCCACCCTTTCGTACCACCCATAGACTGAACGTCCAGCAGGTGGTTACACGCTCGAAAGGCGCTCTCGTGTCCATCGGCAACTCCCCCGAATCCCCCGAAGACGACCGGAACTTCCCGGCAGACGACCGGGATTCGATCGGTCGTGCCCTTCAGCAGGCCCGGATCGCCGCCGGTCTCACCGTCGACGAGGTCAGCGCGTCCACCCGGGTCCGTATCCCGATCGTGCACGCGATCGAGGAGGACGACTTCTCGCGCTGCGGCGGCGACGTCTACGCCCGCGGGCACATCCGCACGCTCGCGCGCGCCGTCGGCATCGATCCCGCGCCGCTGGTCGAGCAGTACGACGCCGGGCACGGCGGCCGTCCCGCGCCGACGCCCGCCGCGCCGCTCTTCGAGGCGGAACGCATCCGCCCCGAGCCCCGCCGCCCCAACTGGACCGCCGCCATGGTCGCCGCGATCGTCGCCGTGGTCGGCTTCGTCGGCTTCACGATGTTCAGCGGGAACGACGGGCAGGGCAGGTCCGGCGCGGTGGCGGAGGGCCCGGCCCCCGAGAAGAAGACCACGGCCCCCACCACGAAGCCGACCAAGACGGCGAACCCCACGCCCGTGCCCTCCGAGAGCGCCATCGCGGCGGTCCCGAAGGACAAGGTCACGGTCAAGCTGACCGCCATCGACGACAAGAGCTGGATCTCGGCCAAGGCGAGCGACGGCAAGCTGCTCTTCGACGGGCTCCTCCTCAAGGGCGAGTCCAAGACCTTCCAGGACGACGAGCGCGTGGACCTGATCCTCGGCAACGCCGGCCCCATCGAGCTCTACGTCAATGGCAAGAAGGTCGAAGAGAAGTTCGAGTCGGGTGCCGTCGAGCGGCTCTCGTACACCAAGGGCGACCCCGAGGCCGGATGACCTGCCCGGCGGATCACCGCCGGCCGTCGCGCAGGTGAACCCTGCGCGGCGGGGGCACGGCCAGGACGAAGTAGTCTTGAGCCCATGCCCGAACGCCGTACCGTCGCCCTTGTCACTCTTGGCTGCGCCCGTAACGAGGTGGACTCGGAGGAGCTCGCAGGCCGCTTGGCAGCGGACGGCTGGGAGCTCGTCGAGAACGCCGAGGACGCCGATGTCGCCGTCGTCAATACCTGTGGATTCGTCGAAGCCGCGAAGAAGGACTCCGTCGACGCCCTCCTCGAAGCCAATGATCTGAAGGATCACGGCAAGACCCAGGCCGTCGTCGCGGTCGGCTGCATGGCCGAGCGGTACGGCAAGGAGCTCGCCGAGGCCCTCCCCGAAGCCGACGGCGTGCTCGGCTTCGACGACTACTCCGACATCTCCAACCGGCTGCAGACCATCCTCAGCGGTGGCAGCGTCGAGGCCCACACCCCGCGTGACCGGCGCAAGCTGCTGCCGCTGTCCCCGGTGGAGCGGCAGAAGGCCGCGGCCGAGGTGGCGCTGCCCGGGCACGGCACCGTGGACGCCCCGGAGAACGTGCCCGCCGACCTTCCCGACGGCCTGGCCCCGGCCTCCGGGCCGCGCGCCCCGCTGCGCCGCCGGCTGGACACCAGCCCCGTCGCCTCCGTGAAGCTCGCCTCCGGCTGCGACCGCCGCTGCTCCTTCTGCGCCATCCCGTCCTTCCGCGGCTCCTTCGTCTCGCGGCGTCCCTCGGACGTCCTGAACGAGACGCGCTGGCTCGCCGAGCAGGGCGTGAAGGAGGTCATGCTGGTCTCCGAGAACAACACCTCGTACGGCAAGGACCTCGGCGACATCCGCCTTCTGGAGACCCTGCTGCCCGACCTCGCGGCGGTCGACGGCATCGAGCGCGTCCGGGTCAGCTACCTCCAGCCCGCCGAGATGCGGCCCGGCCTGATCGACGTCCTGACCTCGACCGAGAAGGTCGTCCCGTACTTCGACCTCTCCTTCCAGCACAGCGCCCCGGACGTGCTGCGGGCCATGCGCCGCTTCGGCGACACCGACCGTTTCCTGGAGCTTCTGGAGACGATTCGGGGGAAGGCCCCGCTGGCCGGTGCCCGGTCCAACTTCATCGTCGGCTTCCCCGGCGAGACCGAGGCGGACTTCGCCGAGCTGGAACGCTTCGTCACGCACGCGCGGCTCGACGCCATCGGCGTCTTCGGCTACTCCGACGAGGACGGCACGGAAGCCGCCACGTACGAGCACAAGCTCGACCAGGAGGTCGTCGACGAGCGGCTCGCCCACCTCTCGCGGCTCGCCGAGGAGCTCACCGCCCAGCGTGCGGAGGAGCGGATCGGAGAGACCCTGGAAGTACTCGTCGAATCGATCGACGAGGAGGACGGCGTGATCGGCCGTGCGGCCCACCAGGCGCCCGAGACGGACGGCCAGGTCGTCCTCACCGCGGACTCCGCCGCGAGCCGGGATCTCGCTCCCGGCCGTATGGTCATGGCGAAGGTCGTGGGAACGGAAGGCGTCGACCTGGTGGCCGAGTGTCTTTTTGAGGAGGCGGGCAGATGACCGGAGTCCCGGCATCCGCTACGGGCGGGACCGGTAGGCCTGCGCCCGGCGCCAAGCTGGGCACTGCGGCCGTCAACCAGGCCAGCCTCTGGAACATCGCGAACATCCTCACCATGATCCGGCTCGTGCTCGTGCCCGGCTTCGTGGTGCTGCTGCTCCAGGACGGCGGGCACGACCCGGTCTGGCGCGCGTGGGCGTGGGCCGCCTTCGCCGTCGCCATGATCACGGACGTGTTCGACGGCCATCTGGCGCGGACGTACAACCTGGTCACCGACTTCGGGAAGATCGCCGACCCGATCGCGGACAAGGCGATCATGGCCGCCGGGCTGATCTGTCTGTCGGCGCTCGGGGATCTGCCCTGGTGGGTGACGGTCGTGATTCTCGCGCGAGAGCTCGGGATCACGGTGATGCGGTTCTGGGTGATCCGGCACGGGGTGATCCCGGCCAGCCGCGGCGGCAAGATGAAGACGCTGGCGCAGGGCACGGCCGTCGGCATGTACGTGCTCGTGCTCACCGGTCCACTCGCCACGTTGCGCTTCTGGGTGATGGTGGTGGCCGTCGTGCTGACGGTCGTCACCGGTCTGGACTATGTGCGACAGGCGATCGTCCTGCGGCGCAGGGGGCTGGCGGAGGAGCGGGCCGCGGCGGAGGCGTCAGTGGCCTCTGGGGCGTCTGCGGCGTCGGCGGAATCGGCGGTGTCGGAGGCGTCTGCGGTGTCGGCGGCGGGTGGCGAGTCCGTGCCGGCGCCGGCGAGCGAGTCGCCGGGGCCGACGGCTGAGGTGCCGGGGGCGCCTGGGGCGTCCACGACGGGGCCGAAGGCGGGCCCGGCAGCGGGGTCGGCGCGATGAACGGGGCCGCCCGGGTGCTGGAGCTGCTTGCGGAGCGTGGTCAGACCCTGGCCGCCGCGGAGTCCCTCACGGGCGGCCTGGTGGCCGGGGAGCTCACCTCGGTGCCCGGAGCATCGAAGACCTTCCTCGGGTCCGTCACGGCGTACGCCACGGCCGTCAAAGAGGAACTTCTGGGGGTCGACGAGACCCTTCTGGCGGAGCGTGGCGCGGTGGACCCCGAGGTCGCGCTGCAGATGGCGGTGGGTGTGCGCTACCGGCTCGGCGCCGACTGGGGCATCGCGACGACGGGCGTCGCCGGCCCCGAACCGCAGGACGGACAGCCCGTCGGAACGGTGTACGTTGCCGTCGCAGGGCCCGTGGGGGCTGGGAAAGTGGCCGCATTGCGGTTGAACGGCGGCCGTGCGGAAATCCGTAGAGAGAGTGTACGGAGCGTGCTGGAACTGCTCGGCGACGAACTCTCGGGAAATGCGCGGGCACAGGATACGGAACAGAACGGGGGGAATTGATGTTTGCAGCCCTGAGTGAACACGACATCGCTCCCCGCACGGCCGCAGCGCGAGGCGGTACGGTGGGGCGTGAAGGATGCGGCTACGCGGTCCGAGGAGGGAGCCACCGATGATTCTGCTCCGTCGCCTGTTGGGTGACGTGCTGCGTCGGCAGCGCCAGCGCCAGGGCCGTACTCTGCGCGAAGTCTCCTCGTCCGCCCGAGTTTCGCTCGGCTATCTCTCCGAGGTGGAGCGGGGGCAGAAGGAGGCTTCCTCCGAGCTGCTCTCCGCGATCTGCGACGCGCTGGACGTACGGATGTCCGAGCTCATGCGTGAAGTGAGCGACGAGCTGTCACTGGCCGAACTGGCCGCGTCGGCAGCGGCGAGCGAACCGGTGCCCGCACCGGTACGCCCGATGCTCAATTCGGTGTCGGTGACGGGTGTAGCCACCGAGCGGGTGACCATCAAGGCGCCCGCGGAAGCGGTGGACGTCGTCGCTGCCTGAGACGAAGTGGGCGAGAGCCCCGGGTGGTGCCCTGTACGGGCGCCGGCCGGGGCTTTCGTCGTCTTCGGCTGGGCACAGGTTTCCTTTTCGTACGAGATGCCCTGGTTTATGACTTCGTGCCATGGTGGGGAGAACGTACGACTGGTTGGAGACCCCGTATGTCTGTCGTGAAGAGCTCCCTGTCCGACGCCGACCTCAGGACGGTCGGCGGCGCCCTGCAGGGCGCGCTGGTGGACCTGGTCGATCTCGCCCTGGTGGCCAAGCAGGTGCACTGGAACGTGGTGGGACCCCGGTTCCGCTCCGTCCATCTGCAGCTCGACGAGGTCGTGGTCACCGCGCGTCAGCACTCCGACATCGTGGCCGAGCGCGCCTCGGCGCTCGGAGTCACGCCTGACGGGCGATCGGCGACGGTGGCGTCGACGAGCGCGATCGGGGCCGTTCCGGTGCCGGACGGCTGGATCAAGGACAAGGACGCGGTGGAGATCCTGGTCCAGGCGCTCGGCACGGTCGTCACACGGATGCGGGAGCGCGTCCTGGCGACCGCCGAACCCGACCCGGTCAGCCAGGACGTACTCATCGGCCTCACCGCCGACCTCGAGAAGCATGCGTGGATGTTCCAGGCGGAGAGCGCCTAGGCGTGGCGGCCGCGTTGCGCGTGCCGTGCGCCGGGTGCGCTGGGTCTGCCTCCCGTGCGCCCTCCCGCCGGGTGATACGGCCGGTCTAGCGTCGACCGGAGGAGGCGGCCATGGTACGGCGACGGGTTCCGCTGGTGACGCTCGTGTGGATCGCGGGCGGGCTGGTGGCCGGCGGGCTGTGGTGGTGGGCGGTGCTGCGACTGGCGCTGGTCCCGGAGCAGTCGGGGCTGGTGGAGGGGGCGGTCGCGGCCGGTGGCTGGGGGCTGAGTCTGCTGCCGGTGCACGTGACGGCGTCCGCAGGCGCGGGCGGTCGGGCGGTCAGGGGTGCCACGGGCGCGCGCGTCACCACGGCATCGCGACCCCGCCGTTGGGGCGGAGGATCTGACCCGTCGTGAACGACGCTGCGTCGGAGGCGAGGTGGAGGACCGCGTGCGCGATGTCCTCCGGCTCACCCACCCGGCCCAGGGGGGAGCGGCGGGCCATGGCCGCCTCCGCCTGCTGCTGAGCGGCGGGCTCGTGACGGTCGGTCATGGGGGTGCGGATCCAGCCGGGGGCGATCGCGTTGACCCGGATGCCGTACGGGCCGACCTCGGTGGCCAGGGTCTTGGTCAGCTGGACGACGGCGGCCTTGGTGACGCTGTAGCAGAGCAGGCCCGCGCTCGCGGTGTCCATCGCGCCTGAGGCCATCGTGACGATGGAGCCGCGCGTGCCCGTCGCGATCATCGAACGGGCCGCCTCCTGGCAGGCGTGGAGCACGCCCTTGAAGTTCACCGCGAGAACGCGGTCGAGGTCCTCGTCGCGGGTCTCCAGGACCGTGCTCGTGTGCATGATCCCGGCGACGGCCGCCATCGTGTGCAGCGGGCCCGCGCTCGCGACGGCCGCGGCGAGGGCGGCGCGGTCGGTGACGTCGAGGGTGTGGGTGTGTGCGGTGCCGCCCTGTGCGGTGACGAGATCCGCGGTCGTGCGGAGGCCGAGCTCGTCGCGGTCCGCGCAGTGGACGGTGGCGCCCGCCTGCGCGAGGAGCGTGGCGGTGGCACGGCCGATGCCGCTCGCCGCGCCGGTGACGAAGGCGGTGCGGCCGGTGAAGTCGTACGCCGTGAGGGCCATGACCGGACCGTACGACCAGATCTGACGCTCCGTCAATTAGTTGGGGCGGAGGGACCCTTCTGACATCCGGGGCACCAGTACGTGACGCGGTCGCCGAGCTCCGCCCGGCGGACGGCGGCGCCGCAGCGGGGGCAGCGGCGACCCTCGCGTCCGTACACATGCAGCGGCTGCCCCGGCCTCCGGGTCGTGGTGGTCCGGCGGTCGGGGCGGTCCTTGTTCGCGTCCAGGAGGCGGTGGGCGGTGGCGACCAGGCGTTCGGGGACACCGGGCGGGAGCTCGCCGACGGGGAGCCACGGTGTGACGGCGGCGAGGAACGCCAGCTCGGACTTGTAGACATTGCCGATGCCCGCGAGATTCCGCTGGTCGAGGAGGGCCTCGCCGAGGGGGCGGGCGGGGTCGGAGGTCAGCCTGCGGACGGCCTCCCCGGGGTCCCAGTCCGGGCCGAGGAGATCCGGGCCGAGATGGCCCACGACCTCGGGCTCGTCCGCGGTACGGATCAGTTCGAGGACAGGGAGGCGGTAGCCGACGGCGGTCCGCTCGGCGTTGCCGAGGATCGCCCGGATCTGGTGGGCCGGGCCGCCGCGCCAGCGCTCGCCCGTGGCGTACACCTGCCACGACCCGTCCATGCGCAGATGGGAGTGGAGGGTCAGCCCGTCCTCGATCCGGGTCAGCAGGTGCTTGCCGCGCGGCGTCACGTCCAGGACCGTACGGCCGGTGAGGTCGGCGGTCGCGAACCGGGGAACGCGCAGGTCGGAACGGGTCAGGACGCGCCCGGCGAGGGCTTCGCGCAGTCGGCGGGCGGTCTGCCAGACGGTGTCTCCTTCGGGCATGACTCCATGATGCGGGACCGTGCCGCCCCTCTACGGCCGCAGGCGCAGCCCTCTCGGGGTGGCGTGGAAGCCCGCCGCCTCCAGGGCCCGGGCGAGCGGCGAGGTGAGGGCCGTCGCTCCGTTGACCCGCTCCACCGTGATCGTGCCCAGGGAACCCGCGAGGGCGGACGCGGCCAGGGACTCGGACGCGGCTCTCAGCGCCGGATCGTCCGGGTCGGTGGGCCAGGACAGCAGGGTCTTGCCGCCCCGTTCCATGTAGAGCGTGAGCTCCCCGTCGACCAGGACGACCATGGAGCCGGCCTTCCGGCCGGGCTTGTGCCCCGCACCCGTCGGCGGCTCCGGCCACGGCAGCGCCGCCCCGTACGCGTTGGCCGGGTCGGCCGCGGCCAGGACCACCGCGCGCGGGCCGGCGCCCGCCTCCGCGCCACGGTCCCGGGCCGTCGCCGCCGCGCGCAGCCGGTCGACGGCGCCGTCCATGGCGAACTGGGCCGCGCCGAGCCCCTCCACCACATAGCCACGGCGGGCCTGCCCGCTGTCCTCGAAGGCGGACAGGATGCGGTACGTGGCCGAGAAACCGCCCTCGACCCCTTCGGCGGCCACGGCGCCCCGGGTGACCACGCCGTGGCGGTCCAGGAGGGTGCGGGCCAGCGCGTGGGCGCGGTGGGTCGGCTCCGGCTCGAGCGGCGGAAGCAGCGACCAGCGGCCGCTGACGGTCGGCGGGCCCGTCCGGGAGACGGGCCGGGCCGCCGCGCCGAGCGTGCCGTAACGGCCGCGCGGGACCGTGCGCTTGGCGCGGTGGGCCGTGGACCCCGCCGTACGGCCGGAGCCGAGCAGGGAGCGCAACGGGGCGAGGGTGTCGTTGGTGAGCCGTCCCGACCAGGCCAGGTCCCAGACGGCGTCGGCGAGTTGGGGGTCGGTGGCGTCCGGGTGGGTGGTGGCCCGCACCTGGTCGGCGATCTGACGGAAGAACAGGCCGTAGCCGCCGGAGAGGGTGGTGAGCACCGACTCGTGCAGCGCGGTGAGTTCGAGCGGGTGCGGCGGCGGGAGCAGCAGGGGCGCCGCATCGGCCAGATAGACGGAGACCCAGCCGTCCTTGCCGGGCAGGGCGCCGGCGCCCGCCCAGACGACCTCGCCGGTCGTGGTCAGCTCGTCGAGCAGCGCGGGGGAGTAGTCCCTGACCCGGGACGGCAGGATCAGCTTCTCCAGGGCCGAGGCCGGCACGGGCGCGCCCTGCAGCTGCTCGATGGCGCGGGCCAGTCCGTCGATCCCGCGCAGGCTGCTGCTTCCCAGGTGCTGCCACTGCGGCAGGAAGGTGGCGAGCGCGGCCGGGGGCACGGGCTCCAGTTCGTGGCGCAGGGCCGCCAGCGAGCGACGGCGCAGCCGGCGCAGCACGGCGGCGTCGCACCACTCCTGGCCGATCCCGGAGGGATGGAACTCGCCCTGCACGACCCGTCCGGCGGCGGCCAGGCGCTGAAGGGCGCCGTCGGTGACGGCCGCGCCGAGGCCGAAGCGGGCGGCGGCCGCGGACGAGGTGAACGGCCCGTGCGTGCGCGCGTGCCGGGCCAGGAGATCGCCCAGCGGGTCCTTGACCGGCTCCGTGAACGCCTCGGGCACCCCCACCGGCAGGGCGGTGCCGAGCGCGTCCCGCAGCCGTCCGGCGTCCTCGATCGCCGCCCAGTGGTCCGCCCCGGCGATCCGGACCCGGATGGCCCGGCGGGCGGCTCCCAGCTCCCCCGCCCAGGCCGGATCGGCCCCGCGCTCGGTCAGCTCGGCCTCGGTGAGGGGACCGAGGACCCGCAGCACGTCGGCGACACCCTCAGCGTCCTTGATCCGGCGGTCCTCGGTGAGCCACTGGAGCTCCCGCTCCAGCTCGGTCAGTACCTCCGCGTCGAGCAGCTCGCGCAGCTCCGCCTGGCCGAGCAGCTCGGCGAGCAGGCGCGAGTCCAGGGAGAGAGCCGCGGCCCGGCGCTCGGCGAGCGGGGAGTCGCCCTCGTACAGGAACTGGGCGACGTAGCCGAAGAGCAGGGAGCGGGCGAACGGCGACGGCTCGGGAGTGGTCACTTCGACCAGGCGGACCCGGCGGGACTCGATGTCGCCCATCAGCTCGGTGAGCCCGGGCACGTCGAAGACGTCCTGGAGGCATTCGCGGACGGCTTCCAGGACGATCGGGAAGGAGCCGAACTCGCTCGCGACCTGAAGCAGCTGGGCGGCACGCTGGCGCTGCTGCCAGAGCGGGGTGCGCTTGCCCGGATTGCGCTTGGGCAGCAGCAGCGCCCGCGCGGCGCACTCGCGGAACCGGGAGGCGAAGAGGGCCGAGCCGCCGACCTGGTCGGTGACGATCTGGCCGATCTCGCCCTTGTCGAAGAGCGCGTCCGCCGCGCCGATCGGGGCCTGGTCGGAGTCGTACGTCGTGTCCACGTGCGCCGGGTCCTGGTCCAGGAGGTCCAGGCCCATCAGATCGGCGTCCGGCAGCCGCAGCACGATCCCGTCGTCGGCGTGCATCACCTGGGCGTCCATGCCGTACCGCTCCGCGAGCCGGGCGCCGAGGGCCAGCGCCCACGGGGCGTGGACCTGGGCCCCGAAGGGGGAGTGGATGACGACCCGCCAGTCGCCGAGCTCGTCCCGGAACCGCTCGACCAGGATCGTGCGGTCGTCCGGAACATGGCCGCAGGCCTGGCGCTGCTCGTCCAGATACGCCAGAACGTTGTCCGCGGCCCAGGCGTCCAGGCCCGCGGCGACCAGCCGCAGCCGGGCGTCCTCGGCGTTCAGCGACCCGACCTCGCGCAGGAACGCGCCCACCGCGCGGCCCAGTTCCAGGGGGCGGCCCAGCTGGTCGCCCTTCCAGAACGGCAGCCGGCCCGGCACACCGGGGGCCGGGGAGACCAGGACCCGGTCCCGGGTGATGTCCTCGATCCGCCAGGAGGTCGTGCCGAGCGTGAAGACATCGCCCACCCGGGACTCGTAGACCATCTCCTCGTCGAGCTCGCCGACCCGGCCGCCGCCCTTCTTGGGGTCGGCCCCCGCCAGGAAGACGCCGAACAGACCCCGGTCGGGGATCGTGCCTCCCGAGGTGACGGCGAGCCGCTGCGCGCCCGGGCGGCCGGTGACCGTGCCCGCGACCCGGTCCCAGACCACGCGCGGGCGCAGCTCGGCGAACGCGTCCGAGGGGTAGCGGCCGGCCAGCATGTCCAGGACGGCCGTGAAGGCGGACTCGGGCAGCGAGGCGAACGGCGCGGCCCGCCGGACCGTGGCCAGCAGGTCGTCCACCTGCCAGGAGTCCAGGGAGACCATCGCGACCAGCTGCTGCGCGAGAACGTCCAGCGGGTTCGCCGGGATGCGCATCGACTCGATCGAGCCGCTGCGCATCCGCTCGGTGACCACGGCCGCCTGGACGAGGTCGCCCCGGTACTTGGGGAACACCACGCCCGTGGAGACGGCCCCGACCTGGTGCCCCGCGCGGCCCACGCGCTGGAGACCGGAGGCGACCGACGGCGGCGACTCGACCTGGACGACCAGGTCCACCGCGCCCATGTCGATCCCCAGCTCCAGGCTGGAGGTGGCCACCACGGCGGGCAGTCGGCCCGCCTTCAGGTCCTCCTCGACCTGGGCGCGCTGCTCCTTGGAGACCGAGCCGTGGTGGGCGCGGGCCAGCAGCGCGGGCGCGCCCTGGGCGGCGCCGGACTGGGCCATGATCTCGGCCGGCGGGGGGCCGTCCGGGAGGGGCTCGCCCATGGCGCGTTCGTACGCGATCTCGTTGAGCCGGTTGCACAGCCGCTCGGCGAGGCGACGCGAGTTGGCGAACACGATGGTGGAGCGGTGGGCCTGGACGAGGTCGGCGATGCGCTCCTCGACATGCGGCCAGATCGAGGGCTTGTCGCCGCCATCCGTGCCCTCGGAGGCCGGGGAGCCTCCCCCTGTCTTCGCCGGGGGGACCCCCAGCTCTCCCATGTCCTCGACCGGGACGACCACCGAGAGGTCGAACTCCTTGCCGGAGGGCGGCTGGACGATCTCCACCTTGCGCTGCGGGGAGAGATAGCGGGCCACCTCGTCCACCGGACGGACCGTCGCCGACAGACCGATCCGGCGGGCCGGGCGGGGCAGCAGCTCGTCGAGCCGCTCCAGGGACACCGCGAGATGCGCGCCGCGCTTGGTCCCGGCGACCGCGTGGACCTCGTCCAGGATCACCGTCTCGATCCCGGCGAGCGCGTCGCGCGTGGCGGAGGTCAGCATCAGGAACAGCGACTCGGGGGTGGTGATCAGGATGTCCGGCGGCTTCGTGGCCAGCGCGCGGCGCTCGGCGGGCGGGGTGTCGCCTGAGCGGATCCCGACCCGCACGTCCGGCTCGGGCAGCCCGAGCCGGACCGACTCCTGGCGGATGCCGGTCAGCGGGGAGCGCAGATTGCGCTCGACGTCGACGGCGAGCGCCTTCAGCGGGGAGACGTACAGCACCCGGCACCGCTTCTTGGGGTCCGCGGGCGGCGGGGTGGAGGCCAGCGCGTCCAGGGAGGCGAGGAAGGCGGCCAGGGTCTTGCCGGAGCCGGTCGGGGCGACCACGAGCACGTCCGAACCGGCGCCGATGGCCCGCCAGGCACCCTCCTGCGCCGCGGTGGGCGCGCGGAAGGCCCCGGTGAACCAGCCACGGGTCGCGGGGGAGAACGAGTCGAGTGCAGACCTGACCATGCCACCCATCGTGCACCCCGCCACTGACAACCGCCCGGACCTGGGGAAACTCCCTTCGTGGCCGGAGCGGCCCGTGACGCAGAATGGGGGGCATGGCGACTGGGGAGCGGGCACGGTACTGGCAGTACCCCGAGCTGCCCGGCGTCGACCTGCTGCACGCCCACTACGTGCGCAAGGCCTTCGCCCGGCACACCCACGAGTCCTTCGTCTTCGCCGCGATCACGGACGGCGTGGAGGCCTTCCACTACCGTGACGATCTCGTGCACGCCGGCCCCGGACAGATCGCCCTGGTCAATCCCGACACCCCGCACACCGGGCACGCGGGTGTCCCCGAGGGCTGGACCTACCGCACGATCTACCCCGACGCGGAGCTGATCCGGTCCATCGCCGCCGACACCATCGCGCTGCGGGGCGACGTCGGGTTCACCGAACCCGTCGTGGACGATCCGTACGCCGCGCAGCTCGTGATCGGGGTCCACCGGGCCGCGGAGGAGGGCAACGCGCTGGCCGCCGACAGTCTGCTGCGACTGGTCACGGCGAGGATGCTGCGCAGCCACGGGGGCCGCATCGCCCTGCTCGCCCCCCGCTCGGCCGGCGCGCGCAACGCGGCACGCGCGCGTGCCGTGCTCGAGGAGCGGATGGTGGATCCGCCGACCCTGGAGCGCCTGGCCGCCGACCTCGGCACCAGTCCCTTCGCGCTGCTGCGGGCCTTCCGGGAGGCGTACGGGATGCCCCCGCACACCTGGCTGACCGACGCGCGCGTGCGGCGGGCGCGGCGGCTGCTCGACGCGGGGACGGCCCCGGCGGAGGCGGCCGTGGCCGTCGGCTTCACCGACCAGCCGCACCTGAACCGGCACTTCGCGCGGAGCGTGGGCGTGCCGCCGGGGGCGTACCAGCGCGCGCGGGGCGCCAGGACACGGGGTGCAAGAACGTACAAGACCGCCGGCGGCCGGGACTCGTAACGTCCCTCGCGTGGCAGAACAGACAGCACCTCCAGTCATACGGGAGAGCACGAAGGCGGACTCGGCGGTCGTACGCGACGCGCTCGGGGTCGGTATCGCCGTCGGTCTCTCCGGCTTCGCCTTCGGCGTGACCTCCGCGGGATCCGGACTCAGCCTGCTCCAGACCTGCGCGCTCAGCCTGCTCGTCTTCACCGGCGCCTCGCAGTTCGCGCTGGTGGGGGCGCTCGCGGCGGGTGGGAACCCGTTCACGGCCGCGGCGGGCGCGTTCTTCCTGGGCACCCGTAACGCCTTCTACGGGCTGCGGCTGTCCCAGCTCCTCGCCCTGCCGCGCGCGGTCAGGCCGTTCGCCGCCCAGTGGGTGATCGACGAGACGACGGCGGTGGCGCTCGCGCAGCCGACGCGACGGGCCGCACGGATCGGGTTCAGCGTCACCGGCCTCACGCTCTACGTGCTGTGGAACCTGACGACCCTGCTGGGCGCCCTCGGGGCGGAGGCCATCGGCGACACCGACGCCTGGGGTCTGGACGCGGCCGGCCCCGCCGTCTTCCTCGCGCTGCTCGCGCCCATGCTGAAGACGGCGACGGAGCGGTACACCGCGGGGATCGCCGTCGTGCTAGGCCTCGGGTTGCTGCCGGTGCTGCCGGCCGGTGTCCCGGTCCTGGTGGCGGCGCTCGCCGCGCCCGCCGTGCTGTGGGCGCGGGGCCGCCACATGGCCGGGGGCAACGTCGGCACCGGTGGCGCCGGTGGCAGTGGTGGCAGTGGTGGCACCGATGGCACCGATGGCAGCGGCAAGGGGGATGTCCGATGAGTGTCTGGATCGCGATCGGCCTCACGGTCGTCGGCTGCTACGTCGTCAAGCTGGTCGGGCTCCTCGTGCCCGAGGGCGCCCTGGAACGGCCCCTCGTCCGACGGCTGGCGGCCCTGCTGCCGGTCGCTCTGCTCGCGGCGCTCACCGCCCAGCAGACCTTCAGCGCGGCCGGCGCGCTCGTCCTGGACGCCCGCGCCCTGGGCGTCGCCGCGGCCGCCGTCGCCCTCGCCCTTCGGGCGCCCTTCCTGGTGGTCGTCGGCGCGGCCGTGGTGGTCACGGCGGGAGTGAGGGCGCTGGGCGGGTGACGCCCTCATGCATCGACCCCGCCGTGCCCGTGGTGCGCGCCGCGTGTGCCGTTTGCGCCTCGCACCGCCCGGCGCGTGGGGCGTCAGGTGATCGGACGGCCGTGGGCGCGCAGGGTCCGCAGCGCCTCGATCGTCACCATCGGGCGCGCCTCCAGCGCCGTGCCCGGGGCCCACTGCCGCCAGGTGACCGGCCAGCCGCCGTCCTCCTGCTGGCGGGCGGCGAGGTGGTCGAGGGAGCGCCCCATCTCCTCGTCCGTGAACCAGCGGCGGGCCAGCGAGTCCGGCACGCGCGCGTAGTCGTACGGGAAATGGTGCTCGCCCGGCGCGTACCCCGGTGCCACCGGGAACTCGTCGAGGCGCTCGGGGTCCAGGACCGCCAGCCGCTGCTCCCGCACCAGGCGCCCGAGCCGGTCGGCCACCGCCTGGGCCCGCGACCGGTCGGGGACCCCGTCGAGGAAGGCGACGGCGGCCTCGATCTCGTACGGGTGCGAGGTCTCCAGCGACTCGACCGCCGACCAGCAGAACTCGGTGGCGCGGAAGAGCCAGGCGTGCCACACCTGGTTGCGGTGGAGCAGTCCGACCACGGGGCCGGTGGACAGCAGCGCGCTGGGCGGGTCGTCGACGATCGGTACGAAGGGCGCGGCGGGATAGCCGCGCAGCGACGGGTGGACCGCGGGCAGCGCGCCGTCCACCGTGGACACCTCGGTGAGATAACGGCAGATCCGCTCGACCCGCAGCCCGCCGCAGCGGCCGATGGAGTCGAGGACCCGCAGCGCGTGCCCGGTGTGCAGCGGCTGGCTGACCGGGCCGCGCAGGTCGGGTTCGAGCGCGTGGCCGTAACCGCCGTCCTCGTTGAGGTAGGCCGTGAGGGCGACCTCGACGGGTTCCGCGCCACCGCGCAGGAAGTGATAGGCGAACCGCCGCTGTTCGAGCACGCGGGCCGTCAGCCAGATGAAGTGCTCGGCGCGGGCGAGGGGGGTCGCGTGCGGAGTCGCGACAGGAGTTCCAGCCATGGTCCGACCGTAGGCCGCCGACAGCACGTGACAAGGCCTAAGCAGCGGGCTGCACTCTTGGGGGCGGGATACTGGGGGCATGCGGTTGACGATTTTCTGGGAGCGGATGGCGGACCACTTCGGTGGGGCCTACGCCGAGTCCTTCGCGCGGGACCATGTGATGTCCGAACTGGGCGGCCGTACGGTGCGTGAGGCACTGGACGCCGGCTGGGAGGCGAAGGACGTGTGGCGGGCGGTCTGCGCGGCCGTCGACGTACCGGCCGACAAACGCTGACGCGGAGGGCCGGGACGGATTGTCCGCGCGGTGCGCGAGACTGGCGGGGTGGCTCCGACTGACGAAACCGACGAGACCGACAAGACGACCGCCCGTGGGTCCGCCCACGGGCACGCCGACAGGGCCTCCGACCAGGCCGTGACCGGGAGAGCCCCGGAGGCGGGGACCGGCGGGCCGACGGCCGTGCGCACCGCCCCTGTCCTCACCGACGTGCCAGTGCCCGGCGGCGAGCCGGCCGTCCCTGGTCCGTCCGGAACCGGTACGTCCGCGTCCGGTGCACGTGGAGTACCCGCAGCACCTGAAGCAACCGAAGCACCTGCCCCCGAAGCCCCCGAAGGCCCCGAAGCCACCGGTGCAGCGCGGCCCGCCGCCCGGATGCCCCGCTGGCTGCCGCGCGCCCTGGTGCTCGCCCTCGCGCTCTACGCCTGCTTCCAGCTGGGCAGCTGGGCCTTCCATCAGCTCATCGGGCTCCTTGTCAACATCCTGCTCGCGTTCTTCCTGGCCCTCGCCATAGAGCCGGCCGTCGGGCGCATGGCCGCCCGGGGCATGCGGCGGGGACTCGCCACGTTCCTCGTCTTCCTCACCGTGATGGTCGTCAGTGTCGGCTTCGTGGTGCTGCTCGGCTCGATGCTGGCGGGCCAGATCGTCGACATGGTCGAGAACTTCCCCAAGTACCTCGACTCGTTGATCAACTGGATCAACCAGACCTTCCACACCGAGCTGTCCCGGGTCGAGGTCCAGGACAGCGTGCTCCGCTCCGACTGGCTGCGGAAGTACGTGCAGAACAGCGCGACCGGCGTCCTCGACGTCTCCGCCACGGTCCTCGGCGGCCTCTTCAAGCTGCTGACGATCTTCCTGTTCTCGTTCTACTTCGCCGCCGACGGTCCCCGGCTGCGCCGCGCCCTGTGCTCCGTACTGCCCCCGGCCCGCCAGACCGAGGTGCTGCGGGCCTGGGAGATCGCCGTCGACAAGACCGGCGGCTACCTCTACTCCCGCGGCCTGATGGCGCTGATCTCCGGCGTCGCGCACTTCATCCTGCTGGAGTTCCTGGGCGTTCCGTACGCGCCCGCGCTCGCGGTCTGGGTCGGCCTGGTCTCGCAGTTCATCCCGACCATCGGCACGTATCTGGCGGGCGCGCTGCCCATGCTGATCGCGTTCACCGAGAACCCCTGGTACGCGCTGTGGGTGCTGGTCTTCGTCGTGGTCTACCAGCAGTTCGAGAACTACATCCTCCAGCCGAAACTGACGTCCAAGACCGTGGACATCCATCCGGCGGTGGCCTTCGGCTCGGTGATCGCCGGTACGGCGCTGCTCGGCGCGGTCGGCGCGCTGATCGCCATCCCGGCGGTCGCCACCCTCCAGGGGTTCCTCGGCGCCTATGTGAAGCGGTACGACGTGACCGACGACCCGCGCGTCCACGGCCACCGCCGCTACGGGGAGGCTGTCGTCGCCCGGCTGCAGAAGGCGCTGCAGCACAAGAAGGAGCAGGGCGAGCAGGCGCCGCCGCCGGAGGGCGGCGCCTGACCGCCTTCCCGGTCAGTGGTGTTCCAGCCGTACCTCCGGCAGGATCCGCCGCAACGGCGCGGGGAGCCACCACGCGCGCCGGCCGAGCAGCTGCATCACCGCCGGCACGATCAGACAGCGGATGACGACCGCGTCCAGCAGGATCGCCACGGCGAGGCCGAGGCCGAACTGCTGCAGCATCCGGTCGGGGCTGAGGACGAAGGCCGCGAACACCACGATCATGATCGCGGCGGCGGCGGTGATGACCTTTCCGGTCGCCGCCAGGCCCTCCCGTACAGCGCCCTGCGGGTCCTTGGTGCGCTCCCACTCCTCGTGGATCCGGGAGAGCAGGAAGACCTCGTAGTCCATCGAGAGCCCGAAGACGATCGCGAAGATCATGACGGGGATGAACGCCTCGATCGGTCCGGGCTGCACCCCGAACCAGCCGTGCTGGAAGACCAGCGTGATCACGCCGAGCGCCGCTCCGATGCTGACCAGGTTGAGCACCGCCGCCTTCACCGGGATGAGCACGGACCGGAAGACGAGGAGCAGTAGGAGGGCGGAGAGGCCGACGACGATCGCGACGAACAGTGGCATCCGGTCGGAGACGGTGGACGCGAAGTCCTCGGTGGCCGCCGTCGGTCCGCCGACGAGCAGATCGGCGCCGGTCGTCCGTTCCAGCGGCGGCAGGACGTCCGACCGCAGACGGTCGACGAGCTCCGAGGTCGCCTCGGCCTGAGGAGCCGAATCGGGGAAGGCGATGACGGTGGAGACGGCGGCGTCCTTCGTCGGGATCGGCGCGGTCGCCGCCGCGATGCCGTCCGTGTTCTCCAGGACCCGGCGCAGCTCGTTCCCGGCCCGCTCGCCGCCCTCGCCCCTCTCGCCGCCGCCCGCGCTGCTGTCCACGACCACGATCAGCGGTCCGTTGAACCCGGGACCGAAGCCTTCGGCCAGCAGGTCGTACGCCTGCCTGCTGGACTTCGCCGGGGCGTCGTTGCCGGCGTCGGCGAAGCCGAGCCGCAGGTCGAGCGCGGGCGCGGCGAGCGCGCCGAGCGCCGCCACGGAGACCAGGAGCGCGGCCCACGGCCGCTTCTGCACCGCCGTCGCCCAGCTGCGCCACCGGGCGCCCTCGACCCGCCCGCGGCTCTCGGCCTTCGCGGCCCGCCCGGCGACCTGCCGCTGGATCCGGCGGCCGAAGATCCCGAGCAGCGCCGGGAGCAGGGTGAGGGAGGCGGCCATGGTGACCAGGACGGTCAGGGCGACGGCGAGGGCCACGCCCTGGAGCGAGCCGAGTCCGAGCGCGACCAGCCCCATCAGCGCGATGATCACCGTGCAGCCCGCGAAGAAGACGGTGCGTCCCGCCGCGTCGAGGGAGGTCCGGGTTGCCTGTTCGGGCTCGGCGCCCTGCAGCAGCTCACCGCGGTAGCGGGAGAAGATCAGCAGCGCGTAGTCGATGCCGACGCCGAGACCGACCAGCATCATGACCGGCGGAGTGAAGTCCGCGACGTCCGCGAGATGCGAGGCCAGCGCGATCAGCCCGATCGAGCTGCCGACCGCGAAGACCGCGGTGACCACGGGCAGGCTCGCGGCGACCAGGGAACCGAACAGGAAGACCAGGATGACCAGGGCGCCCAGCATCCCCGCGCCCTCGGCCGCGCCGCCTCCGCCCTCCTCGGCGCCGCGTGCCGCGTCACCGCCGACGGCGGCGGTCAGCCCGTCGCCCTGGGCCGCGCGCACGGTCTCGATGATCTTCAGGACCTCGGTGCGGTCCGTGTTCGCCGCCTCGCCGTCGAGGGTGACGGTGGCGTAGCCGACGGTTCCGTCCGCGGAGACGGCGGCCCCGTCCTCGTACGGACCGCGGACGTCCGTCACGCCGGGGAGCCCCTCGACCCTGTCGAGCAGCCCCTCCACGCGCGCGTGGACCGTCTTCTCGCGGACGCCCTTCTCGTCCTTCACGACGATCTGCAGGGTCGCGTCCGTGGCCTGGGCGGAGCCGTGGCTCTCCAGGACGGTCCGCGCCGCCTGCGAATCGGTACCGGGCAGCGAGAAGTCGTTGTGGTACGCGCTGCCGACGGCCGTCGACGCGCCGGTCGCGGCGGCCACCACCACGATCCAGAGCAGCACGGCGGACCAGCGGTGGCGGTACGAGAAAGTGGCCAGGCGCTCGAAGACGCTGCCCCGCCGAGTCGTCGGGGGAGCGCTCTCCCGCGTGACGGTCATGGTCTTTTCTCCTTCTGGGAGTGACGTCCTCTGGGAGTGACGTCGTGGAGTCACAGGTACGAGGGACGGGTCACCCGGTGCCGGAACGTGCGCCAGGTCCACACCTGGGCGGCGACGAGCAGCGGGGTGAGGACGAGCAGCGCGGGGACGAGCAGGGCGAGCGTGGCGCCGTCCGCGGCGTGCTCGGTCAGCGGGAGCGTGCTTCCGGCGAGCGCGGGGAGTGCGCCGAGCAGGACGGCGGTCAGGGCGAAGGACTGCCAGGAACCGGTCCGCCCCACCAGCAGCCGGGCGCGTTCGTACGGCAGGCCGGTCAGCCGGAGCGTGGCGAAACCGAGCCCGTGCGCGGCGAACAGCGCGGCCACGGCGAGGGCGGTGAGGATCGCGGTGGGGCCGGTGGCGGCCTCGTACGGCGTACCGGTCAGCAGCCCGGCCAGCAGCCATCCCCAGGCCGGCGCGACCGTCCAACTGCCGCACACCACCGCCCCGTCGCACAGTGCGCGCCAGCGCGGCCCCGGCCCCCGGCCGCGCGACCACAGTCCGATGTCACGGACGATCCAGCCCGTGAGCAGCGGCACGAGCACCGCGAACTGGCCGGACAGCAGCTCCCCTTCGAGGTCGGGGAAGCAGCCGACGAGTACGCCCGCGGTGGCGATCAGCCACACCTCGTTGCCCAGGAAGAAGGGGGCGAAGGAGGTGATGACCAGGCGGCGTTCGTGGTCGGTGCGACCGAGGTAGGGGGTGAGCATCCCGGTCCCGATGTCCGCGCCGGCGAGTACGAAGTAGCCGGTGGCGAAGAAGGCGAGCAGGGCGATGGCGAGGATGTCGAGGCTGGTCACGGTCCGCTCCTCAGTAGCTGGTGGCGGGCAGGGAGTCGGCGGGGTTCTCGTCCGCCGCCCGGTCGTCGTGGCCGAGACCGGAGTCGGCGGCCGGGCCCCGGCGGGCGTACCGGGCCAGCAGCCAGGCATTGAGGACGACGAGCAGCGCGTAGAGGGTGGTGAAGACGATCAGCGAGGCGCGCATCGCGCCGGGGGAGAGGCCGGAGACGGCGTCCTCGGTCTTCAGCAGCCCGTACACGACCCAGGGCTGGCGGCCCGCCTCGCGGAAGACCCAGCCGCTGATCATCGCGAGGTAGGGCAGCGGCACGGCGGCCATCAGTGCCAGATGCCACAGCCGGAAGCGGAAGACGACCTTCTTGAAACAGGCCAGGATCACGCCGGCGAAGGTGAAGTACATCATCAGGGCGAAGCAGATGAGCATGACGAGACCGCCGCCCCGGGTCCACGCCTCGGAGGGGACGTACTCGCCGGGACCGAAGCGGGCGACCATGTCCGCCTGGAGCTGGGCGATTTCGGCAGTCTTCTGGCTGAACACGGCCGATTTCATGGGCTGGAGGGTGCGCAGCGCGGCGAACTGGATGTCGCCGAAGACGGCGGTGACCATCAGCGCGGGGAAGGCCAGGAACACGCCGATCCGCAGGCTCTTGCCGAAGAACTCCCACTCGGGCGAGCGCCGGAACAGGTGGTACGCGCTGACCCCGGCGACGAAGAAACCGGCCGTCAGCAGCGCCCCGGCCAGGATGTGCCCGAACGCCTGCAGGGCAGAGGGGTTCGTCAGCACGGCGACCGGGTCGTCCAGGACCAGCTTCCCGCCCTCCGTCCGGTGTCCCACCGGGTGGTTGAGGAAGCCGTTGGAGACCAGGATCCAGTACGCGGACAGATACGCGGTCAGCGTGACGACCCAGATCATCGCCAGATGGACCCAGCGATTGAACCGGTGCCAGCCGAAGATCCACAGGCCCAGGAACGTCGACTCGACGAAGAACGCGACGATCGTCTCGACCGCGAGCGAGGCGCCGAAGACATTGCCCGCGTAGTGGGTGAGACCGCTCCAGCTCATCCCGAACTGGAACTCCATCACGATGCCGGTGACGATCCCGACCGCGTAATTGATCACGTACAGCTGGCCCCAGAACCGCACCATGCGCGCGTGCAGCGGCTTCCGTCCGATCGTCGCCACGGTCTGGATCACGGCGACGACGGTCGCGAGCCCCAGCGTGAGGGCGACGAAGAGGAAGTGGCCGCCCGCCGTGAGGGCGAACTGCAGCCGGGCGAGATCGAGGACGTCTGGATTCACGCTGCCAGCGTCGGCGTACGGCTACGGGCGCGGCGTCGCCCGGCGGTGGTCAGTGGGCGTACCCCCACGGTTGCGTCGCCCCACGCGCGCGTACCCCAGGAGTTGCGCCCACGCGCGCGTGTCCCCTAGGGGGAGCTACGTCAGCCAGCCGGGCGTGATCATCCCCGACTCGTACGCCAGGATCACCAGCTGCGCCCGGTCGCGGACGTCGAGCTTGGTCATGATCCGGCTGACATGGGTCTTGGCGGTCGCCGGGGAGAGGACGAGACGCCGGGCGATCTCGTCGTTGGAGAGCCCCGCCCCCACCAGGCCCATGACCTCGCGCTCCCGCTCGGTCAGGGCGTTCAGGCGCGGGCTCGGGTCCGGCTGCCTGGAGCGGCCCGCGAACTCCGCGATCAGCCGGCGGGTGACCGCCGGGGCGATCAGCGCGTCGCCTCGCGCCACCACCCGTACCCCGTGCAGCAGCTCCATCGGCTCGGTGTCCTTGACAAGGAAGCCGCTCGCCCCGGCGCGCAGCGCCCCGTACACGTAGTCGTCGACGTCGAAGGTCGTCAGGATGACCACCCGGACCCCTTCGAGCCGGGGGTCGGCGGTGATCCGGCGGGTGGCCTCCAGACCGTCGAGGCCCGGCATCCGGATGTCCATCAGGACCACGTCCGGGCGCAGTTCACGGGCGAGCGCGATCGCCTGCTCGCCGTCCGCGGCCTCCCCGACCACCTCGATGTCGTCCTCGTCGGCCAGGATCGAGCGGAACCCGGCCCGGACCAGTGTCTGGTCGTCGGCGAGTACGACGCGGATCATCGAAGGTCCCCCTTAGAGATGGCGGAAGGCGGTGTTCCGAGCGGCAGCCGGGCGTCGACCCGGAAACCCTCGGCGGTGCTGCGCGCGGTCAGTTCGCCGCCGAACGCCCGGGCGCGCTCGGCCATGCCGCGGATGCCGCTGCCCTGCGGCCGCTCCTCCGGAGCTCCCTCGCCGTCGTCCTCGATCCGCAGGCGCAGTTCGTCCGTACGCCAGTCGAGCGCGACCGTCGCGGTACGGGCCCCGGAATGCCGGGTCACATTGGTCAGCGACTCCTGCACGATCCGGTACGCGGCGAGATCGACCGGCGGCGCCAGCGGTACGGGCGTACCGCTCAGCTCCGTACGGACGTCGAGACCCGTGCTCCTGGCCCGCTCCACCAGCTCTCCGAGCAGGGCGAGACCCGAGGTCGGCGAGGTCGGCGCGGACTCGTCGGCCTGACGCAGCACCCCGAGCGTCGCGCGCAGCTCGCGCAGCGCGTCCTTGCTGGTGGCCTTCACCGCCTCCAGCGCCTCCTCGGCGGCGGCCAGTGCGACGCCGGGCTCCGGCTTCTTGCCCAGCCGGTGCAGTACGGCACCGGACTGGACGTTGATCAGCGAGATGCTGTGACCGAGCACGTCGTGCAGCTCGCGGGCGATCCGCAGCCGCTCCTCGGTGGCGCTCTGCCGCGCCCGCGCCTCCTGCTCCCGCTCGGCGGCGAGCGCCCGCTGCTCCACCTCGTGCAGATAGGCGAGCCGGGTGCGCTGGGCGCGGCCCACGGCGACCAGGCTGATCAGCCAGCCGGACAGCATCGCCAGCGAGGTGTCGTCGATCTGCCGGCGCCCCGGCTCCTGCCGGATCTCGCCGAGCCCGACGGCGAGCAGCGTGATGGCGGCGAGCGCGACGGCGGCGGCGAACCGGCCCTCCGCGGCCGTGGTGTAGAGCGCGAGCGCGAAGGCGATCATCAGCGGCCCGTCCTGCATGGACACCGGGTAGTAGACCGCGCAAGCGAGCAGCGTGACGACCGCGACCGTGACCGGCACCCGGCGGCGGAAGTACAGCGCACCGCACCCGATCGCGATGAGCGCCCAGCCGACGACCGTACGGGCGACGGGCTCGCTCGCGTACCGCGCGGACACCAGCGTCCAGACGACCACGACGAGCGTGACGACCAGCGCCACGGTGGCGTCGGCGGCCCGTGGGGACACGCGGCGGCCACGGACGCGGAAGGGGAGGGCCATGCCAGGAAGGATAGGCGCGGGCACGCCGGCCCGGCTGCGTCCTGTCGCCGCCCGGCGCTGACCGGCGCTGACCGGCGCTGACCGGGCGCCGGCACCCGGTCAGCGCCGGGCGGCGGCGACCGAATCGATGGCGCCGTTCCAGGTCCTGCGGTACCCCTCGCGCAGCGGCCCGCCGGCGAGGTCGAGGATCTCCGACGTCGCGTCGAGCAGGGCGGTGGGGTCGCCCGACTCGCACAGGCGCAGGTGTCCTTCGAGAAGGGCGGCACCGCGTTCGGGGTCCGCCTCCATGAGGCGCCGGGGCAGCCACTTCCCGCCGCCGATCCAGGCGCGGTGGTGGTCGCAGAGCAGATCAGCCGCGGTGCCGAGGACGAACCCGGCGACCGCCAGGGCCTCGATGCGGTCGGCCGCGTCGACGAGATCGTCCAGCGCGTCCGTCAGCCCGTACCTCCTGGTCTCGACGGTCGCCGGATCCAGCGCCGGCGGGCCTGTGCGGAGCCCCTCCTCGGCGAGCGAACGGGCCCGCCCGGCCGCGCCGTTCGAGTCGAGTAGGACGAGTCCGGTGGCGTACATGCTCTGCAGGACCCCGCGGCGCGCGGCGGCATCCGTGGCGAAGAGCTCCACGAGACCGGCCCAGGTGTGAACGAACAGCTCCACGACCCGCCCCTCGAACCGGATCGTCTCCCGACAGCTCTCGCCGCCGTCCTCGATGAGCACGGCGATGTCCAGGTCGCTTCCCGCCGTATCCCGCCCCGTGGCCGTCGACCCGGCGAGGACGACGGCGAGCGCCTCGGGGAAACGGTCACGGACGAGACGTCGGGCCTGGTCGACGGGGTTCTGATTCATGCGGGCCAGGATGGCAGGGATCATGATCGTTCGACGACTGGTTTGGGCCTCGTGGAGCCGGGCGCGGGCCTATGCCCGGCAATCCCTCCTTCGATCGCCGCCCGCCCCGGATACTGAGGCCATGGAGTTCGCCGTCTTCGTGACCTTGCCCGGACTGGTCATCCTGCTGACCGTCGTCGCCTTCGCGGATCAGCTGCTTCTCCGTGCCGGGCGAGCCGGAGCGCTGCCGTGGCGCAACAGCGCCCGGCAGGGCCAGATCTCGGCGACCCGCTTCGAGCAGCTCCACGCGAACTTCTCGCCGGGGAAGCAGAACGAACTCAAGGAACGGCAGTCGGCGCTGCTGATGCGCGACGACGAGGAGGACGGAGCGCCGCCGAACCGGACGACGGTGGACCTGGACGGCGGCGTCGCGGTCGTCCGCATGCCGCCGTCGGGAGCGCACCCGGCTCGGAGCACGCCACCCGTCTCGTCGTGGAACACGTCCGGCCAGGAGCGGTAGGCCGGCCGGGGCCAGGGACTGACGACGTTGACGCAGCGCCGGGAGGCGAAGGTGGCCGAGCTGGTGGTCCTAGGAGATCCTTAGGCAGTTTGCCCGGCTCCCGGCTGCGGCCAGCGACGCCGAGACGAGCCGCACTGCGGTCGGAAGCGGGCCCGACCACCGATCGGCCGCCCAGGCGAGGTATGCAACGCGCGTCCCGGTCCTTGCCCGAACCCGATCGGCCAAGTGCGGCGCTCAGTGGCCAACCGGAACGCTCAGTCACAGGACCGCACCCGGATCCGGGCGTGGTGCGCTTGACATCAAAATCGAACATCCATTCTTATGGGATTCCGGCCCCTGGAATCGCGGGGTTATGGGCGAGTTATCCACAGGTCGGAGGGACGCCGGGGCCCATTGTCAGTGGCAGGGGTTAGCGTCTTTCACATGAAGCGATCGACTCAAGCAAACCGGGTGGAACCCATGGCAGGTACCGACCGCGAGAAGGCACTCGATGCCGCCCTCGCGCAGATTGAACGGCAATTCGGCAAGGGTGCCGTGATGCGCATGGGCGACCGCACCCAGGAGCCGATCGAGGTGATCTCCACCGGCTCGACCGCCCTCGACATCGCCCTCGGTGTCGGCGGACTGCCCCGCGGCCGTGTCGTGGAGATCTACGGACCGGAGTCCTCCGGTAAGACGACCCTGACCCTGCACGCCGTCGCCAACGCCCAGAAGGCCGGCGGCCAGGTCGCGTTCGTGGACGCCGAGCACGCCCTCGACCCCGAGTACGCGAAGAAGCTCGGGGTCGACATCGACAACCTCATCCTGTCCCAGCCGGACAACGGTGAGCAGGCCCTCGAGATCGTCGACATGCTGGTCCGCTCCGGCGCCCTCGACCTGATCGTCATCGACTCCGTCGCCGCGCTCGTCCCGCGTGCGGAGATCGAGGGTGAGATGGGTGACTCGCACGTGGGTCTCCAGGCCCGTCTGATGAGCCAGGCCCTCCGGAAGATCACCAGCGCGCTCAACCAGTCCAAGACCACCGCGATCTTCATCAACCAGCTCCGCGAGAAGATCGGCGTGATGTTCGGCTCGCCCGAGACCACGACCGGTGGCCGCGCCCTGAAGTTCTACGCGTCGGTGCGTCTCGACATCCGCCGCATCGAGACCCTCAAGGACGGCACGGACGCGGTCGGTAACCGCACCCGCGTCAAGGTCGTCAAGAACAAGGTCGCGCCGCCCTTCAAGCAGGCCGAGTTCGACATCCTCTACGGCCAGGGCATCAGCCGAGAGGGCGGCCTGATCGACATGGGCGTGGAGCACGGCTTCGTGCGCAAGGCCGGCGCCTGGTACACGTACGAGGGCGACCAGCTCGGCCAGGGCAAGGAGAACGCCCGCAACTTCCTGAAGGACAACCCCGACCTCGCCGACGAGATCGAGAAGAAGATCAAGGAGAAGCTGGGCGTCGGCGTCCGTCCGGGCGCCGCGCCGGCCGAGGCGGGTGCGGACGCCGCGGGTGGCACGGAGGCCGCGGCCACGGACGAGGCGGCGAAGACCGCCCCGGCGGCCAAGGCCACCAAGGCGACCAAGGCCCCGGCAGCCAAGAGCTGACCCGGTGACCGGTCGCACCGAATGGCCGGGCGACAGCCCCGACTCGTCGAGGGCCGAGAAGGAGCTGTCGCCCCAGGATCCGGCTGAGCGGGCGCGGGCGATCTGCCTGCGCCTGCTCACCGGGACCCCCCGTACGCGCAAGCAGCTCGCCGACGCCCTGCGCAAGCGTGAGATCCCCGACGAGGTCGCCGAGGAGGTCCTCTCCCGCTTCGAGGACGTCGGGCTGATCGACGACGCCGCCTTCGCGGACGCGTGGGTCGAGTCCCGGCACCACGGGCGCGGGCTGGCCCGCCGGGCGCTCGCCCGCGAGCTGCGCACCAAGGGCGTCGACCCCTCGCTGATCCAGGACGCGGTGGGGCAACTGGACTCCGAGCAGGAGGAGATCACCGCGCGCGAGCTCGTCGACCGCAAGCTCCGCGCCACCCGCGGGCTCGACCGGGACCGCCGGCTCCGCAGGCTCGCGGGGATGCTCGCCCGCAAGGGATACCCGGAGGGCATGGCCCTGCGGGTCGTCAGACAGGCCCTGGAGGAAGAGGGCGAGGACACGGAGGGGCTGGAAGAGCCCTTCTAGACGGGACGGGGAGCAGGAGGGCGGAAGGCGGAGAGCAGCGGTCCGCCCGGACCCTCGGACCGAAGGGGCCGGAGGTCCGCCGGCGACCCGTCAGGCCTGCACGGCTCGCCCCGGCCCGTCCCGGCCCGCTCCGTACGCGACTTCAGGTCTCAGCGGCCGGGAGCCTGCCACGGCCGTACCGGCTGACCGCTCGCCCCGGACAGCAGCACCGGAAGGCCCGCCCCCTTCCACGCCTGGAAGCCGCCGATCACATCGGTCGCCCGGTGCAGCCCCAGCTGCCGCAGCGAGGCGGCCGCCAGCGAGGACGCGTAGCCCTCGTTGCAGAGCACCACCACCCGCAGGTCGTGACTGTTCGCCTCCGGCGCGCGATGGCTGCCCAGCGGATCGAGCCGCCACTCCAGCTCGTTGCGCTCCACGACCAGCGCGCCGGGGATCAGCCCGTCCCGGCCGCGCAGCGCCGCGTACCGGATGTCGACCAGGAGCGCGTCACCCGCCTCGTACGCCTCGTAGGCCGCGCGCGCATCGATACGGTCCAGGCCGGACCTGACCCGCTCCAGCAGCGTGTCGATCCCCACGGGCTCGGTTGCGCCGCGCTCGCTCACTGCCAGTCCTCCGGACGCTCGACCTGCTCAAGACGGAGCACCGCGCCCGACCGGCTGAAGCGCCGGATCAGGGGGAGCGGCGGGTAGTACGCGTGGACCGACACGGCGTGCGCGTCACGGGACTCGTTGAGCACCTCGTGCACATGGTGCCGCCCGAACGCACGGCCCTTGCCCGCCGGCAAGGTCCGCTCCCGGTCGACCCCGTCGGCCAGTTCCAGGGTCTTCCAGCCGCCCGAAGGCAGTCGCACCGCCAGGGAGTTCTCCTTCAGGGCGCCGCGTGCGGTGGCGAACGCGCCGCGCGACTCGGCGTGGTCGTGCCAGCCGGTGCCGGTGCCGGGCGGCCAGCCGATGAGCCAGGCCTCGCTGCCGCCGGGCCCGTCGAGCCGTACCCAGGTACGGCCCTCGGGATCGAGCGGCAGCGAGTCGACCAGGTCGGTGTCCGCCGCGGTGCGGCGGACGAAGTCCAGAAGGTCCGCTTCGGTCGGGGCGACGGGGGCGATGGGGGCGAGAGGAACGATGGGGGCGGGGGAGCCGGAGGAGACCGCGGAGGGCGCTGAGACGTGCTGGGTCACGGGAGACCGTCCTGAGGGTTCGCGGGGAGAAGCGCGCGAGAGTACGCCGACGTCAGCGGCGAGGGGCGCGCGAGGGGAGGGGCGAATTCAGCAGGACGGGCGACACACGCAGCCCGCGTAGCGGACGAGGTCCATATGGACCCTCCGCCACAGGCACACATCGGTGTCGGTCACGCTCCGGAGTACACCATGTACGCCTGTGAGGGTCAATTGATGTCCGCGGTGCGGTTCTTCTCGGCAGCCGCCTCGGCGGCCGTCGAACCACCCCGGGTCGCGTCCGCCGCCGCGTACAGCTCCTCCGGCCGGACTCCGGGGAACGACGCGACCAGATGCCCGTCCGGCCGTACCAGCAGGACCGTGTGGGCCGCGGCGCCCGGGTACGCCTCGGTCACCAGCAGCTCCGCCTTCACGGGCAGGGCCCGCACCGCCTCCACGAGCCGGGGCATCACGCCGGCGCTCATCCAGTGCCGCCGGTCCCACACACCCGTCCCGGGCGCGACCAGGACCACCAGGAGCCGCCCCTGACCGAGCCGGTCCCGCAGCCGTACGGTCGTGCCGTCGGGGGCGGTGACGGGGACGTCCTCGACCGGCGCGCCGGCGCCCGTGCCGACCGGCGTCCGGGACGCACCGGCGTCCTGGGGCGCGAGGGGGGAGTGCGGGTACGCGGGGGGCGCGCCCAGCGGGCCGCGCCCCAGGTGACCATCCGTCAGCAGGGAGTCGTGACCGCGTGAGCCACCCGCGAGATACGTCCGCAGCCCCCCGCCGCCGCGCAGCACGGGCAGCGACTGGTCGGCGGCCCGCAACCGGGAGGCCACGGCCGCCCGCCGCTCGCTCTGGTAGCTGTCGAGCAGCGTGTCCGAGGCCCCGTGGTGCCAGGCGTACGCGAGCTTCCAGGCCAGGTTGTCGGCGTCCCGCAGCCCCTCGTCGAGGCCCTGGGTGCCGACGGCGCCCAGCAGATGCGCGGCGTCGCCCGCGAGGAAGACCCGGTCCACGCGCCAGCGCCGGGCGAGCCGGTGGTGCAGCGTGTGGACGCCGGTGTCGATCAACTCGTACGGGGGTGTCTCGCCGCCGCACCAGCCCGCCAGGGTGTCGCGGATCCTGGTGACCAGCGCGTCGGGCGTGACGAGCTCCCCGCGCGGCGGCAGCAGCCAGTCGATCCGCCAGACCCCGTCGGGCAGCGGGCGGGCCGTGATCTCGTCGCCGCCGCCCCGCCACGGCGGCTGACGGTGCAACAGGGCCTCACCGGGCCAGGGGAGTTCGGTGCGCAGCGCGGCGACGGCGTGCCGCTCCACCGCCGTACGGCCGGGGAAGCGGATGGAGAGCAGCTTGCGGACCGTGGAGCGGGCGCCGTCGCAGCCGACCAGATGGCTGCCGCGCCACCAGGTCCCGCCGGAGCCGGAGCCGGAGCCGGAGCTGGGGCTGGGGCTGGGGCTGGGACTGAGGCCGGATCCGGGGCGTCGGGTGTGTGCGGTGACGCCGCTCGCGTCCTGCTCGATCGTGTCGAGACGGGCATCGGTGACGAGCTGGACGAGCTCCTGGCCGGCGATCGCGTCGCGCAGGCCGCGCGCGAGGGCGTGCTGCGGGATGTGCAGCGGAGCCACCAGGCCGCCCCCGCCGTCACTCTCCGTACCACCGAGGCCGAGATCAAGCTCGATGTGCCTCATCTGTTGCTTGCGTCGCAGTGAGCGCCAGCCGACCCAGCGGACCCCCTCGTCACGGAGGGTGGCGCAGCCGAGCCGTTCCATCATCGCGGCCATGTCGGCGCGCAGCACGACGGTCCGGGCGGGGCGCGGTTCCTCCTTGCCCGGGCCCTCGTCCAGGACGACGCTGGGTACGCCCTGCGAGGCCAGGGCAAGGGAGAGCGCGAGGCCCACGGGCCCCGCGCCGACGATGATCACCGGGTCCACGGCGCGGCTCCTGAAGGCCGTTCGGTCATGCGGGTAGCACAGCGAAGTGTGGCGCGAGCCCGGTGCGTGATCACAGAACGTATGCAACCCACTGCGGGTGCTTGCGTCAAGTGACGGGGGCAGCGGCGCGACCGCCACTGCCCCCGGATGATGTCACATACTGTCAGTTCTTCGTGATACCAGGCCCGTCGGCCACGTCGGGCCCGTCACCGGTACCCGTGGGCGCCGCGTCGTCCAGCACTCCGGGCGCCTCCGCCGGGTCGGCCGCCGCGTGGACCGCGATCCCGGTCTTCGCCCGCCGGCCCCGCTTCTCGATCCACGTCGCCAGCGCGGAGAGCGCCAGACACAGCGCGATGTAGATGGCGCCGAAGACCACGATCGTGGAGACGTACGGGTACTGGCCGTTGACCTGCGTGTTGGAGGCGATCAGCCGGGCCGAGTAGAGCAGTTCGGGGTAGAGGATGACGAAGCCGAGCGAGGTGTCCTTCAGGGTGACCACCAGCTGGCTGATGATCGTCGGCAGCATCGCCCGGACGGCCTGCGGCATCAGGACGTTCGTCATCACCTGGGTCTTGCTCATGCCCAGGGCGTACGCGGCCTCGCGCTGGCCCTTCGGCACCGAGTTCACGCCGGCGCGCAGGACCTCGGCCTGGACGCACCCGTTGTAGATCGACAGGCCGAGGGCGAGGGCCCACATCGAGTAGTCGACGAGGAAGCCGACCCACACGGCGTAGATCGTGATCAGCAGCGGGATGGAGCGGAAGACCTCGATGAAGCCGGTGGCCACCACGCGGACGGGCCGGTGGTCGGACAGCCGGGCGACAGCGAGCAGGACACCGAGAACGAGCGAACCGACGGCCGCGAGACCGAACGCCTTCAGGGTGGAGAGGAGAGCCTCGGCGATGTTCTGCCGGATGCCCGCGTAGTTGAAGATGTCCCACATCGCCGGGTCGAGATGACCCTTGTCCCCGAGCCGGAGGATGCTCACGGCGACGAGCGCGATGATGGCCACAGTGCCCAGAGCGGCGTAGATCCGGTTGCGGACGCGCGCCTTGGGGCCCGGGGTGTCGTAGAGAACGCTGGCACTCATCGGGCGACCTCCATGCGGCGCTCAAGGAGACGGAAGATCCCGCTGATGGTGAAGGTGACGACCAGGTACGCGGCGGCCACCCAGACAAAGATCGGGCCGATGGCGTAGCCCTGCTCGCTCATCAGTGTCTGCCAGCCGAAGAGTTCGGTGACGCTGAAGGCGCCGGCGATAGCCGAGTTCTTGGTGAGGGCGATGAAGATCGAGCTCAGCGGCGGCAGTACGGTCCGGGTGGCCTGCGGCAGCACGATCATCCGCAGCGTCTGAAAGAACGTCATTCCCAGTGAGCGGGCGGCCTCCGCCTGACCGAGCGGCACGGTGCTGATGCCGGAGCGGACGGCCTCACAGACGAATGCGGAGGTGTAGAAGCCCAGCGCGAGCGAGCCGAGCACGAAGGGGCTCATGCCCGGGAAGAAGATCTCCGGGACAACGAAGAACGAGACGAGGAAGAGCAGCGTCAGCGGGGTGTTGCGCAGCAGCGTGACCCAGGCTGTGCCGAAGAAGCGCAGCGGAGGGACGGGCGAGACCCGGAAGCCGGCGACGATGATGCCGAGGACCAGCGCGATGACCGAGCTGACGGCGGTGATCGACACGGTTCCTATGAAGCCGTCGCGGAACTCCGGGAAATGGTCGAGCAGTACGTTCATGAGGTCTCCGCGTCGGCGGTCAGCGGCCTACGGACAAGGCATACGGGCAAGGCAAGGGTGAGGCGCGCGCAGGGGAGCGGCGCCCCGTACTCCCGTACGGGGCGCTCGCGTTCAAGCGTGCTGTCAGTAGCGGTTGACGGCCGGCGGCGCAACGTACGCGGAGCCGGACAGACCCAGAGTCGCCTCGTAGATCTTCTTGTACGTGCCGTCCTGGATCTTCTTCTCAAGGATGTCGTTGACCTTGGCGCGCAGGACCTTGTCGTCCTTGTTCATGCCGACGCCGTAGGGCTCCTCGGTGAACGGCTTGCCGACCACCTTGAGCTTGCCGGCGTTGGCGGCGGCGTAGCCCTTGAGGATCGAGTCGTCCGTGGTGACGGCGTCGACCTGCTTGGTGAGCAGCTGCTGCACGCAGTCCGAGTACTTGGCGAGCTCGACGGTCTGGGCACCGTACTCGGGCTTCTTGATCTCCTGCAGCGGGGTGGAGCCCGTGATGGAGCAGACCTTCTTGCCCTTGAGGCTCTGCGGACCGGTGATCGCGGTCTCGTCCTTGCGGACCAGGAGGTCGGCGCCGGCCTTGTAGTAAGGACCCGCGAAGCCGACGAGCGCCTTGCGCTTGTCGTTGATCGTGTACGTACCGACGTAGTAGTCGATCTTGCCGAGCGAGATCGTCGACTCGCGGGCCTTGGAGTCGACGGTCATCCACTCGATCTTGTCCTCGGTGAAGCCGAGCTCCGCCGCGATCATCTTGGCGATCTCGATGTCGAAGCCGGACCGCTCCTTGGTGGCCTGGTCCTCGAAGCCGAGGTAGGGCTGGTCGGCCTTGGAGCCGATGATCAGCTTGCCGCGCTCCTTCGCCTTCTTGAAGGTCGGCGAGTCCAGGCTCACGTCGGTGGCGACGATGTACTTGGGAAGCTGCGGGGCGCTCGAGTCGCCGGGCTTCACGGCGGGCTTGTCGCCGGCCGAGCCCTCCTTGCCACCACAGGCGGTCGCGGTCAGCGCGAGCACGGCGACGGCCACGGCCGCGGTCTTGCGGAGCTTCATGTGAACATCCCTTGGTTCGTGGGTTGTTGATCTGCAGGGTGAAGCATGAGGGCTGACCGTCGTCAGTGGTGCAGGATTTTCGAAAGGAAGTCCTTGGCCCGGTCGCTTCGCGGGTTGCTGAAGAACTGGTCGGGCGTGGCCTCTTCGACGATCCTGCCGTCCGCCATGAACACCACGCGGTTGGCGGCGGAACGGGCGAAACCCATCTCATGGGTGACGACGACCATCGTCATCCCGTCACGCGCCAGTTGCTGCATGACCTCAAGAACCTCGTTGATCATCTCGGGGTCGAGGGCCGAGGTCGGCTCGTCGAACAGCATGACCTTCGGGTCCATCGCCAACGCACGGGCGATCGCGACGCGTTGCTGCTGTCCGCCGGAGAGCTGCGCGGGGTACTTGTCCGCCTGGGTACCGACACCCACCCGGTCGAGCAGCGCGCGGGCCTTGTTCTCTGCGGCCTTCTTGTCGGCCTTGCGGACCTTGACCTGTCCCAGCATCACGTTCTCGAGCACGGTCTTGTGCGCGAAGAGATTGAAGGACTGGAAGACCATGCCGACGTCGGCGCGCAGCCGGGCCAGCTCCTTGCCCTCCTGGGGCAGCGGCCGGTTGTCGATGGTGATGGTGCCGGAGTCGATCGTCTCCAGGCGGTTGATGGTGCGGCACAGCGTGGACTTGCCGGACCCGGAGGGTCCGATGACGACCACGACTTCGCCCCGGGCGATCGTCAGGTCGATGTCCTGGAGCACATGCAGCGCGCCGAAGTGCTTGTTCACGTTGGACAGCACGACCAGGTCGCCCGCCGCCGGTACGGCGTTTTCCGAGCCCTTGGTCACTGACACTCCGCTCATCGGCTTCTTGCTCCGTCCTCCTCGGTTGGGGAGGACACTAGGCACGTCGTGCGACGACCGTCATTACATCTGAGCGGAAATTGAGGATAACGATACGGCCGCAACCGGACACACTGCGTGAACGGGACGCCCGGTGGCGTACCGGGTCCATAACAGATACCCCGACGTAACTGGGGGACACTTGACTGTGACACCGACGATCGGCGTTCATGCCCTGGTACACAGATAGCCATCACGCGATCATCAGGCCGCGAAATCGCACAGCCGCACAACCGCGGGGCATGAAGCCGTACGGTACGAAGCCGCACGGCCACGAGCCGCGCAGCCACAAGCCACAAGCCACAAGCCACAAGCCACAAGCCACAAGCCACGAGCCACAAGCCACGAGCCACGAGACACGAAGCCACTGGAGGGGGGCCATGAGACTGCTGCTCGTCGAGGACGACGACCATGTCGCCGCGGCCCTGTCCGCCGTACTGGCGAAGCACGGGTTCTCGGTCACGCACGCCCGCAACGGCGAGGAGGCGCTGCAGGCGGTGCTGCCCGCCGCGCACGGGGAGCGCCCGTCGTACGGCGTGATCCTGCTCGACCTCGGGCTGCCCGACCAGGACGGGTACACGGTCTGCGGCCGGATCCGTAAGCTCACCACCACCCCCGTGATCATGGTGACCGCGCGCGCCGACGTCCGTTCGCGCATACACGGGCTCAATCTCGGGGCCGACGACTACGTCGTCAAGCCGTACGACACCGGAGAACTGCTCGCCCGGATCCACGCCGTCAGCCGGCGCTCGACCGGTGGCGACGAGTCCGGTGCGGCCGGCGACGACTCCGCGCTGCGGCTCGGCTCCGTCGTCATCGAGCTGCCCACCCGCCGGGTCAGCGTCGACGGCACCGCCGTGCAGCTCACGCGCAAGGAGTTCGACCTGCTCGCCCTGCTCGCCCAGCGGCCCGGTGTGGTCTTCCGGCGCGAGCAGATCATCAGCGAGGTCTGGCGCACCAGCTGGGAGGGGACCGGCCGCACACTCGAGGTGCACGTCGCCTCGCTGCGCGCCAAGCTCGCGATGCCCGCCCTGATCGAGACCGTGCGCGGCGTCGGCTACCGCCTGGTCGCCCCGGCCGCGTAGCCGCCCGGATCCCTCACGTGCGTACCCGTCTCCTCCCGCTCCTCATCGTCCTCATGGCCGGGGTCCTGCTCGCCCTCGGCTTCCCGCTCGCCGCCAGCCTCGCCGCCTCCGAACAGCAGCGCGTGGTCGTCGACCGGCTCGACGACGCGGCGCGGTTCGCCGCGCTCGCCCAGTTCGTCAACGAGACCGACCCCTGGCTCGACGAGCGCCGCATCACGCTCAACGGTGAACTCGCCAGCTACCACGACGTGTACGGCATCCGTACCGGCATCTTCTACCGCGACAACCGGGCCATGGCCGCCGCGCCCGAGGACTGGGTCGTCCCCTACGCGGGCGAGGGCCGGCGGGCCTTCAACGAGGCGCTGCTCGGCCGCCGCAGTCACGACCCGCCGCAGGTCTGGCCGTGGCAGCCGGACGCCCGCCTCACGATCGCCTCCCCGGTCGTACGGGACGGTGACGTCGTCGCCGTCGTGGTCACCGACTCGCCCACCGGGCAGCTGCGTTCCCGCATTCTGAGCGGCTGGCTGATCATCGCGGCCGGCGAGTTCGCGGCGATGCTGCTCGCCGTCGGCGCCGCCTTCCGGCTCACCGGCTGGGTGCTGCGCCCGGTCCGTGTGCTGGACGCCGTCACCCACGACATCGCCACCGGCCGGATGAAGTCCCGGGTCGCCGCGGCCGGCGGACCGCCCGAACTGCGCCGCCTGGCCCGTTCGTTCAACGAGATGGCCGACAACGTCGAGGACGTCCTGGAGCAGCAGCGCGCCTTCGTCGCCGACGCCTCCCACCAGCTGCGCAACCCGCTCTCCGCGCTCCTGCTCCGCATCGAGCTGCTCGCCCTCGAACTCCCCGAGGGCAACGAGGAGATCGCCTCCGTCCGTACGGAGGGCAAGCGGCTCGCGCGGGTTCTCGACGACCTGCTCGACCTCGCGCTCGCCGAGCACGCCGCCGCGGATCTGCGCCTCGCCGACATCGGCGCGATGGCGGCCGAGCGGATCGCGGCCTGGCGCCCGCTCGCCGAGGAGAAGGGCGTACGGCTGAGCGGCGAGCGACGGGCGGTGACGGCCTGGGCGGACCCGGTGGCGCTCTCCAGCGCGCTCGACGCGGTGATCGACAACGCGCTCAAGTTCACCCCGGAGGGGGAAGAGGTCACCGTCACCGTGACGGCCGGCGGAGACACCTGCACGATCGTGGTGGCGGACCACGGGCCGGGGCTGACGCCCGAGGAGCTCGACCGGGTCGGCGACCGCTTCTGGCGCAGCAACCGCCACCAGAACATCAACGGCTCGGGTCTGGGCCTGTCCATCTCCCGGGTGCTGCTGGCGGCGGGGGGCGGCTCGATCGCCTACGCGCCGAACGAGCCGCACGGGCTGCGGGTGACGGTCACGGTGCCGAGGACGGCTCCGCAGGGGCGGTGACGGCCGGAGTCCTCGTCCGGCTCGGTCCGGGCCACCGCCGGACGGCACGTGACCGGATACCCGGCCCCTGCCGGCGGACCCAGGACGAGGAGCCACCGCTCGGGGCGTGCGGCGGCCGGGCGCCGACCCGAGTGGGCCCCTACGGTTTCACGGAGCGGTAGTAGCGCCGCGCGCCCTCGTGCAGGCTCAGAGGTTCCGTGTAGATCGCGGTCCGCAGATCCACCAGCTGCGCCGGATGCACCTGGCCGCCGATCCGATCGCGGCTTCTGATCACGGTGCGCGTGAAACCCTCCACCAGGGACGAATCCGCCGCGTCCGTCGTCACCAGGAGGTTCGCCACCGCCAGCGTCTCCACCGGCTGCCCGTCCTGCGCCTGGGCGTAGGCGTCCGCGGGGATGACCGCGGAGCGGTAGTGGCGGGTCGACTCGCCGACGTCGTGGAGGTTGTCGACCAGGGCGGCGTCCAGCGGGACGAGCCGTACCGGAAAGCGCTGGGAGAGGGCCTGGACCGCCTGCGTGGGAAGGCCGCCGGACCAGAAGAACGCGTCCAGCTCACCGCGCTCCAGGAGACCCGGCATGGTGTCGATGCCGGCGGACACCGGTTCGATGTCGATGTCGGGGGTGAGGCCGCCCGCCGCGAGGACCCGGTCCGCGATGAGCCGGACCCCGGAGCCCTCCTGGCCGACACCGACGCGCAGCCCGCGCAGATCGGCCACCGACTTCGCGGCCGACCCCTTGCGGACCACGAGCTGTACGTAGTCGTCGTAGAGGCGCGCGCAGCCGCGCAGCCGGTCGAACCCCGGCTTCCGGTCCCGCTGGTACTGGGCGACGGCATCGGCAGCCGCGATGGTGAAGTCCGCCTCGCCGGAGGCCAGCCGGGCGAGGTTCTGCTGGGAGCCCTCGCTGTCCTTGAGCGTTATCGAGACGTCCGGCAGGTCGCGGGCGAGGGCCTGCTGCAGCAGTTCGCCGTACCGCTGGTAGACGCCGGTGGGAACGCCCGTACTGAACGTGACGCGGCCGCTCGGCGCGGGTGTACCGAACGGAACGAGCCACCACACCAGCAGCCCGCACACCACCAGAAGCGCCGCCGACGCCTGGAGGAGGCGACGGCGGGCGGCACGGGAGAGCGAGGCGAGCATGGCGCGATCCTGCCAGCTCACTCCCCACACTGGCCAGGCCGGTCGCCCCGCCGGGCCGCCGGTCCGCCCGCTGTGTGAACGTCCTCACAGCTCGGCCGCCTGGGTCCGCAGCCATCCGAGGAGGAGGGCGATCCGGCTGTCCTGCCCGGGTGTCTGCGGGCTGAGCAGCTGATAGCCCGTGCCATCCGCGACCAGGCCGAAAGGCGCGACCAGCTGCCCGCGCATCAGGTCGTCGTGGACGAGCGCGTACGGGCCGATGGCCACGCCCACGCCCGCGACGGCCGCCTGCAGCGCGAGATAGAAGTGCTCGAAGGTCTGCTCCGCGGCGGCCTCGACCCGGAAGCGGGTGAGGCGCCGCCAGTCGTCCCACGCCCCCGGCCGGGTGCTCGTGTGCAGGATCGGCACGCCGACGACACCGCCCTTGCCCTCGAACCGCTCCGCCAGATCCGGGCTGCAGACGGGGCCGATCCTTTCGGCGAAGAGCGGCGCGCGGTGCACGTCCCCCGGTACGGGAAAGTCGTCGCGGCGCAGAGCGACGTCGACGGGGTCCCGTTCGAAGGAGACGGGCCCGCCGCCCGCCGACAGGTGCACGGTGAGCTCGGGCACCTGGACGGCGAGATCCGGCAGGCGCGGGATGAGCCAGCGCATGAGCAGCGTGGGCTCGCAGGACAGCGCGAGCGGGCCGCCGCGCTCGCGCCGCGAGACCTCCCGGGCGGCCGTGTCGACCTGGTCGAGCGCGTCGCGGACGGCGGCCGCGAGCCGGCGGGCCTGCGCGGTGGGCCGGAGCGACCGGGTCCCACGCTCGAAGAGCGTGACGCCGAGGGATTTCTCCAGGTTCTGGATCTGGCGGCTGACCGCACCGTGGGTGACGTGGAGTTCCTGGGCGGCCCGGGTCATGCTCGCGTGCCGCACGGTCGCCTCGAAGGGGAGCAGCGCGTTCAGCGGGGGGAGGTCGGGCCAGCGCACGTGTGAAATCTACTCACAGATGGAGTGAGAAGGAATCGCTTGTCCAGGTGCTTTCCGGGCGCCAGTGTTGATGTCGTCACCGAACGGCGATTCGAGGAGGACGGCGTATGAGCGTGGGACCTGTGCGGGTGGGACCTCAGACCGATCCCGCGTCGACCATCGCGGTCCTCGCGGACGATCTCACCAGCGCCGGCGACGGCGCGGCTCCGTTCCGCAGAACCGGACACCGTGCGCAGGTCCTGCTCGCCGCCGAGCTCGCCGCCGACGGTTTCTCCGACTGGACGGCCGATGGGACAGCCGATGGGATCGCCTATGGGAACGTGGTCGCCGTCGACCTCGGCAGCCGCCTGCTCGACGAGCCGGCGGCCGCGATCCGGACCGAGCGGGCCGCCCGCAGGTTCGCCGGGGCCGACCTGCTCGTCAAGACCGTCGACTCCACCCTGCGGGGCCACCTGGCGGCCGAGATCCGCGCCGCTCACGCCGGATCGCGGCGACAGGCCGTCGTCGTCGCCCCCGCGTTTCCCGCCGAGGGCAGGACCACGATCCGGGGCGTCCAGTACGTCGAGGGCGTACCGGTCCACGAGACCGACTTCGCCCGCGACCCGGCCCACCCGGTCCGCTCCTCCGACCTCGCGCGGCTGCTGCCGGAGGCCGAGCTCCTCGAACCCGACGGGTTCGGGAAGCTGCCCGAACTGATCGACGGGGGCGGCGTGTTCGTCTGCTCGGCGGCCACGGACGCCGACCTCGACCTCCTGATCTCCTCGGTGCCGCGGGCGGGCGACGTGCTCTGGGTGGGCTCCCCGGGGCTCGCCGCGGCGCTGGCCCGGCACCACTCCCGTACCCCTGCGGCCGCGCCGCCCGAGCTGCCGGGCGCCCGCCGTCCGCTGGTGGTCGTCGGCAGCGCGCATCCGGCCACCCGCCGCCAGCTGGACCGGTTGCGGACGCGCGCCGACGTGGACGCCGCCGATGCCGCCGACGACCCGGCCGCGGCCGTCGACGCCCTGCGGCGATCCCCGGCCCTCACGCTCGCCGTCCACACCCCCGATGCCCGGCGCGCTTCCCCCGGCTCGCTCACGAGCGATCTGGCCGTGGCGGTACGGGAGTTGGCGGCGACCGGTGCGGTCGACGGACTCGTGCTGACCGGTGGAGAGACCGCCGTCGCGGTCCTCGAGGCCCTCGGGGCCACCGGCATCGACCTGTTCGACGAACCGGAACCGGGGGTCGCGCGCGGCGTGCTGCTCAGCCCGCCCCGGATCCCCGTACTGATCAAAGCGGGCGGATTCGGTGACGAGGGCGCACTCGACCGGCTCTGCCGGCTTCTCGTGCGCGGCGCCGGGACGGGGGCGGACTCGTGACGACCCCCATCGCCGTCACCATGGGCGACCCGAACGGCATCGGGCCCGAGATCACCGTCAAGGCGTACGCGGACCCGCGGCGTCGCTCCCCGTTCGTCGTCATCGGCGACCCGTACACGCTCGCCCGGGCCTGCCGCACCACGGGCACGGAGCTGACCGTGCGACCGATCGACTCCCTCGCGCAGGCGAGCCACAGTCCCGGAACCATCGATGTCCTGACCGAAGGCACACTCCCCGCCGACCTGCGGGTCGGCACGGTGGACGCCCGCGCCGGAGAGGCTTGCTTCCAGTACGTACGCCGTGGCGTCGAACTCGCACTCCGCGGCGAGGTCCGGGCCCTCACCACCGCACCGATCAACAAGGAGGCGCTGCGCCTGGCCGGGCTGCCCTACCCGGGGCACACGGAGATCCTCGCCGAGCTCTCGGGCACGAGCGACTACGCGATGATGATGGCCAACGACGAGCTGCGGATCGTCCTGGTCACCGTCCACCAGTCACTGCGCACGGCCCTCGACTCCCTCACGACAGCCCGTGAGTTGGAGATCATCAGGCTGACCGACCGTACGCTCCGCGCCGGCGGCGGGACCCGGCCGCGTATCGCCGTCGCCGCGCTCAACCCGCACGCGGGGGAGAACGGGCTCTTCGGACGCGAGGACCTCGACATCATCGGACCCGCCGTCCTGGCCGCCCGGCGGGAAGGCATCGACGCCAGCGGCCCGTGGCCCGCCGACACGGTCTTCATGCGCGCCCGCGCCGGTGAGTTCGACGCCGTCGTCGCCCAGTACCACGACCAGGGACTCATACCCGTCAAATACCTGGGCCTGGAGCACGGCGTGAACATCACCATCGGCCTGCCGTTCGTGCGGACCAGCGTCGACCACGGCACGGCCTTCGACCTCGCCGGACAGGGCACCGCCGACCACACCAGCCTGCTCACCGCCCTGCACCAGGCCGACGAGCTGGCCCCTGCCCTCGCCCCCGACCCGGAGCCCGCCCCCGACCCGGACCCCGACCCGGAGCCCGACCCCGCACCCGCACCCGCACCCGCACCCGACCCGGAGGATCCTCGTGGACTTCATCTTCATGCTCACCCGTGACGACAGGACGGTCACGGACTGCCTGGACGTCCTCGACACCGTCGGGGACCTCGGCATCGGCCACATCGGCTTCAAGGACATCGGCGCCGACCCGGGGACTCTCCACGTCCTCCACCGGCGCATCAAGGACATGGGCGCCACCAGCTACCTCGAGGTGGTCAGCATCACCCGCGAGCAGGCCCTCGACTCGGTGAGGGCGGCGATCGACCTCGGCGTCGACCGGCTCATGGGCGGCATCTGGGTCGACGAGACCCTGGCCCTCCTCGCCGGCACCGGCATCGACTACCTCCCCTTCGCGGGCGAACCGCTCGGCCACCCCACCACCCTCGCCGGAGACCCGGCCCGGATAGCCGACGACTGCCGCCGGGCCGAGACCGCGGGCTGCGCCGGCGTCGACCTCCTCGCCTACCGGGCCACCGACGCCGACCCGCTCGCCCTCGTCCACGCCGCCCGCGCCGCGACCACCGGCCGGCTGGTCGTGGCCGGCAGCATCACCACCCCCGCCCAGATACGGGGCCTGGCAGCCGCAGGCGCCGACGCCTTCACCATCGGCTCCGCGGCCTTCAACGGCGCGCTCCGGCCCGACGCGGGAACGCTCAGGTCCCAGCTCGCGGTGGCGGTCGATGCCGCTGCCGGAGCCATCGCCTAGGCCACCGGCGCGGGGCAATGCCCGGCACCGCATACCCTTGTTCCATGACCAGCAGCGACCGGAGCCAGGCAGTGGACGTCCAGCGAACCTACGAAGTGCGCACCTACGGGTGCCAGATGAACGTCCACGACTCCGAGCGGCTCTCCGGTCTGCTGGAGGACGCCGGCTACGTCCGCGCCCCCGAGGGCTCCGACGGCGACGCCGACGTCGTCGTCTTCAACACCTGCGCGGTCCGCGAGAACGCCGACAACAAGCTGTACGGCAACCTCGGCCGGCTCGCCCCCATGAAGACCACGCGCCCGGGCATGCAGATCGCCGTCGGCGGCTGTCTCGCCCAGAAGGACCGCGACACGATCGTCAAGAAGGCCCCCTGGGTCGACGTCGTCTTCGGTACGCACAACATCGGCAAGCTGCCCGTCCTCCTGGAGCGCGCCCGCATCCAGGAAGAGGCCCAGATCGAGATCGCCGAGTCGCTGGAGGCCTTCCCCTCCACGCTCCCGACCCGGCGCGAGTCCGCGTACGCCGCCTGGGTGTCGATCTCCGTCGGCTGCAACAACACCTGCACCTTCTGCATCGTCCCGGCGCTGCGCGGCAAGGAGAAGGACCGCCGGCCCGGCGACATCCTCGCCGAGATCGAGGCCCTGGTCGCCGAGGGCGTCTCCGAGATCACCCTGCTCGGCCAGAACGTCAACGCGTACGGCTCCGACATCGGCGACCGCGAGGCGTTCTCCAAGCTGCTGCGCGCCTGCGGCACGATCGAGGGCCTGGAGCGGGTCCGCTTCACCTCGCCGCACCCGCGCGACTTCACGGACGACGTGATCGCCGCCATGGCGGAGACCCCGAACGTCATGCCGCAGCTCCACATGCCGCTGCAGTCCGGCTCGGACACCATCCTCAAGGCGATGCGCCGCTCCTACCGGCAGGAGCGTTTCCTCGGCATCATCGAGAAGGTGCGCGCCGCCATCCCGCACGCCGCCATCTCCACCGACATCATCGTGGGCTTCCCCGGCGAGACCGAGGAGGACTTCGAGGAGACCATGCACACCGTGCGCGAGGCGCGTTTCGCCAACGCGTTCACCTTCCAGTACTCCAAGCGGCCCGGGACCCCCGCGGCCGAGATGGACGGGCAGATCCCCAAGGAGGTCGTGCAGGCGCGCTACGAGCGTCTCGTCGCGCTCCAGGAGGAGATCTCCTGGGAGGAGAACAAGAAGCAGGTCGGCCGGACGCTGGAGGTCATGGTCGCCGAGGGCGAGGGTCGCAAGGACGGCAGCACCCACCGTCTCTCCGGCCGCGCCCCCGACAACCGGCTCGTCCACTTCACCAAGCCCGAGGCGGAGGTCCGCCCGGGTGACGTGGTGACCGTCGAGATCACCTACGCCGCCCCGCACCACCTGCTCGCCGAGGGCCCGACGACGTCGGTACGCCGTACCCGCGCCGGCGACGCCTGGGAGAAGCGCACCACCGCGGCCGCCGCGAAGCCCGCGGGCGTGCTGCTGGGCCTGCCGAAGATCGGCGCCCCGGAGCCGCTCCCTCCGGCCGTCGAGGGCTGCTCGGCCGCCCACTGAACGCGGGGCGGATCGGGGGGATCACGTTGACGAGGTGGGGGCTGATCGTCGAGCAGACGGTCGGATTCGGCAACGAGCGCCGGATGTGGGCTCCGGCGGTCATCGCCCATGTCACAGGCACCCGTGAAGAGGCGATGGAGGTGCTGCGCGAACGCGCGCGGTACTTCCAGCCCATGCATCCCGCCAAGGACAGGCGGCGCGTGCTGTACCAGGACGGGGACGGCTTTCTGCTGATCCTGGACGGGGTCTGGCAGACCTTCCACTGCCGGTTCACCGTCGCGGAGCTGCTGTACGACAGCAACGCCCCCGAGCCCGAGCCCGAGCCCGAGCGCGAGCGCGAGGCCCGGCCCGAGCCTGAGGAGGCGCAGGAACCGGAGCCCGAGACGGTGTCGGAGAACACGCCCGAGCCGGTGCGGGAACCCGAGCCGCCCGCGCCCCCGCCCGCCTGGGACGCCGGTGTGCCGGCCCGGCCGTCCTGGCTGGGCCGCACGGACCTCCCGGGCAGCCGCTGACCTCGTTGCCGTTGCCCCGCTAGGCTGCGGATCATGCTTGTCGCCGCAGCCGTCTGCCCCTGCCCTCCGTTGCTCGTGCCCGACGTCGCGGCCGGGGCCGCACGCGAGCTCGCCGCCGCCAGGACGGCCTGTTCCGACGCCCTCGCGCTGCTCGCCGCCTCCCGGCCCGACCGCTTGTACGTCGTCGGACCGGCCGCCGAGGGCGCGCGCGGACCGTTCCCCGCCGGTTCGGCGGGAAGCTTCGCCGGCTTCGGTGTCGATCTCTCCGTACGGCTCGGCGACGGGCCTGCCGGAGAACGGCCGCTGCCCGCCTCGCTCGCCGTCGCCGCCTGGCTCCTGGAGCACACCGACTGGGCCGACGCTCCGGTCGAGGCGCTCGGGGTAGGCGAGTCGCTGGAGCCCGCCGGCTGTGTCGCCACCGGTCGTGGGCTGGCCGCGGCGGCCGAACGGGTGGCGCTCCTGGTGATGGGGGACGGCAGCGCCTGCCGGACACTCAAGGCCCCCGGCTATCTGGACGAACGCGCCGCCGCCTTCGACGCGGAGGCCGCCCGCGCGCTGGGCACGGCGGACCTGGACGGCCTTCTCGCGCTGGACGAGAAGCTGGCGTACGAGCTGAAGGCGGCCGGCCGGGCCCCCTGGCAGGTCCTCGCGGGCGCCGCCCAGGGCGCGGACCTCGAAGGCCGGTTGCTGTACGAGGACGCCCCCTATGGCGTCGGCTACTTCGTGGCCGCCTGGGCGTAACGGTCGTCACGGGCCCCGACGACGAAACGCGGACGACGAACGGCGGACGGCCGCGGAGCGTTCTGCTTCGCGGCCGTCCGCCGTGCGGAGGGATTGTCAGGTGACGCCTGGTGTCAGGCGGCCGGCGGCGGCGTCGGGCCTTCGCCCTTCGGGCCGCCGTCCTTGTGGGCGATCCGGTCCAAGGCGTGCTTGGCCTTGCCGGTGCCCGATTCGATCTTGGCGCTGTACTTGCCCTTGGTCTTCTCGTCGACCAGCTTCGCGGCCTTGTCCAAGCCGTGGTCGATCTTCTCCTCGTGCTGCTGCGCGAGGCCGGAGACCTTGTCCTTGGCCGGAGCGAGCTTGGCCTTCAGTGAATCCAGGAGACCCATGGGTCACCTTCCCTCCGGTGAGTCCGTAGGCCGTGCCCCGTCTCCAGGAACTACGTCCAGGAACTACTTCCGGGCGCCTTCGCCGGCCTCGTTGTCCGCGGCCTCCTCGGCCGACTGCTGCTTGGGGATCTCCACCGCCTCGACGACCTCGACCACCTCGGCCGTCTCCGCGGTCCCGTCGACCTCGGTACGTTCCGCCGTGTCGGGCTCGGACGCGTCCCCGGCCTGCGAGACAGCCTCCGTCTCCTCCGGCGCGTCCGTCAGGGCGACGGCCTGGGCCTCCTCCGTTGACGCCTCGGCGGCTTCCTTGCCCTTCCGGCGAAACATTGCAAAAACGCCCATTTCCACTCCATAGCGTACTCGTGTGGGAAAAGCCCCGCGGCGCCCGGGGCGCCCTGTTGCGCCACCCGGCGCAGCCGGTACGGAAACCGGCGGTCGGAACCTCGCAACTGGCAACGAACCCGGTTGCGGGCCGTCACGTCGCTCATTCGGGGACCCGTCGTGAGGTTTGCGAGACTGGGGCGGTGAGAAGTGCAGCTCCCGCCCCGCGGGTCATCGCCGTCGTCGGTCCTACAGCGGCCGGAAAGTCCGATCTGGGTGTATTTCTGGCCCAGCAGCTCGGCGGCGAGGTCGTCAACGCCGACTCGATGCAGCTCTACCGAGGGATGGATATCGGTACCGCCAAGCTGACGCTCGAGGAGCGTGGTGGCGTCCCCCACCATCTCCTCGACATCTGGGACGTGACGGAGGCCGCCAGCGTCGCCGAGTACCAGCGCCTCGCGCGCGCCGAGATCGACCGGCTGCTCGCCGCCGGCCGTACCCCCGTCCTGGTCGGCGGCTCAGGTCTGTACGTACGGGGCGCGATCGACGCCCTCGAGTTCCCGGGCACCGACCCGGCCGTACGGGCCCGCCTGGAGGCCGAGCTGGAGGAGCGGGGCTCCGGCGCCCTGCACACCCGCCTCGCCGCCGCCGACCCCGAGGCCGCGCGCGCGATCCTGCCCAGCAACGGCCGTCGCATCGTCCGGGCCCTGGAGGTCATCGAGATCACCGGCAAGCCCTTCACCGCCAACCTGCCCGGACCGGACTCGGTCTACGACACCGTGCAGATCGGCGTGGACGTGGAACGCCCCGAGCTCGACGAGCGGATCACCCTGCGCGTGGACCGGATGTGGGAGGCCGGACTCGTGGAGGAGGTGCGCACCCTGGAGGCGCAGGGGCTGCGGGAGGGGCGCACGGCCGCCCGCGCGCTCGGCTACCAGCAGGTGCTCGCGGCGCTCGCGGGGGAGTGCACCGAAGACGAGGCGCGCGCTGAGACCGTACGCGCCACCAAACGCTTCGCGCGCCGTCAGGACTCGTGGTTCCGGCGCGACCCGCGGGTCCACTGGCTGAGTGGTGCCGTGGAACACCGCGGGGAACTCCCGCGAGAGGCGCTGGCGTTGGTCGAACGAGCGGTTACAGCCTGATCACGTGATGGCATCGGGACGCCCTGCCCGTCATTCCGGCGGTCCTCGACGTGCCATCATCGAGCATCGATCGACCAAGTGGAGTCCGAGTTGGGAGGGCGCGTGGCGATGGAGGCCGGCCCTCGCGACACAGAACAGAACGACGCCGTCCGGGGCGAAGCCCCTGGTGGCGCGCCCGGTTTGAGCCCGGACGGTCCGGACGACGCCGAAGGCACGTCCGTCGAGGTCGACGCCGACGAGGTCGAGGTCGAACTGCGGCCCCAGCGCCGACTGCGGATCTGGCAGCTCGCGCCCATCGTGGGCCTCGCCGCCGTCGGCTCGCTGATGTTCGCCTTCCCCCTCGCCTTCGGTTCCGGCGAGGGCGGGGCCGTCGTCGCCATGCTGGGGCTGCTGATCAGCTCCTGCGCGGCCGGCTGGGGCATGATGGCGGCCCGCAGGGTCGGCACCACCTGGCCGGGCCTCCCGGCCCGGGGCTCCGGTGAGCGGCCGAACTGGCGCGTGATCGCCCTCTACGTCGTCCTGAGCGCGGCCCTGGTGGCCCTCGCGGTCTGGCGCGTGGCCCGCCTCCGCTGACACCGAGGTCCCGGTCCGCCGCCAGTGACGCCCGGCCCCCCGGGCCCCGTCCAGCCCGCCCGGCCCCCGCCCGCCCCGGCCCGGCGCGCCGTCCGGCCCGTGGCCCGTCGAGGCCGCTGTCGGACCCGCCCCGTACAGTTGATCCCGTGACCAGCACGCAGACCTCGCCGCTCGCATTCCTCAAGGGCCACGGGACCGAGAACGACTTCGTGATCGTCCCCGACGCCGACAACACCGTCGACCTTCCCGCTGCGGTCGTCGCGCGCCTGTGCGACCGGCGGGCCGGCGTCGGCGGCGACGGACTGCTGCACGTGGTCCGCAGCGCCGCCCACCCCGAGGCCCGCGGCATGGCCGGCGAGGCCGAGTGGTTCATGGACTACCGCAACGCGGACGGCTCGGTCGCCGAGATGTGCGGCAACGGCGTCCGCGTCTTCGCCCGCTACCTGGAGCACGCGGGCCACGTCACCGCCGGCGAGGTCGCCATCGCCACCCGCTCCGGCGTCAAGCGCGTCCACCTCGACAAGGACGGCTCCGTCACCGTCTCCATGGGCCGCGCCGTGCTCCCCGAGGACAGCGTCACCGTCACCGTCGACGGCCGCAGCTGGCCCGCCCGCAACGTGAACATGGGCAACCCGCACGCCGTCGCCTTCGTCGAGAGCCTCGACCACGCCGGAGACCTGTACACCGAGCCGCCGTACGCCCCCGCGGAGGTCTACCCGACGGGCGTGAACATCGAGTTCGTCGTCGACCGCGGCCCCCGCCACGTCGCCATGCGCGTCCACGAGCGCGGCGCCGCGGAGACCCGCTCCTGCGGTACGGGCGCGTGCGCCGTCGCCGTGGCCACCGCCCGCCGGGACGGCGCCGACCCCGCCGTGAGCGGAACCCCCGTCACGTACACCGTGGACGTCCTCGGCGGGACGCTCACCATCACCGAGCACCCCGACGGAGAGGTCGAGATGACCGGCCCCGCCGTCATCGTCGCCGAGGGAACGATCGAGCCGTCCTGGCTCGCCGCCGCCGAATTCGAAACAGTCAACGACTGATTCGTCGCTCGAATGGGTGATCCGTTTCACGCTGGGCGAGAGCGGGACTGCGCCACGTGGTGGGGTCGGTAGCATCAAGCACCGGCCCGGCGGGCACGCCTTGCCCGCTCACCGCCGGTCGACGCCGCCGGAGGTGCCCCATGAGTGCAGAGGCCACCAATCCCGTGAGCGCAGCGGAGGCCACCGGCCCCGACGCTCCCAGCCGCAGGCGCGCCCGTCCGAGGATCGACCTCCGTCGGCTGGGCCGCGCCGCTCTGCTCGGTCCCGCCACCAGACACCGGCTGCCCGACGCCATCGGCCATGTCGCGGAGGCCCACCGGGCCCACCACCCCGACGCCGACCTGGCCGTGCTGCGCCGCGCGTACGTCCTGGCCGAGTTCTCGCACCGAGGGCAGTTCCGCAAGAGCGGTGAGCCGTACATCACCCATCCGCTCGCCGTCACCCTGATCCTCGCCGAACTCGGCGCGGAGACCACGACGTTGACCGCCGCCCTCCTCCACGACACCGTGGAGGACACGGAGGTGACGCTCGATCAGGTCAGGGAGCAGTTCGGCGACGAGGTCGCCTATCTCGTCGACGGCGTGACCAAGCTGGAGAAGGTCGACTACGGGGCCGCCGCCGAGCCCGAGACCTTCCGCAAGATGCTCGTCGCCACCGGCAACGACGTCCGCGTCATGTCGATCAAACTCGCCGACCGGCTCCACAACATGCGCACCCTCGGGGTGATGCGCCCCGAGAAGCAGGTCCGGATCGCCAAGGTCACCCGCGACGTCCTCATCCCGCTCGCCGAACGGCTCGGCGTCCAGGCGCTCAAGACCGAGCTGGAGGACCTCGTCTTCGCGATCCTCCACCCCGAGGAGTACGAGAACACCCGCGCCCTCATCGCCGGCAACACGGGCGCGGGCGACGCGCTCGCCGCCATCGCCGACAGCGTCTCCGCCGTCCTGCGCGAGGCGGACATCGCCGCCGAAGTCCTCGTCCGGCCACGGCACTTCGTCTCCGTCCACCGCGTCCGCCTCAAGCGCGGCGACCTGCGGGGCAGCGACTTCGGACGGCTCCTCGTCCTTGTGGCCGAGGACGCCGACTGTTACGCGGTCCTCGGCGAACTCCACACCTGCTTCACCCCGGTGATCTCCGAGTTCAAGGACTTCATCGCGGCACCCAAGTTCAACCTGTACCAATCGCTGCACACCGCCGTCGCCGCCCCCGACGGGGCCGTCGCCGAAGTCCTCATCCGTACGTACCAGATGCACAAGGTCGCCGAGGCCGGCGTCGTGGCCCTCGGCAACCCGTACACGCCCCCGACGAGCGCCGACGGCGCCGAGCCGGCCGAGGACGGCGAGCGCGCCGACCCCACCCGCCCCGGCTGGCTCTCCCGGCTCCTCGACTGGCAGCAGGCCACCCCCGACCCCGACACCTTCTGGACCTCGCTGCGCGCCGACCTCGCCGAGGACCAGGAGATCACCGTCTTCCGCGCCGACGGCAGCGCCCCCGGCACGATCAGCCTCCCGGCCGGGGCGACCTGCGTCGACGCCGCGTACGCGCAGTACGGCGAAGCCGCCCACGCCTGCCTCGGCGCGCGCGTCAACGGGCGCCTGGCGACGCTCAGTACGGTCCTGAGCGACGGCGACACCGTCCAGCCGCTGCTCGCCCAGGACACCGCCTCGGGGCCCTCCCCCGAGTGGCTGGAGCACGCCCGTACACCCGCCGCCCGCATCGCGATCACCGCGTGGCTCCAGGCGCACCCCGAGGCCGCCGACGCACCGGAGGCCGACCCCCGGCCGCCCGTCTCCTTCACCGCCGACCGGCGGTCGGGCGCCAAGCTCCACGCCGATCTGCCCGGCGCCACGGCCGCCGCCGTACGCCCGGCCGGCTGCTGCACCCCCGTACCCCCCGACGAGATCACCGGCTTCCGGGTGCGCGGCGGATCCGTCACCGTCCACCGCACCGGCTGCGCGGCCGTCGACACCATGAAACGGCTCGGGCGCGAACCCGTCACCGTCCACTGGGGCGACACCGCCGAATGCCGCGTCACGCTCGTCGCCGAGGCCTTCGGCCGGCCCCGGCTCCTCGCCGACCTCACCGAGGCCATCGCCGCCGCGGGCGTCGCCGTCGTCTCGGCGACCGTCGAGCCGCCCAGCGAACAGCGGGTCCGGCACACGTACACGCTGCAACTCCCGGACGCGGCCGGGCTGCCCGCGCTGATGCGGGCGATGCGGGACGTGGCCGGGGTGTACGACGTCAGCCGCGCCCGGCACCCCGCGTCACAGACGGGCTGACGTCAGCCCGGAGGTGCCTCCTTCGAGTGGCGGGCGAGCGCGCCGCCGGAGGGAGCGGCGAAGGCACTGGTAGCCGTAGCTCATGCCGCTCACACCCCGTAACCCCTCCCCACGCGCGCGGTGGCTTCGCTCCGCCGTGCTGGTCGCCGCATCGGCCGGACTCGTCGCCGCCGCTCTCCCCGCGCCGACACCGCTCGGCATCGGGGACCCGCTCTTCCCCCACCTCGGCAACCCCGGCTACGACGTCCTCTCGTACGACATCGACCTCACCTACCAGGGTGAGAACACCGAGCCGCTCGCGGCGGTGACCCGTATCGAGGCGCTCGCGACCGCCGACCTGGAGCGGATCAACCTCGACTTCACGCACGGCAAGGTCACCTCCGTCACCGTCGGTGGCGAGCCCGCCACGTTCGAGACCAGCGGCGAGGACCTGGTGATCACCCCCGTCCGGGCGGTGGAGGACGGCGAGGCGCTGAACATCGCGGTCACGCACACCAGCGACCCCCGTGGCGCGGCCGACTCCGGCGGCTGGGTCCGCACCGGCGACGGTCTCGCCATGGCCAACCAGGCCGACGCCGCCCACCGCGTCTTCCCGTCCAACGACCACCCCGCCGACAAGGCCCACTTCACCTTCCGGATCACGGCCCCCAGCGCCCTGACGGCCGTCGCCAACGGCCTGCCGACGGGCCGCACCGAGAACGGCGCCACCACCACCTGGACCTACCGCACCTCCCACCCCATGGCCACCGAGCTGGCCCAGGTCTCCATCGGCCGCACCACCGTCGTCCACCGGACCGGACCGCACGGTCTTCCCGTACGGGACGTCGTGCGCACCGCCGACAAGGACCTCATGGAGCCCTGGCTGAAGCGCACCCCCGGCCATCTGGAGTGGATGGAGCGCCAGGTCGGCCCCTACCCCTTCGAGACGTACGGCGTGCTCGTCGCCGACGCCGAGACCGGATTCGAGCTGGAGACCCAGACCCTCTCTCTCTTCGAGAGAAGACTGTTCACCGAGACCGGATTCCCCGAGTGGTACGTCGACTCGGTCATGGTCCATGAGCTCGCCCACCACTGGTTCGGCAACAGCGTCTCGCCCCGCACCTGGTCCGACCTGTGGCTCAACGAGGGGCACGCGAGCTGGTACGAGGCGCTGTACGCCGAGGAGACCGCCAAGCAGTCCCTGGAGCGGCGCATGAAGGCCGCGTACGGGGCCTCGGACGGCTGGCGCGCGGCGGGCGGGCCGCCCGCGGCCCCCAAGCCTCCCGCGCCCGGCCGCAAGATCAGCCTCTTCCGGCCCGTGGTGTACGACGGGAGCGCCCTGGTCCTCTACGCGCTGCGCCAGGAGATCGGCAAGGACGCCTTCCAGCGGCTGGAGCGCCGCTGGGTCAGCGAGCACAAGGACTCCACCGCCACCACCGCCGACTTCACGGCGCTCGCCTCCGAGGTCGCGGGGCGTGACCTGACCTCGTTCTTCGCCGGCTGGCTGCACGCGGAGAAGACCCCGCCGATGCCCGGCCACCCGGACTGGCGCTCCCTGCCGGCCGGCGAGGCCCGCAGCGCCGCGAAACCCGGATGACGGGCCTGGGCCGACCGTGTCACCATCGTCGGGTCGACGACGCGGCCGGCCCGGGAATCTTTGGGTGCCGTCACACGTTGTGATCGACGCAACGACTTTCCATCGACGTAAGGATCAAATGACCTCCTCTTCTTCCCCTTCCCAGGACGAGCAGAGCTTCGCCGAGACGAGCCGCACCGAGAGCCTTCGGGCCGATGCCCTGATGGAAGAGGACGTCGCCTGGAGCCACGAGATCGACGGAGAGCGGGACGGCGATCAGTTCGACCGCTCCGAGCGCGCGGCTCTGCGGCGCGTGGCGGGCCTCTCCACCGAGCTCGAGGACGTCACCGAGGTCGAGTACCGGCAGCTGCGCCTGGAGCGCGTCGTGCTGGTCGGCGTATGGACCTCGGGGACCGTCCAGGACGCGGAGAACTCCCTCGCGGAGCTCGCGGCCCTCGCCGAGACGGCGGGTGCGCTGGTGCTCGACGGCGTGATCCAGCGCCGTGACAAGCCGGACCCGGCCACCTTCATCGGCTCGGGCAAGGCGCGGGAGCTTCGGGACATCGTGCTCGAGACCGGCGCTGACACCGTCGTCTGCGACGGTGAGCTCAGCCCCGGCCAGCTGATCGCCCTCGAAGACGTCGTCAAGGTGAAGGTGGTCGACCGGACCGCCCTGATCCTCGACATCTTCGCCCAGCACGCCAAGTCCCGAGAGGGCAAGGCGCAGGTCGCGCTCGCGCAGATGCAGTACATGCTGCCGCGGCTGCGAGGCTGGGGTCAGTCGCTCTCCCGTCAGATGGGTGGCGGCGGCGGTGGCGGCATGGCCACCCGTGGTCCCGGTGAGACCAAGATCGAGACCGACCGGCGTCGGATCCGCGAGAAGATGGCGAAGATGCGCCGGGAGATCGCGGAGATGAAGACCGGCCGGGACATCAAGCGGCAGGAGCGGCGCCGCCACAAGGTTCCGTCGGTCGCCATCGCCGGTTACACCAACGCCGGCAAGTCCTCGCTGCTCAACCGGCTGACCGGTGCGGGTGTGCTGGTGGAGAACGCGCTGTTCGCCACCCTCGACCCGACCGTGCGCCGGGCCGAGACGCCCAGCGGCCGGGTGTACACCCTGGCCGACACCGTCGGCTTCGTCCGGCATCTGCCGCACCACCTGGTCGAGGCGTTCCGCTCCACCATGGAGGAGGTCGGAGGCTCCGACCTGATCCTGCATGTGGTGGACGGCTCGCACCCGGCCCCGGAGGAGCAGCTCGCCGCCGTGCGCGAGGTGTTCCGCGACGTCGGCGCGGTGAACGTGCCGGAGGTCGTCGTCGTCAACAAGGCGGACGCGGCCGACCCGCTCGTCCTGCAGCGGCTGATGCGGGCCGAGCGGCACGCGATCGCGGTCTCCGCCCGTACGGGCGAGGGCATCGAAGAGCTGCTCGCGCTCATCGACGCCGAACTGCCGCGGCCGCAGGTCGAGATCGAGGCACTCGTGCCGTACACCCAGGGCGGCCTGGTCTCCCGGGTGCACGCCGAGGGTGAGCTCCTCTCCGAGGAGCACACACCGGAGGGCACGCTGCTCAAGGCGCGGGTGCACGAGGAGCTGGCGGCGTTCCTGACGCCGTTCGTTCCGGCCGCGCACTGACGCCGACGTCCATCGCTTGACGCGGAAGGCCCCGCCCCCTCTCTGAGGGGGCGGGGCCTTCTGTCGCGGTCGTACGGGTCTTCAGCGAGCCCCGCGCCGGATCAGCGAGCGAACTTCTTGCTCACCATCTCGTGCGCGTCCTTCGCGCCCCTGCCAAGCAGCGGGCCGGCCAGCCAGCCGTTGCCGCCGGCCGGGCCGATCGACGTGTTCGACACCAGCGCGGTCTTCCCGTTCGGCAGCACACGGAACCAGCCACCACCGGAGGAGCCACCGGTCATCGTGCAGCCGATGCGGTACATGGTCGGCGTCGCGGGCGCCGTGACCATCCGGCCCGGGCGGTCGAGGCACTTGTGCATGATCAGGCCGTTGTACGGCGGAGCCGCCGGGTAGCCCCAGGCGCCCACCGTCCCGGCCTGCGCGGGCGTCGGCGCCGAGAAGTCGACCGGCAGCGCGGCGCCGACGGTCTCCTCCAGGGACTTCTTGCCCCGCTCCGGCTTCACGTGCAGCACGGCGTAGTCGTACGGCCAGGCGGCGTTCGAACCGCCCCGGTTGATCCACTCGCCCGAGGTGACGGCCCAGTCGGCCCAGTACTGGCCGTAGGGCGCGATCTCGTGCGGCTTGGCGTTGCGCAGCGCGGACGCCGACTTGCCGAGGTCGTTGTAGGCCGGGACGAAGGCGATGTTGCGGTACCAGCCGCCGCGCTGACCGGCGTGGACGCAGTGGCCCGCGGTCCACACCATGTTCGACTTACCGGGCCGCCGCGGGTCCTTCACGATCGTGCCGGAGCAGACCATGTGACCCTGGGGCGAGTCGAAGAAGATCTTGCCGACCGGAGCCGCGTTGCGGTGGTACGGAGTCTTCTCCCGCTGGGCCTGGACGGGGCGCGGCACGGGGTCGCTGCCCCCGGAGCCGGCCGTGGCGGCGATCGTCGGGTCCGGGCTCTTCGCCGACTGCATACGCTGCGAGTCCCAGAGCCCGTCGATCACCGGGTTGACGAAGTCCTCGGCCTCACGGAGCCAGTTCTCCTTGTCCCAGTTCTTCCACTCGCCGTCCTTCCACTTGTCCAGGTCGACGCCGTGCTTCTTCAGCTTGTCGGCGAGGTCCTGGGGGAGGGCGGCGGGGTCGTCCCCGCCGGTGGCGGATGCGGAGGCGCTCGCCCCCGCGGCCGGCTTGTCTGCCGCCGGTGTCTCGGTCGGGCCGCAGGCGGTGGCGGTCAGCGCGAGCGCCGAGACCAGGCCGACCACGGCCGGAACGAGTCGTATGGAACGCATGTGTCGAGATCCCCCTGATGATGGTTCCCGCGTCCGGGCGATGGGTGGAGTTGCCATGGACGCGTCATTTGCGGTGTCACAGTATGCCTGCGGAGCGGGAGGCGGGCCCCCGAGGGGTCCCGCCTCCCCGAACCACGGCGTGGACTAGCGGCCGGCGTACTTCTTGCTGACCGCGTCGTAGATGCCCTTGGCCTCGGCGCCCAGGCGCGGGCCGGCGAGCCAACCGGCCGTCACCGGGCCGATCGAGGTGTTGGACACCAGGGCCGGCTTGCCGTCCTGACCCGCGGCGACCCAGCCGCCGCCGGACGAACCGCCGGTCATGGTGCAGCCGATGCGGTACATCGTCGGCTGGTCCGCCTTCAGCGACAGACGGCCCGGCTTGTCCTGGCACTGGAACATCTTCTGGCCGTCGAACGGCGGACCCGCCGGGTAGCCGGTCGCCGTCATGTCCGCGATCTTCGACACCGCGGGAGCGTTGAACTCCACGGGCAGCGCCGAACCGACCGTCTCCTCCAGCGACTTGCCCGTGCTGCCCTTCTCCGGCGTCACATGGATCACCGCGAAGTCGTAGGGCGCGCCCTGACCGCCGGTCGCCGCACCCTGCGAGATCCACTGCTCGGACGTCTGCGCCCAGTCGCCCCACCACACGCCGTACGGAGCGACCTGCTCACGCGTGGCGTTCTCCAGCTGCGAGGTCGGCAGGGCGCGGTCGTTGTACGAGGGCACGAAGGCGATGTTGCGGTACCAGCCGCCCTTCTTGCCGGCGTGCACGCAGTGACCCGCCGTCCAGACCATGTTGGACTTGCCGGGGTGGGCCGGGTCCTTCACGACCGTGGCCGAGCAGACCATGGAACCCTCGGGGCCGTCGAAGAAGACCTTGCCCGCCTCGGGGGCGTTGGAGTGGTACGGCGCCGGAACGCCCTTCGCCCTGACCGGCTGGGGGGTCGGGTCGGTGACACCCTCGTCGCCCGAGATGTCCTCCTCCTCGACCGGCTTGTCGGGGCGCTGCGCGTCCCGCATGCGGTCCGGGTCCCAGAGGTCCTCGATGATCGGGTTGACGAAGTCCTTCGCCTCACGAAGCCACTTGTCGCGGTCCCAGTTCTTCCACTCGCCGTTTCTCCACTTGTCCAGGTCGATCCCGTGCTCCTTGAGCCGGTCCTTGAGATCGTCCGGAATCGTGATCTTGTCGCCGGTGGTCGGAGTGGCGGGTGCGCTGGGCTTGTCCCCCGCGTTCTCCTCGGTCGGGCCGCAGGCCGTCGCCGTCAGCGTCAGCGCCGCGACGGCAGCCGCCGCGGCCAGCAGCGGACGAATCGATCGCATCTCGTGATCCCCCTGGGACTACGTCAACTTGTGCATGAGTGAACTGTGGTGGCGCCGTGACCGGCGCCGAAGTGCGGCCCCCACTATGCCGGTGCGTGAGGGGACGGTGCGCAGCAGGTCCACGGTTCCGGCCCTCGCCGAGTCGTTGCCGGGCCGTGATCCCCACCCCTTCAAGGATCTTGGGATTCCGCCGTGATCCTTGGCAGCTCTCGTCGTTGGTACGTACGGGGGACCCAGAGGCAGCGTTCAAGACCGGCGTTCGCACGGTGGAGCAACGTACCGATGTGCAACGCAACTGTTACAGCGGGAGGACACCGAGCCGTGGCCGTGACCGAACCAGCTCCGGCCGTACCGCCGGCCGCGCACGCGCACCCGGGGGAGCGGAGGACGGGCGAAGGGGGCGCCGTCGAGGGCATCTTGCGCCGCCAGTCGCTGCGTGAATCGGCGGCGCGCACCTATGCGCGCTCGCTGCCGATCGTTCCCGTACGGGCCCGGGGGCTGACCATCGAGGGTGCGGACGGCCGCCGTTACCTGGACTGCCTCTCCGGCGCGGGGACCCTGGCCCTCGGGCACAACCACCCCGTCGTCCTCGAAGCCATCAAGAAGGTCCTCGACTCCGGTGCTCCGCTCCATGTCCTCGATCTCGCCACCCCGGTCAAGGACGCCTTCACCACCGAGCTGTTCGCCACGCTGCCCGCCGGACTCGCCGACGACGCGCGCATCCAGTTCTGCGGCCCGGCGGGAACGGACGCGGTCGAGGCCGCCCTCAAACTCGTCCGCACGGCCACCGGCCGAAGCGGGCTGCTCAGCTTCACCGGCGCCTACCACGGCATGACCGCCGGCGCGCTGGACGCCTCGGGGGGTGCGACGGACGTACGGGTCACCCGGCTGCCCTACCCGCAGAACTATCGCTGCCCCTTCGGCGTCGGCGGCGATCGCGGCGCCGAACTGGCCGCGCGCTGGACGGAGAACCTCCTCGACGACCCCAAGGGAGGCGTCCCCACCCCCGCCGGCATGATCCTCGAACCGGTGCAGGGGGAGGGCGGAGTCATCCCCGCTCCCGACGACTGGATGCGCCGGATGCGGGAGATCACCGCCGCCCGCTCCATCCCGCTCATCGCCGACGAGGTCCAGACGGGCGTCGGCCGCACCGGCGCCTTCTGGGCCGTCGAGCACAGCGGTGTCGTCCCGGACGTCATGGTGCTCTCCAAGGCCATCGGCGGCTCCCTCCCGCTCGCGGTCATCGTCTACAAGTCGGAGCTCGACGCCTGGGAGCCCGGCGCCCACGCGGGCACCTTCCGCGGCAACCAGCTCGCCATGGCCGCCGGAGCGGCCACCCTCGCGTACGTACGGGAGAACCGGCTCGCCGAGCGCGCCGCCACCCTCGGCGCCCGGATGCTCGGACGGCTCCAGGGCCTGGCCGCCGCCCACTCCTGCATCGGCGACGTACGCGGCCGGGGGCTGATGATCGGCGTCGAGCTGGTGAACCCGTACGCGGCCGTCGCGGACAACTCCGTGACCGACGCTCCACCGGCCGACCCGGCCCTCGCGGTGAGCGTCCGCCAGGAGTGCCTCGACCGCGGTCTCATCGTCGAACTCGGCGGCCGCCACTCGGGAGTCGTACGACTCCTGCCTCCGCTCACTCTCACCGACGAGCAGGCCGAGGCCGTCCTCGACCGTTTCGCCGACGCCCTGGCCGCCGCCGAGCGCGCCCATCGCGCACACCGCCCGGGTCCGCCCGCGCACGACGCGCGCCTCCGGAGCGACTCCGGACCATCCCACTGATCCCGGACCGAACCCGGACACCCTCACAAGGAAGCCCCTCCCCGTGAACGCCAGCCCCGCCTTCGAAGCGCCCGACACCGGCAGCGCCGCACGCGGCCCGCTCACCGTCGAGCAGGCCACCGTCCCCCGCCAGCATTCCGGTCCGTACGATCCTCAGCCCACGCCCACCCCCACGCCCGCATCGTCCGCGTCGCTCGCCGCGGCCGCGGCCGCCACGGCCGTGCGCCAGGACCACCTCGACGACCCGGACCCGCAGCGCGCCGCCGACACGGCGACCATCGAGAACCTGCTGCGCTGCTGGGTGCGCGAGAAGAACCTCCCCGCCCCCGGGTCCGGAACGCTCCGGATCCCCCTCGAAGCCAGCGGCACCGCCCTCCTCGTACCCGTCCGGTACTGGTCGCCAACGGGATGGCACCGCTTCGGCGCCCCCGCCCTCGAAGGGCTGCACCCCACAGCCCCCACCGCCGACGCCGTCACCGTCGCCGCCCTCCTCAGCCGCGAGACCGGCCGCCCGGAAGGCGCCGAACTCGTCGGCCGCGTCGCCGACTCGGCCCGCCGCACCGCCGAGTTCATCACCGACCGCCGTCGCCGCCCGGCCCCCGGCCCCGAGGCCGACCTCTTCCTCACCGCCGAGCAGTCCCTGCTCCTCGGCCACCCTCTCCACCCCACTCCCAAGAGCCGCGAGGGACTGTCCGAGGCCGAGGCCCGGCTCTACTCGCCCGAGCTGTACGGCTCCTTCCCCCTGCACTGGATGGCAGTCGACCCCTCGGTCCTCGCCTCCGACTCCGCCTGGACCGAACAGGGCCGCCCGGTCTCCGCCACCCAGCTCGCCGCCGGTCTCGCCGACGGGCTCGAACTGCCTCCTGGCACCGTGCCGTTGCCGCTGCACCCCTGGCAGGCACGCGAGCTCCCGCACCGGCCCGCCGTCGCCGCCCTCCTCGACGCCGGCCTCCTCCACGACCTCGGCCCCCACGGCGCCGCCTGGCACCCCACCTCCTCCGTCCGCACCGTGCACCGGCCCGGCGCCCGGACGATGCTCAAGCTCTCCCTCGGCGTACGCATCACCAACTCCCGCCGCGAGAACCTCCGCAAGGAACTCCACCGCGGCGTCGAGGTCCACCGGCTCCTGCGCACCGGGCTCGTCGACCAGTGGCAGGCCGCCCACCCCGGCTTCGACATCGTCCGCGACCCCGCCTGGCTCGCCGTCGACACCCCGGACGGCGAACCCGTGCCCGGACTCGACGTCATGATCCGGCACAACCCCTTCGCCGCCGGAGACGACGCCGTCTGCATCGCCGCCCTGACCGCCCCGCGCCCCTGGCCGGGCACCACCGGGATGCGCTCGCGCCTCGCCGACCTCGTCACCCGCCTCGCCGCCCGCACCGGCCGCCCCATCGCCGCCGTCTCCGCCGAGTGGTTCCTGCGCTACCTCGACCAGGTCGTCCGCCCCGTCCTCTGGCTCGACGGCGTCGCCGGTGTCGCCCTGGAGGCCCACCAGCAGAACACTCTGGTGCTCCTCGACGCCGAAGGCTGGCCCCGCGGCGGCCGCTACCGGGACAATCAGGGCTATTACTTCCGGGAGTCCCGCCGCGACGAGCTGGAGAGCCGCCTCCCCGGCATCGGAGCCGCCAGCGACACCTTCGTCTCCGACCAGGTGACCGACGAACGCTTCGCCTACTACCTCGGCATCAACAACGTCCTCGGGCTCATCGGGGCCTTCGGCGCCCAGCGCCTCGCCGACGAGCGCGTCCTGCTCGCCGGATTCCGCCAGTTCCTCACCTCCGCCACCAGCCTCGGATCCCCGCTGCCGCACCGGCTCCTGGAGGCCGCGACCCTGCGCTGCAAGGCCAACCTCCTCACCCGTCTGCACGGCCTCGACGAACTCGTCGGACCCGTCGACACCCAGTCCGTCTACGTCACCATCACCAACCCCCTCCGTTCCTGAAGAGAGGAGAGCCCCCCGTGCCTCCCACCGACGCGAGCACCGGCACCGGCCCTCGACCCCCGTCCGACACGGGCGCCGAGGACACCCTGGACCTGCACCTCTCGGACGAACTCATCGCCCTGTTCTCCACCGGCGTGAGCACGGCGACCAGCGACGGCGACCTCCTCGACGCGGTCGCCTCGTGGGGCACGGCGACCACGCCGGTCGGCTTGTTCCGCCTCGTGCCCGTAAGAATCGAGCGGGACCTGGAGCTCGTCACGCGCTGGATGAACGACCCCGCCGTGGCCGCGTTCTGGGAGCTGGCCGGCCCGGAGACCGTGACGGCCGACCACATCCGCGCCCAGCTCGACGGAGACGGCCGCAGCGTGCCGTGCCTCGGTGTCCTCGACTCCACCCCGATGAGCTACTTCGAGATCTACCGGGCCGATCTCGATCCGCTCGCCCGGCACTACCCGGCGCGCCCTCACGACACCGGTATCCATCTCCTCCTCGGCAGCATCGCCGACAGGGGCCGGGGTCTCGGCAGCACGCTCCTGCGCGCCGTCGCCGATCTCGTACTCGACCACCGGCCCCGATGCGCCCGTGTCATCGCCGAACCCGACATGCGCAACACCCCCTCCGTCTCGGCCTTCCTGAGCGCCGGCTTCCGCTTCTCCGCGGAAGTCGACCTCCCCGACAAACGAGCCGCCCTCATGGTCCGCGACCGCGTGCTCCGTCACGTCCTGTGAACGCCTCCCTGCCTTACATACACCGCCCGACCCACAGCGGTTCCCACCCCGAGGAGTCCCCGTGCCGTCGTCCCCTGCCACCCATGACTCCGCACTTCTCTCACCCCCCGAGCTGACCCCCGCGGCCTGGTCCCGGGCAGCCACCCGGCTGCTCGCCAAGACCATCGGCGAGTTCGCGTACGAGGAGATCGTCGAGCCCGCTCCCGTCGACGCCTCGGGCGACCCCGACCGCCATCTGCTGCGCCTCGACGACGGCTCCGCCCTGACGTTCACGGCCCGCCGCGGCGCGTACGGAAGCTGGCGCGTCGCAGCCGACTCGCTCGCCTGCGACGGGCAGCCGCTCACCGACCCCCTCGACTTCCTCGTCCGCGCCCGCCGTCTCCTCCGCCTCGACGGCGCCACCCTCGGCCATCTCATCCGCGAACTCACCACGACCCTCGCCGCGGATGCCCGCCTCGACCGGACGGCCCTGACCGCGGACCGGCTCGCCGACCTCGGATACGCCGAACTCGAGGGCCACCAGACCGGCCACCCCTGGCTCGTCCTCAACAAGGGCCGGATCGGCTTCTCCGCGACGGACGCCGCCCGCTGGGCCCCCGAGGCCCGCCGCCCCGCCCGCCTCCCCTGGATCGCGGTCAGCACCGACCTCGCCGCCTACCGCGGAGTCCCCGGCCTCGACACCCCGGACCGGCTCTACGCACGCGAGCTCGACGCCGACGTCCTCGCGACCTTCCGGGCCACGCTGCGAGCCCGCGGCCTCGACCCGGAGACGTATCTCCTCCTGCCCGTCCACCCCTGGCAGTGGGACGAGATCATCCTCCCGCTCTACGCCCCGGCCGTCGCCGCCGGAGCCATCGTCCCGCTGCCCGCCGACGGCGATGTACGCGTGCCGCAGCAGTCCATCCGTACGTTTCTCAACACGAGCCGGCCCGACCGGCACACCGTGAAGCTTCCGCTGTCCGTGCTCAACACACTCGTCTGGCGCGGACTCCCCACGGAACGGACCCTCGCCGCACCCGCCGTCACCTCCTGGGTCCACGGACTGCGCGACGCCGACCCCTTCCTGCGCGACGAGTGCGGAGTGATCCTGCTCGGCGAGGTCGCCTCCGTCACCGTCGAGCACCCCCTCTACGACCGGCTGCCCGAGGTCCCGTACCAGTACAAGGAACTCCTCGGCGCGATCTGGCGCGAACCGCTCAGGCTCCCGCCCGGCGAACGGGCCCGCACCCTCGCCTCCCTGCTCCACACGGATCCGCACGGCCGCGCCTTCGTCGCCGAGCTCGTCGAACGCTCCGGACTCGCCCCCGCCCTCTGGCTCCAGCGCCTCTTCGCCGCCCTGCTGCCCCCGCTCCTGCACTTCCTCTACCAGTACGGCACCGTGTTCTCCCCGCACGGCGAGAACGCCATCGTCGTCTACGACGACCAGGACGTCCCGGTACGCCTGGCGATCAAGGACTTCGTCGACGACGTGAACATCAGCGCCCGTCCCCTGCCCGAGCACGACGCGATGCCGGACGACGTCCGGGCCGTCCTGCTCACGGAGGAGCCCGACTTCCTCACCCAGTTCATCCATTCAGGGCTCTTCGTCGGCGTCTTCCGCTACCTGGCTCCGCTCTGCGAGGAACAACTCGGCGTGCCCGAGGGAGACTTCTGGTCCCTCGTCCGTGCCGAGATCCTGCGGCACCAGGCGCGCTTCTCCGAGCTGAAGGAACGGTTCGAGCTCTTCGATCTCCTCACTCCCCGGATCGAGCGGCTCTGTCTCAACCGCAACCGTCTGCATCTGGACGGCTACCGCGACCGCCCCGAGCGGCCGCACGCCGCCGTCCACGGAACGGTCCCGAATCCGCTCGCGTGACCCGACTGTCAGTGCCGCGCCGTAGGGTGGACGCGCTATGACGAAGCCATCCCTCCCCGACCTCCTCCACGCCGCCGTCTCCGCCGTCGGCGGTGTGGAGCGGCCCGGCCAGGTCACCATGGCCGAGGCAGTTGCCGAGGCCATCGACGACAGCTCCCACCTCCTCGTCCAGGCCGGCACCGGCACCGGAAAGTCCCTCGGCTATCTGGTGCCGGCGCTGGCGCACGGTGAGCGCGTGGTGGTGGCCACGGCCACCCTGGCGCTCCAGCGACAGCTGGTCGAGCGTGATCTCCCGCGGACGGTCGAGGCCCTGCATCCGCAGCTGCGCCGGCGCCCGGAGTTCGCCATGCTCAAGGGGCGGTCGAACTATCTCTGCCTCCACCGCCTCCACGAGGGCGTTCCGCAGGACGAGGAGGATGGCCTCTTCGACCCCTTCGAGGCAGCGGCCCCCACGAGCAAGCTGGGGCAGGACCTGCTGAGGCTCCGGGACTGGTCCGACGAGACCGAGACGGGCGACCGGGACGACCTGACCCCGGGCGTCTCCGACCGGGCCTGGGCACAGGTGTCCGTCTCCTCCCGGGAGTGCCTGGGGGCGAGCAAGTGCGCGTACGGGGCGGAGTGCTTCGCCGAGGCGGCCCGCGAGCGCGCCAAGCTCGCCGAGGTCGTCGTCACCAACCACGCCCTGCTGGCCATCGACGCGATCGAGGGCGCCCCCGTGCTGCCCCAGCACGAAGTGCTGATCGTCGACGAGGCCCATGAGCTGGTCTCCCGGGTCACCGGGGTCGCCACCGGCGAGCTCACACCCGGCCAGGTCAACCGCGCCGTCCGCCGGTCGGCAAAGCTCGTCGACGAGAAGATCGCCGACCAGCTCCAGACGGCCGCCGAAGGCTTCGAGCGGGTGATGGAGCTCGCCCTCCCGGGGCGCCTCGAGGAGATCCCTGAGGATCTGGGCTACGCCCTGACGGCGCTGCGCGACGCGGCTCGCGCGGTCATCTCGGCGCTCGGCTCCACCCGGGACAAGTCCGTCCAGGACGAGGATGCCGTCCGCAAGCAGGCCATGGCCTCCGTGGAGACCGTTCACGGCGTCGCCGAGCGGATCTGCCAGGGCTCCGAGTACGACGTCGTCTGGTACGAACGCCACGACCGCTTCGGCGCCTCGCTGAGGGTGGCGCCGCTCTCGGTCTCCGGGCTGCTGCGCGAGAAGCTCTTCGCGGACCGGTCCGTGGTGCTCACCTCGGCCACCCTGAAGCTCGGCGGTGACTTCAACGGAGTCGGCGCCTCGTTGGGTCTGGCCCCCGAGGGCACCCAGGGCGAGGACATCCCGGTGTGGAAGGGCATCGACGTCGGCTCGCCGTTCGACTACCCCAAGCAGGGCATTCTCTATGTCGCCAAGCACCTGGCCCGCCCCGCGCGGGACGGCGACCGCGCCGACATGCTCGATGAGCTCACCGAGCTGATGCAGGCGGCGGGCGGCCGCACGCTCGGGCTGTTCTCCTCGATGCGGGCCGCTCAGCTCGCGGCCGAGGAGCTGCGCTCCCGCATCCCCGAGTTCCCGATCCTGCTCCAGGGCGAGGACACGCTCGGCGAGCTGATCAAGAACTTCACCGCCGATCCGCAGACCTGTCTCTTCGGCACACTCTCGCTCTGGCAGGGCGTGGACGTCCCGGGCGCGAGCTGTCAGCTGGTCGTGATGGACAAGATCCCCTTCCCGCGCCCCGACGACCCGCTGATGAGCGCCCGCCAGAAGGCCGTCGAGGACGCGGGGGGCAACGGCTTCATGGCCGTCGCGGCCACGCACGCGGCCCTGCTGATGGCCCAGGGCGCGGGCCGCCTCGTACGGGCCACCGGCGACCGTGGCGTCGTCGCCGTACTCGATCCGCGGCTGGCCACGGCCCGGTACGGCAGTTATCTGAAGGCTTCGCTGCCCGACTTCTGGTACACCACGGACCGCAATCAGGTGCGCAAGTCGCTGGCGGCGATCGATGCCGCTTCGAAGGCGGCCGGCGCCTGAAAGCAGACCGGGTCCCTGCCGACACGGCAGGGACCCGGGGGTCTGGGGGTTGAGGGCCTGGGAGGACAGAGCAGGGCCCCGGGACCGGCGCAGTGGGTCCCGGGGCCCGGTCAGAGCCGGCGAGTGGTGTCACACCCGCCGCAGCACCGCCACGACCTTGCCGAGGATGGTGGCCTCGTCACCAGGGATCGGCTGGTACGCCGCGTTGTGCGGCAGCAGCCAGACGTGGCCGTCCTCGCGCTTGAAGCGCTTCACCGTGGCCTCGCCGTCGAGCATGGCCGCCACGATGTCACCGTTCTCCGCGACCGGCTGGCGGCGCACGGTGACCCAGTCGCCGTCGCAGATCGCGGCCTCGATCATCGAGTCGCCCACGACCTTCAGGACGAAGAGCTCGCCGTCGCCCACCAGCTGCCGAGGCAGCGGGAAGACGTCCTCGACCGACTCCTCGGCGAGGATCGGGCCACCGGCGGCGATCCGGCCGACGAGAGGCACGTACGAGGCGGCGGGCTTGCCGGTGGTGTCGGTCGGCTGAGTGCTGGGCTGGTCGGAGCCGCGCACCTCGTACGCACGGGGCCGGTGCGGGTCCCGGCGCAGGAAGCCCTTGCGCTCCAGTGCCATCAGCTGGTGAGCGACGGAGGAGGTGCTCGAGAGGCCCACCGCCTGGCCGATCTCCCGCATCGACGGCGGGTAACCGCGCCGCTGGACCGAGTCCCGGATGACCTCGATGACCCTCCGCTGCCGGTCCGTGAGGCCGGAGCTGTCGGCCCTGATGCCTGGAGGTCGTCCGGGCAGGGAGCGCGCAGGTCGACCTGGCTCCCCGTCCCCGTTCATGGCTGCGTCATTCATGGGCATGGCATGCACCGGCTCGAGTCGGCCCTGGGAGCGGTCCTGGGCAGTGATGGTGGCACTGTCTGCGGTGGTGGTCACGTCGGCGGCCCCTCTCGAATGGTCTCCCTGGCTGGCACAACGGTAGTGGCTTTCGAAAGGTTGCGCCAAACACACGTTCGAGTGAAAAATCGCAGATTGCCTTACGCGTGTGCGCAAGTGGGTGTATGTGCGAGCCCGGGCGCCGGTGGCAATTCGGTCATTACGGTACCGTTCGCCATCGGACCGCGCGGGGGCGGGGGTGCCCTCCCAGTGTCGCATCCGTGGGCCCCGAATCGGCGGAGCCGCGCGCTTCCCGTACCCTCGTGGCCGGCCCTGAAAGCGCGGGACGTGCGACACGCGCGAAGTGCCGGAAAAGCACCTCAACCCAAGATCTAGTGGTTGGATTGCATCAGCCACCTAGAAGTTGTGGTCCCCGGTCTGCTGGGGGTGTGTGCATCGCCTATGCTGGTGGTCGCTTCGAGGGGCCTTGACGGGCTCGGCGAGGCTATTCAGTCGTGCCGTGAGGGAGGGTCGGAACCATGCATTGCCCCTTCTGCAGGCACCCCGACAGCCGTGTCGTCGACAGTCGCACCACCGACGACGGAACGTCGATCCGACGCCGCCGCCAGTGCCCCGACTGCTCCCGTCGTTTCACGACGGTGGAGACCGCATCGCTGATGGTGATCAAGCGGTCCGGTGTGACCGAACCCTTCAGTCGTACCAAGGTCATCTCCGGCGTGCGCAAGGCATGCCAGGGACGGCCCGTGACCGAGGACGCCCTCGCCAAGCTCGGCCAGCGGGTCGAGGAGGCGGTGCGCGCCACCGGGAGCGCCGAGCTGACCACCCACGACGTGGGGCTGGCCATCCTCGGCCCGTTGCAGGAGCTCGACCTCGTCGCGTACCTGCGCTTCGCATCCGTTTACAAGGCTTTCGACAGCCTCGACGACTTCGAGGCCGCCATCGCGGAACTCCGCGAGCAGCGGCCTCCCGCAGAGGAATGCGGGACCGGAGCGACCCCCGAGGTCCCCGTTCCCGCCACCGCCGCCGACTGACCGGCGGGCCGGACCGGGGGTCCGGCCGAGGCCGGCCGCGAGCGGCCGAACAGACGTGTCACGAGCGCCATCGGCGGTGCTCGCGGCAGCAGACAAGAAGACGGTGCCCTGGGACTATCTGGGCACTTCAGGGTGTTTTGCCCGTATATGGGAGGCGGCATGACAGAGACGGCGAGCGGTCCGGCACGAGGTTCCCGCGCCAAGGGAGCCAAGGCGAGCAAGGGCCTGCGTATCGAGCGCATCCACACCACCCCCGGCGTGCATCCGTACGACGAGGTGGTCTGGGAGCGCCGTGACGTCGTCATGACCAACTGGCGCGACGGCTCGGTCAACTTCGAGCAGCGTGGCGTCGAGTTCCCCGACTTCTGGTCGGTGAACGCGGTCAACATCGTCACCAGCAAGTACTTCCGCGGGGCCGTCGGCACCCCGCAGCGCGAGACCGGTCTCAAGCAGCTCATCGACCGGATCGTGAAGACCTATACGAAGGCCGGGGAGGAGCACGGCTACTTCGCCTCTCCCGCCGACGCCGAGATCTTCGAGCACGAGCTGGCCTACGCCCTCCTGCACCAGATCTTCAGCTTCAACTCGCCGGTCTGGTTCAACGTCGGCACGCCGCAGCCGCAGCAGGTCTCCGCCTGCTTCATCCTGTCCGTCGACGACTCCATGGAGTCGATCCTCGACTGGTACAAGGAAGAGGGCATGATCTTCAAGGGCGGCTCCGGCGCCGGCCTGAACCTCTCCCGTATCCGCTCCTCCAAGGAGCTGCTCTCCTCCGGCGGCAACGCCTCCGGCCCGGTCTCCTTCATGCGCGGCGCCGACGCCTCCGCGGGAACGATCAAGTCCGGTGGCGCCACCCGCCGCGCGGCCAAGATGGTCATCCTCGACGTCGACCACCCCGACATCGAGGACTTCATCGAGACCAAGGTCAAGGAGGAGGAGAAGATCCGCGCCCTGCGTGACGCGGGCTTCGACATGGACCTGGGCGGCGACGACATCACGTCCGTCCAGTACCAGAACGCCAACAACTCGGTCCGCGTGAACGACACCTTCATGAAGGCGGTCGAGTCGGGCGGCACGTTCGGGCTCACGTCCCGCATGACCGGCGAGGTCATCGAGGAGGTCGACGCCAAGGCGCTCTTCCGCAAGATGGCCGAGGCCGCGTGGGCCTGTGCCGACCCGGGCATCCAGTACGACGACACGATCAACCACTGGCACACCTGCCCCGAGTCCGGCCGCATCAACGGCTCGAACCCGTGCAGCGAGTACATGCACCTGGACAACACGTCCTGCAACCTCGCCTCGCTGAACCTGATGAAGTTCCTCAAGGACGACGGCAAGGGCGAACAGTCCTTCGACGTCGAGCGCTTCGCCAAGGTCGTCGAGCTCGTCATCACCGCGATGGACATCTCCATCTGCTTCGCCGACTTCCCCACCCAGAAGATCGGCGAGAACACCCGCGCCTACCGCCAGCTGGGCATCGGCTACGCCAACCTCGGCGCCCTGCTCATGGCGACGGGTCACGCGTACGACTCCGACGGCGGCCGCGCCCTGGCCGGCGCCATCACCTCGCTGATGACCGGCACCTCGTACAAGCGCTCCGCCGAGCTCGCCGCGGTCGTCGGTCCGTACGACGGCTACGCCCGCAACGCCCAGCCGCACCAGCGCGTCATGAAGCAGCACGCCGACGCCAACACCGCGGCCGTCCGCATGGACGACCTCGACTCGCCGATCTGGGCCGCCGCCACGGAGGCCTGGCAGGACGTGATCCGCCTCGGCGCCAAGAACGGCTTCCGCAACGCCCAGGCGTCGGTCATCGCCCCGACCGGCACCATCGGTCTCGCGATGTCCTGCGACACCACCGGCCTCGAGCCCGACCTCGCCCTGGTCAAGTTCAAGAAGCTGGTCGGCGGCGGCTCGATGCAGATCGTCAACGGCACCGTCCCGCAGGCCCTGCGCCGCCTGGGCTACCAGGAGGAGCAGATCGAGGCGATCGTCGCCCACATCGCCGAGCACGGCAATGTGATCGACGCCCCCGGTCTGAAGACCGAGCACTACGAGGTCTTCGACTGCGCCATGGGCGAGCGCTCCATCTCCGCGATGGGCCACGTCCGCATGATGGCCGCCATCCAGCCGTGGATCTCCGGCGCCCTGTCCAAGACCGTGAACCTGCCGGAGACGGCCACGGTCGAGGACGTCGAGGAGGTCTACTTCGAGGCCTGGAAGATGGGCGTCAAGGCGCTCGCCATCTACCGCGACAACTGCAAGGTCGGCCAGCCCCTCTCCGCCAAGAAGAAGGAGCAGGAGAAGGCCGAGGTCACCGCGAAGTCCGAGGCGACGATCCGCGAGGCCGTCGAGAAGGTCGTCGAGTACCGCCCGGTCCGCAAGCGCCTCCCGAAGGGCCGCCCGGGGATCACCACCTCCTTCACGGTCGGTGGCGCCGAGGGGTACATGACCGCCAACTCCTACCCGGACGACGGTCTCGGCGAGGTCTTCCTGAAGATGTCCAAGCAGGGTTCGACGCTCGCCGGCATGATGGACGCCTTCTCCATCGCCGTCTCCGTCGGTCTGCAGTACGGCGTGCCCCTGGAGACGTACGTCTCCAAGTTCACGAACATGCGCTTCGAGCCGGCCGGTATGACGGACGACCCGGACGTGCGGATGGCACAGTCGATCGTCGACTACATCTTCCGCCGCCTGGCGCTGGACTTCCTGCCCTTCGAGACCCGCTCCGCACTCGGCATCCACTCCGCCGAGGAGCGCCAGCGCCACCTGGAGACGGGCTCCTACGAGCCCACCGAGGACGAGGTGGACGTCGAGGGCCTGGCCCAGTCCGCGCCCCGTACGCAGGAACTGAAGGCCGTCGCCACCCCGGCCAAGGCCGCCGAGGCCGAGGGCCCGGCGCCGAAGCAGGCGCACACCTCGGCGGAGCTCGTCGAGATGCAGCTGGGCATCAGCGCGGACGCCCCGCTGTGCTTCTCCTGCGGCACGAAGATGCAGCGGGCGGGTTCCTGCTACATCTGCGAGGGCTGCGGCTCGACCAGCGGCTGCAGCTGAACCTAGGTGCCCACCAGGCGCGAAACGCCTGGTCGTAGTGGGGAGCCGGCGGATGCCGGCTCCCCACTCGCGTATGGTCCGTCGTCCCGGCGTGGGCGTGTAGGCGTGCAGGCGTGGATCAGGCGGGCCGGGTGCCCATCAGGGTCGTGAACGTCTGCGGGTCCGTGTCGAAGCCACGAGGCATCGACACGAAGGACCAGCCGTCCGTGCCGGGGCGGGTGAACTCCACGATCGTCGCCGCCGTGGCGTCGGCGAGGTCGCTGAAGTCGTGCGCCGCCAGCTCCGTGTAGCCCTCGCGGATACGGACACCGGTGTTCGCGATGTCGCCGAAGGTCAGCCTGCCGCCGCCCTGCTGTATGGCCACCCCCACCACCACGCGCGCGTAGCGCGGCGCGAGACGCTCCAGTTCCAGGACCATCGCCTCGTCGTAGCCGAAGCCCTGGCCCGTACGGCTGTCCCGGCTGAGCGTGATCGTGCCGTCCGGGGAGCGGCTGCCGAAGTGCACCAGATAGGCCGGCGTGCCGTGGGGATCGTCCGCCGTGTAGACCGCGGCGATGATGTCCAGGTCGTGCGCCGCGGCGCCGATCGGACTCGGGTCCCACTTGAGCGTCACCTCGACCTTGCCGACCCCCTTGTTGAGTCCGCTCACCGTGAATCCCCTCTCTGCGTACGACGCGTACCGCCGGCCCGGTCAACTGCCCGTGGTCGCGGACAGGTTGTCCATGGTGTCATGCGCGCCCGGTGCGATCACGGGATCCGGTCGCACCGGCACGAGGGGGAGCACGTGTGGAGCGGCGCGGAACCGGATCTGGACGCCTATCTGGAGCGCATCGGGTACGACGGGGAACTCCGGCCCACGGCCCGTACGTTGAGTGCATTGCACCGGGCGCATGTGGGGGCCGTCCCGTCCGAGGCTCGTCGTCACGGTCGAGGAACGTACCGTCGGCCCGCGGGAGTTGACTGCGGTGCTGTCCGAGGTCTTCGGCATCGAACTGGATACCGAGGAGGTGGCGGGTCTCGTGCGAGTGCACTCCGCCGTAGTCTGACGGCGGCCCGGTCCGGCCCCGTACGATGGCGCGGTGCTGGTCAAGTGGATTCGCTGCACCGTGGTGGACCGTCGGGGGTTCGAGCGGGGACAGCGGAAATGGGCGGGGCTGCTGGGTGAGCCGGGATTCCGGGGACAGGGCGGAGGATGGAGCCGGGCGCGGCCCGACGTCGCCCATGTCTTCGCGTTCTGGGAGAGCCGGGCGTTCTACGACTCGTTCATGGCGCGGTCGCACGACCGGCTCGCGGCCGCGCAGACGGGCACGTACAAGGACAGCCAGGTCAAGCTCTTCGACCACCGCTTCGATGTGAAGACGGGCTTCGAGCCGAGGTTCGCGGACGCCGACGTGGCCCGGGTGGCGCACTGTCGTGTCCACGAGGACAGGGTCGAGCACTTCGCGCTGATGCAGGAGAAGGTGTGGAATCCGGCGATGGCCGGCTCCCCCGGAATGCTGCGCGGGGTGTTCGGGGAGGCGCCGGGGAACGAGTTCGTGGTGCTGTCGATGTGGCGGTCCGCCGCGGAGCACGGCAAGTACCGGGTGGAACGTATCGAACGGCTCGGGCTGCGGGCCCAGACGGAGGCCGACGTGGCGGCGCTGACCGGGGACGTGGTGCGGCTCGAGCCGTCCTGGACGGTGTGATCGCCTCACCGGCCGCCTACGCCCGGATGGGCTCCGGCCGCCCCCTCGGCTGAGCCCGGCCCGAGCGGGCGATCTAGGGTCGAGGCATGGCACGACCGCGGCGCATCGTTCTCGTACGGCACGGAGAGTCCGAGGGCAATGCCGACGACACGGTGTACGAACGTGAGCCCGACCATGCGCTCAGGCTCACCGAGACCGGTCTGCGGCAGGCGGAGGAGACGGGGGACCGGCTGCGGGAGCTCTTCGGGGACGAACGGGTCAGTGTCTACGTCTCGCCCTACCGCCGCACCCACGAGACGTTCCGGGCCTTCCGGCTCGATCCCGGGCAGGTCCGGGTGCGAGAGGAGCCGCGGCTGCGGGAGCAGGACTGGGGGAACTGGCAAGACCGGGACGACGTACGTCTGCAGAAGGCGTACCGCGACGCGTACGGCCACTTCTTCTACCGCTTCGCGCAGGGTGAGTCGGGGGCCGACGTGTACGACCGGGTCGGGGCGTTCCTGGAGAGCCTGTACCGCAGCTTCGAGGCGCCCGACCACCCGCCGAACGTGCTGCTGGTCACCCACGGACTGACCATGCGGCTGTTCTGCATGCGCTGGTTCCACTGGACGGTCGCCGAATTCGAGTCCCTGTCCAATCCGGGGAACGGCGAGACGAGGATGCTGCTGCTCGGCGAGGACGGCAGATACAGCCTGGACCGGCCGTTCGAACGCTGGCGTACCCCGGAACCGTACGGGCACACCGGATAGAGTGGCAGAGCGATGACCGCTGACTCCTCTCTCGACCGGCGCTTCGACCGCGCCCTGGCCAGCCTCCGAGGGCTGGCCGTGGGAGACGCCCTGGGCTCCCAGTTCTTCGTTCCCGCCAACTATCCGCTGCTCAAGCGACGCGCGCTGCCGTCGGGCCCCTGGCAGTGGACCGACGACACCGAGATGGCCTGCTCGATCCTCGCCGTGCTCGTCGGGCACGACCGGATCGACCAGGACGCGCTCGCGCGTTCGTTCGCCGAGCACCACGACTTCGACCGGGGCTACGGGCCCGCGGTCAACCGGATGCTCCGGCTCATCAGGGAGGGCGGCGACTGGCGGGAGCTGGCCTCCGCGCTCTTCAACGGCCAGGGGTCGTGGGGCAACGGTGCCGCGATGCGGATCGCCCCGCTCGGCGCCTGGTACGCGGACGACCCGGAGCAGGCGACGCACCAGGCCGAGATCTCCGCGTACACGACGCACCAGCACCGCGAGGCCGTGGTCGGGGCGATGGCCGTGGCGGCCGCGGCCGCGCTCGTGGCGGATCCGGCCGGTCCGCCCACGCCCACGGACCTCCTGGACGGGGTCGTCGCCCTCGTGCCGCGCAGCGCCGTCGGCGCGGGTCTGCGCCGGGCGCGGGACATGCTCGACTACGACGACGCGGTGACCGTGGCCGCCGTCCTGGGCAGTGGTCGCCGTACGAGCGCGCACGACACCGTTCCGTTCGCGCTCTGGTCGGCGGCCCGCGGCCTCGGGGACTTCGAGCGGGTGTTCTGGACGACCGCGCAGGTGGGCGGCGATGTCGACACCACGTGCGCGATCGCGGGCGGTGTCGTGGCCGCCGGCGTGACCGGCGCGCCGCCCGCCGCCTGGCTGGAGCAGACGGAGGAACTGCCGGACTGGCTGCCGACCGCGGTCCGGCCTTAGGGGTGCGCGCCGCCGGGCCGGCCCGGCGGCGCCCGTGGAGGCCCGCTCGGGGCCGCCCGTGTCACCGGGGCGGGTCGGGCGCGAGTGTCACGGTCCTGACACAGCGCCGCACGTACGGGTTCGAACGCCCGTGCCGCGGTTAGAGTCGGCCACTCCGAAGCGCTGATCATGAAGTAGGCGCGCCGACGAGACACCCGGACCGCAGCCCTCCGCCGTCATGGCTCCGCCTGCGCGCCGGGTCGGGAGGGGGTCCCGTGTCCGACACACCGTCCACACCAGCACCGAAGGACGGCACTCAGGCCGAGCCGGAGTCGCAGCCGGCCGCCGCCGTCCCGCCGCCCGGTGCCGCCGTACCGCCCGCATCGCCCGCGCCGCCCGCATCACCGGCGCCGCCCGCATCACCCGCGCCACCCGCGCCGCCGCAGCCGCGGGCAGCAGCGTCCACCGGGCGTCCGGGCAGCCGGCCACCGCACCATCCCTGGGCTCCGCCTGCGCCCCCGAGCGACACCTGGCTGACCCGGCTGCGCCCCGGCGCGCCGGCCCAGGTGACCGCCCCGACCCTCTGGGCCATCCTGGCCACCGCGCTCCTCAGCGCGCTCCTGTTCGGAGGCGGGCTCGGGCTCAATCTGGTGATCGTGGCCGTTCCCGCGATCCTCGCCGCAGCGTTCGCCGCGCGGGCGGCCGACCGTCGGATCCGCCCGTGGACGCTGGTCTGGGCGGTCGGCGGCCTCGCCCTCCTCGCCGTGCCCGCCCTGCGGGACGCCGGATGGCCGACCTTCCTCGCGATCGTCTCCGCCCTGGTGCTGACCGCCTTGGCTCTGCACGGCGGCCGGGGCTGGCCGAGCGTCCTGTTCGCGCCCGTCGGCCTGATCGACTCCGTCGGCTCCGGCACCACCTGGGCGTGGCGAGGCCTGCGCGAGCGGGCCGACGGGTCGCGCGGGCGCTGGGGGCCCGTCGTGCGTACGGTCGGCGTGGCCGTCGCCCTGCTCGTCGTCTTCGGCGCGCTGTTCGCCGGAGCCGACGCGGCCTTCGCCGATCTGCTCGGCTCGCTCATGCCCGACGTATCGCTGGAACAGGCGCCCTGGCGGCTCTCCCTCTTCCTGCTCGGACTGTTCGGCGCGATCTCCGTCGCCCGTACCGCCGCCGCGCCGCTGCGCTGGGACCGTATGGTGATCCGCCCCGGCCGGGCGCGCGCACGGCTGGAGTGGGCCCTTCCGCTCATCGTCCTGAACCTGCTCTTCGCGGCCTTCAACGCCGTCCAACTCGCCGTTCTCTTCGGCGGATACGACAAGGTCCTCAGCGAGACCGGCCTGACCTACGCCGAGTACGCGCGCCAGGGTTTCTGGCAGCTCCTCATGGCCACCCTGCTCACCCTCGCGGTGATCGGGCTCGCCCTGCGCTGGGCGCCGCGCGCCGACGCCCGCGACCGGACGCTCGTCCGCGCCGTGCTCGGCATCCTGTGCGTCCTCACGCTTGTCGTGGTCGCCTCCGCGCTGCGCAGGATGGATCTGTACGTGGACGCGTACGGGCTCACCCGGCTGCGGATCTCGGTGGCCGCGATGGAGATATGGCTGGGCCTGGTCATCGTGCTGATCATGGCCGCGGGGATCTTCGGTGCGCGCCTGCTGCCGCGGGCACTGGCTGTGAGCGCCGCCGCGAGCATGCTGGCCTTCGGCCTGGCCTCGCCCGACGCGATCGTCGCCGAGCGCAACCTGGAGCGGTTCAACCGCCTCGGAAAGATCGACGTCCCCTATCTCGCGGGGCTCTCGGCCGACGCGGTGCCCGCGCTCGACCGGCTTCCCGAGCCGCAGCGCACCTGCGCCCTGCGGGACATCGAGGCGCGGCTGGGCGACGAGGACGACACGCCGTGGTACGCCACGAGCTGGTCGCAGGCGCGGGCTCGCGCGCTCCTGGCGGAGCGTGGCGTCGACCGGTTCTCCGTGGACTGCGGTGAGCCGAGCAGGGAAGAGGAGTACGACCCGTACGCGAAGGGGGCACCGCACAGCGCACCGCACAGCGCCCCGTACGACGCCCCGTACGACGCCCCCTGAGGCACCCGCACCCGTACCCGCACGCACACGTGCCCCCGCCCGGAAGGGGTGGGGGCGCGGTGCGTGTGTACGGACCGCGGTCGCCTAGGCCACCGGGCCCCCGGCCTCGGCCTTGCCGCTGAGCGCCTCCAGATCGCTCTTGCGGACCCGGATCACCGCCACCGCCGTGATCAGCGCGAGCAGCACCATGCCGACGGCCGCCGTGAACGCGGTCGAGATACCGGCGGTCAGCACCTCGTGACCCCACGGCGCCGGCAGCTCCTTCGTGGTCGCGAACTCCGTCTTCTGCTCCGGTGTCGCCGTCGCGAGGAAGGACGCCGCCTGCTTCTCTCCCTCGCTGCGGCTGGCCGTGCCGAAGACCGTGACCAGGATGGAGAGACCCAGCGAACCGCCCACCTGCTGTGTCGCGTTGAGCAGACCGGACGCCGCGCCCGCCTCGTGTTGCGCCACACCGGACACGGCGGTCAGCGTGAGTGTCACGAAGTTCAGGCCCATGCCGAAGCCGAACATCACCATCGGGCCGAGGACACCGCCGACGTACGAACTCTCCGGCGTGATGAACGTCTGCCAGAACAGCCCGACACCGGTGATCGCGGAACCGGTCACCATGAAGGGCTTCGGGCCGAGGACCGGCAGCAGCCGCTGCGAGAGCCCCGCCCCCGTCACGATGGCGACTGTCACCGGGAGGAAGGCGAGTCCGGACTGGATCGGGCTGTAGCCCAGGACGTTCTGCACGAACAGGACGATGAAGAAGAACATCCCGAACATCGCCGCGGCCAGGCTGAGCATGATGACGTACGTGCCCGAGCGGTTGCGGTCGGCGAACATCCGCAGCGGGGTGATGGGCTCCCGCGCCCGCGACTCGACGATCGCGAAGGCCGCGAGCAGGATCACCGCCGCGATGAAGGAGCCGATCGTCAGCGGGTCCCGCCAGCCCTCCTCGGACGCCCGGATGAAGCCGTACACCAGCGACGCCATGCCGAGGGTCGAGGTCAGGGCGCCCGCGATGTCGAACCGGCCCGGGTGGCGCTCCGACTCGTTGATGTACCGCGGTGTCAGGAAGGCGATCAGGAGGCCGATCGGTACGTTGACGAACAGCACCCAGCGCCAGTCGAGCCACTCGGTGAGCATGCCGCCGGCCAGCAGACCTATCGCGCCGCCGCCGGCGGAGACCGCGGCGAAGACGCCGAACGCCCTGTTCCGCTCCGGGCCTTCGGGGAAGGTCGTGGTGATCAGCGCGAGGGAGGTCGGCGAGGCGATCGCGCCGCCGACGCCCTGCAGCGCGCGAGCGGCGAGGAGGTGCCAGGGTTCCTGGGCGAAGCCGCCGAGCAGCGAGGCGAAAGTGAAGAGCAGGATTCCGGTCAGGAAGACGCGGCGGCGTCCCAGGATGTCACCGGCCCTGCCGCCGAGCAGGAGAAGGCCGCCGAAGGTGAGCGTGTAGGCGCTGAGCACCCACGACAGATCGGTGGTGGAGAAGGAGAGCGCGTCCTGGATGTGCGGCAGGGCGATGTTCACGATGGTGGCGTCGAGGACGACCATCAGCTGACAGGCCGCGATCACGGTGAGGGCGATTCCGGGTCGCCCTGGCCGGGTCGACCCCGGCGCGGCCTGTGTGTCCACTGGAGATGTTGTCACTATGGATCCCCCCACGGAAGAATTAGTGAACGCACCCGTTCACTGTCCTCAACGGTAGTGAGTCCCCCTCAGTGAACGCAACCGTTCACTGAGCACTGCCAGGCAGTCCTGTCGGTCTCAAGGGAGAGTCCCTGATGGTTACTTCGCGCTCCGCGGCCGCCGCTCGGCCGCAGGGGGCATCGCTGCGACGCCGCGGCCCGGTACTGGAACGAGCCATTCTGGAGGCTGCGCTCGAGCAGCTGAGCACCGTCGGCTGGAACGGCCTGACGATGGAGGGTGTCGCAGCCGGTGCGCAGACCGGCAAAGCCGCGGTGTACCGGCGCTGGCCGTCGAAGGAAGATCTGGTCGCGGACGCCCTCCAGGCCGGACTGCCGACGCTCGACGAGGCGCCCGATCACGGGAGCGTCCGCGAGGATCTCTACCAGCTGTGCCGCCGGGTCCGCGCGTCGATGTACTCGAAGCCCGGCTTCGCCCTGCGGTCGGTGATTCACGAATGCGACAGCGAGACGGCGGAACGGTTCCACGGGCTGATCGTGAGCGGGGTGATCGAACCCTCCACGCGACTCTTCCGTGAAGTGGTGCAGCGGGGGATCCGGCGCGGTGACGTGCGGCCCGACGCCACGGACGACCTGATCTTCGACGTCATCCCGGCGATGATGATGTACCGCTCGAAGATGTGCGCCAGTGAATGGACGGACACCGAGATCGCCGCCATGGTCGATCAGATCATGGTGCCGCTGCTCCGCTCCCGGGACTCCTGAGCGGAACCGGTCGGAGCGTCCCGAGGCGGCTTCGGACATCCGACGCCGAAACCGGGTATCGCGGGCGGCGCCCATCGGCGTAATCTGTGGGCGCCATGCCCTACGAACCACCTACCCACAGCGTCGAGCGATCGCTCCGAGCCACCACCGGCGCCAAGATCGTTGCCGGGGTCGACGAGGTCGGACGCGGGGCATGGGCCGGTCCTGTCACGGTCTGCGCGGCCGTCACCGGACTGCGGCGGGCCCCCGAAGGGCTCACCGACTCCAAGCTGATCACCCCCAAGCGTCGCTCCGCCCTGGCCGCGGAACTGGAGAAGTGGGTCACCGCGTACGCGCTCGGACACTCCTCCCCGCAGGAGATCGACGAGCTCGGCATGACCGCGGCACTCCGGCTGGCCGCCGTACGGGCACTGGACGCCCTGCCCCTGCGCCCGGACGCGGTGATTCTCGACGGGAAGCACGACTACCTCGGCAGCCCGTGGAGGGTCCGTACGGTGATCAAGGGCGACCAGTCCTGCATCGCCGTGGCGGCGGCCTCGGTCATCGCCAAGGTGCGGCGCGACGCCATGATGGCCGAGCTGGAGGTCGAGGCGGAGGAGTGCGCGGCCTACGGCTTCGGCGCCAACGCGGGCTACCCTTCGCCGGTCCACAAGGCGGCTCTGGAAGCGCGGGGGCCCAGCCCGTACCACCGGCTCTCCTGGTCGTACCTCGACGCGCTGCCCCAGTGGCGGCATCTCAAGAAGATCCGTATCTCCGCCGAGGCGGCCGCACTGGAAAGCGGGGGCCAGCTCGGCTTCGACTTCTGAACTTCCCGGCAGAGCCTTGTCGGCGGCCGGGGCGCACGATTGTGCCCACCCGCCGGAGCCCCGCGCACCGGCGTTTGATAGACATTCACCCATGCCTCTCATCCCCGAGGAGCCTCAGATTCACGAGAGTGCCCAGGGTCCCCGCGGCACGGCCGCAGGCCACCCCGCGCCGACCCCCCGTCCCGTACCCGGTCCGCGTTCCGCGGCTTCACCGCGTCCCGGGCGTCCCGGCCCCGGACCTGCCAGGCCCGCCCCGCCGGTACCGCGCCCGCACCCCGGTGCCGGGCAGTCCCCGTCACCCCGCCCGGAGAATCGTTCCGAGCAGCGGTCCGGCCCGCAGATCCAGCTGATCCCCGCCCCGGTCGACGGCGCGCTCGACGCCGCCGAAGAGGCCGTCGATCTGCTCCTGGAGACCGGCCGCGCACCCGGCGACATCCTCGTTCTCACCACCGGCGAGCAGCACCCATGGGCGGCGCACGAGCTGACCTTCGGCGATGCCGCCTACTGGGCCCAGCAGGACGCCCGCGACGACGTGTTCTTCGCGGACGCCGCCGCCGCGGAACGGGCCGGCGTACGGCCCGTGGTCGTCGTGGCGGTCAACGGCGGAGCCGATGACGTCGCCGCCCGGGCCCTGCCCCTGGCGATGGGCCGCGCGAGCGCGCTGCTCATCGTCTGCGGTGACCCGCAGCGCATCAACGCCGTACTCGGCGCGGGTGTCTGAGCAGCAGCACATCGCGCGGTCCTGACCCGGCTGCCCCGCAGGGGCGGCCGGGCCGTGGTCCTGCGCACCGGGAGTGGAGCCCCGTTCCACGTGCACCGGAGCGGGAGCCTCAGCGTGCCGCCGTCCTGCGCAGTGGCTCGGCGGCGCCGCCCGCCGTACGCGGCGTCAGGATGCCGAGTTCGGAGGCGACATCCCCCAGCGCCGTGGGACGCGAGTCGGAGCTCGGGTGCCGGCCGCCCCGGCCCTCGCCCAGCACCTGCCAACCGCCGCGGGTCAGCGTGATGTACGCACCACAGCGCAGCCCGTGGAGCGTGCAGGCGTCCCTCAGCCCCCACATCCACGCGCCGTCCTCCTCCGTCCAACGCTCGTCGCCGTCACGGCAGTAGAGCAGCACGGCCGTCCGTACGGGGGCGCGGCGTCGCAGGTCGTGCGGGATGACACGGCGCAGATGCGCGAGGAGCGCGTTACGGAACTCCCAGCCGTCCGCTGGAACGGGGCGGCGGACGAACGACGCGCTGGCGGCGAGCCGTTCCTCGTGGTCGAGGACGGCGACGACGGCCGTCGCCGGTGTCGGCCGATGCCGGGTGTGCAGGCCGCTGACGACCTCACGAGGGTTGCGGAGCAGTGGAATTCCGGCCGCCGCCCACTCGGCCGGCTCCAGCATCCGAGCGAGGCGGCTGGCGGACTCGGACGACGAGCTGATCGAGGTGGCTGCGGACGGAGCGAATCCGAAGGTCACGGTCCTCCCTTCGGATACACGCCCGCTGGGCGGGCAAGGGCGAGTGAGGGCGCACCACGGCACAGTCCTTCCGGACCGCGTACAGGGCCGTGCGGGGCGGATTCCCAATTCTTGCGGGCCTGTGCGCGGGCGGCAACGAGCAATTGAGGCCGCTGACTGGAATGCGCCGGTATCGCACTCATATCCCTGCCCAGCCACCCATTGTTCACTCCCCGTTTCACCCCTGGACGGCGAGCACCAGTGGGAACACCCCCTCCGCTCCCTCCCGTCGCAGCAGTCGCGCCGCCACGGCGAGCGTCCAGCCGCTGTCCGACAGATCGTCCACCAGCAGCACGGGACCACCGGCCGAGGCAAGCCGCTCGGCCAGCGCCGGAGGCACCGTCAGCGCCTGATGGAGCCCGACGACCCGCTGGGCGCTGTTCGTTCGGGAGATCCGAAGGTCCTCGGCCTCCGGCGCGTACTCCACCGCACCCAGCAGCGGCATCCGGCCGATCTCCGCGATCCGCTGCCCGAGCGAGCCCACGAGGTGCGGCCTGCTGCGAGAGGCGATCGTGACCACACCGGCCGGCCGGACAGGAGCGTCCGGCGCCCCGGACGCCCAACCCCCGGACCCCTTGGCCCAGTCGGCGAGCACGCGCACCACCGCCTGCACGACATCGTCCGGAACCGGCCCGTCCGGGGCCCGCTCGGAGAGCATCGGTCGCAGCCGGTTGCCCCAGCCGATGTCGGAGAGCCGGCCGAGGGCCCGCCCGCCGAACGACTGCTCGCCCGCCGGGATACGGCCCTTCAGATCGACGCCCACGGCCGCGAGTCCGGTCGGCCACATCTTGCGCGGCTCCACCTCCACGCCCGGCCGACCCAGCTCGCCCTTGGCAGCGTCGAGCGCCGCGACGCTCACCTTCGGGTCGAAGCGGGACCCGGAGCAGTTGTCGCAGCGCCCGCAGGGGGCGGACTCCTCGTCGTCCAACTGACGCCGCAGGAACTCCATCCGGCAGCCCGTCCCCGCCGCGTACTCACGCATCGCCTGCTGCTCGGCCGCCCGCTGCCGGGCCACCCAGGCATAGCGCTCGGAGTCGTACACCCAGGGCTGTCCCGTGCTGGTCCAGCCGCCCTTCACCCGGTGCACGGCACCGTCCACGTCGAGCACCTTGAGCATCGTCTCCAGCCGGGTCCGCCGCAGCTCGACGAGCGGCTCCAGAGCCGGCAGGGACAGCGGACGCTCCGCATGCGCCAGTACGTCCAGCGTGCGGCGCACCTGCTCCTCGGGAGGGAAGGCGACCGACGCGAAGTACTGCCAGATCGCCTCGTCCTCCTTGCCCGGCAGCAGCAGCACCTCCGCGTGCTCCACCCCACGCCCGGCGCGGCCCACCTGCTGGTAGTAGGCGATGGGCGAGGACGGCGAACCGAGGTGCACCACGAAGCCCAGGTCCGGCTTGTCGAACCCCATGCCCAGGGCCGACGTCGCCACCAGCGCCTTGACCCGATTGGCCAGCAGGTCCTCCTCCGCCTGCTGCCGGTCCGCGTTCTCCGTGCGGCCCGTGTACGAGGACACCGTGTGCCCGCACTGACGCAGATAGGCGGTGACCTCCTCGGCGGCCGCGACCGTGAGGGTGTAGATGATGCCGGAGCCGGGAAGCTCGCCGAGGTGGTCGGCGAGCCAGGCCAGCCGGTGCGCCGCGTCGGGCAGTTGAACGACGCCGAGGCTCAGGCTCTCCCGGTCGAGGGGGCCGCGCAGCACCAGCGCGTCCGTCCCCGCGCCCGTACCGAGCTGCTCGGCGACGTCCGCCGTCACACGGGCATTGGCCGTGGCCGTCGTGGCGAGCACCGGTACCCCGGCGGGCAGATCGGCCAGCATCGTGCGCAGGCGTCGGTAGTCGGGCCGGAAGTCATGCCCCCAGTCGGAGATGCAATGGGCCTCGTCGACCACGAGCAGGCCCGTCGCGGCCGCGAGCCGGGGAAGGACCTGGTCGCGGAAGTCGGGGTTGTTGAGCCGCTCGGGACTGACCAGCAGCACATCCACCTCGCCCGCCGCCACCTCCTGCTGGACGGTCTCCCACTCCTCCGTGTTCGACGAGTTGATCGTCCGGGCCCGGATACCGGCCCGGGCCGCCGCCTCCACCTGGTTGCGCATCAGCGCGAGCAGCGGGGAGACGATCACGGTGGGACCGCTGCCGGCAGCGCGCAGCAGCGACGTCGCGACGAAGTACACGGCGGACTTGCCCCACCCGGTCCGCTGCACGACCAGCGCCCGCCGCTTGTCCGCGACGAGTGCCTCGATGGCACGCCACTGGTCCTCGCGGAGTCTCGCCGTGCCGGTGGGGTCCCCGACGAGGCGGGCGAGTACGGCATCGGCGGTGGCTCGGAGGGCCGCGCGGTCCGTGAGGCGATCTGCGTTGGTCATGCCCCCATGCAACCCGATGACTCGGACAAAGCGCGAACGAGCCGCGAAACCTGTGGACAACGAGGAGGGGCCGGCCCCGCGAGTTATCCACAGGGGTTTCGGAGCCGGGGCGGTCCGCGAGACCGTCGTGACCATGAACACGAACCCGCACGAATTCCGTGGAACGACCGAAACGCAGCAGATCACCCTGCGCGGCCCCGCCGAACTGGCCGACGCGCTTCCGTTCATGCTGGGCTTCCATCCCAGCGACTCCGTCGTCCTCGTCGCGCTCCACGGCGAGCACGGGCGATTCGGGGGCCGGGTCAGGCTCGGCATCCCCCGCTCGCCGAAGGAATGGCCCTCGACGGCGGAGCACCTCGCGGAGTGCATGGTCGACAACTGCGCGCGGCGCGGCACCCGCCCGGACGGCATCGTCGTCTTCCTCTGCCAGGACCCCGCGCCGGGCGAGACGGGCCGCCGGGTGATGGAGCGCCTGCGCCCGTTCGCCCAGCGGCTGCGCACCGCCTGCGGCGCACTCGACATTCCCGTCTACGAAGCCCTCTGCATCTCCGACGGTCTCTATTTCTCCTACTGCTGTCCCGACACCACCCGCTGCTGCCCGCCCGGCGGCACACCTCTCGCGCTGACCGGGACGTCGGTCATGGCGGCCTCCGCCGCCTACGCCGGAATCCAGGTGCGGGGATCCCTGCGGGACATGGAGGCACGGCTCAAGCCGAGCGAAACGGGCGATGACGAGCGACAGCGCAAGGCTCTGAACGAGGCCGCCGCCGTGATCGTCCCCAAGATCCTCGACGGCCCGCCGGGCGTGGGCCGGGCCGAGGTCAGGGAGACCACGCTGAAGCTCGCCCGGGAGGTGCTCCGGCGTTATGGCGGGCCGGGCGGCGAGGCCGACGGTCCGGCGCAGACGCCGCCGGCAGGCCGGGGGCGGGGCGCGGGGGCCGCGGAGAGGGACGCCGCCGACGACGCGCTGATCGGGCCCGAAGAGGCAGCGGCGCTGATCCTCGGCCTGCAGGACCGGGAGACCCGGGACCGGGCAGCCGAATGGATGGAGGGACGGGAGGGTGCGGCCGCCCTGCGGCTGTGGCGCGTGCTCGCCCGGCGCTGCGTCGCTCCCTTCGGCGAGCACGCGGCGGCGCCGCTCACCCTCGCCGGCTGGGTGGCCTGGTCGACCGGGGACGAGCCGGCGGCCCAGGTCGCGCTCGGCCTGGCGATGGACGCCGACCCCGATTACCTCTTCGCCCGCCTGCTGCACCAGGCCTGCAACGAGGGCCTCGACCCCGAGTCGCTGCGCAGCTGCCTGCGGCAGGAGCGCGGGTCGAGGGCGGCGACGGCCGTGGAGTCCCGCACCACGGCGCGTCGGGGCGGCCCCCGCGGCCCCCGGCCGCAGACGGCCGGGAAGGGCGGACCGACCGCCGGTACCCGACCGGGCAGGACCTCGCCCAAGCCGCCCCGGGGCGGCGCGGCGCGGCGCACCGGACAGCGCGGGACGAGGAGCGGGCGATGACGCCCGTGACCAGGCCACCCGCAGCGGCGTTCAGCTCTGTGGCGGAGCCCGACGACCCGTGCCGCCGACATCCCACCGGCCGTCCGGACCCCACAGAGAGCACCGCAGACCACTCATGGCCCCCAGTCCCGCCTCCGCCCCCGGATCCCCGGCCGGACACGTACCCGGCGCCGGGCTTATGGCCCAGGGCTCCGCACGGCCGGGCGAGCTGCCGCCGGTGCACAACGCGCTCATCAGCGTCGCCCTGCCTGCCCTCGCTATCAGCGCCGAGCACGGACAGCTCACCGGACAAGGCCTCGAAGGGGTCTACCACTCCGGGCGCAGACTCCTCTCCCGCTGTGTGCTGCGGGTGGCCGGCCGGGAGCCCATCGCCCTCCGGGGCAGACAGGCAGCCGCCGACCGCTCCGTGTTCCTCGCGGTCCTGCGCACGGCGGGAGACACCGGGCCCGATCCCGGCCTCGCCGTCGAGCGCTCGCGCGGCGCCGACGGAAGCGAGCGGATCACCCTGCGCAGCTCCGCGGGCCGACCCTTGCGGGTCCCGGTGGAAATCGCTCTGGGGACGGATCTCGCGGATCTGGGAGCGGTGGCGGCCGGGCGGGCCGGGCCCGAACTCCCCGCGAGTGTCCACGGCACGGGCATGCGCTGGACGGCGGACGACGGCCGGTACGCCTCCGTCTCCGCGGACCCGCCGCCGACGGACGCGCTGGCCGCTGCCGGACTTCTGCGCTGGGAGGTCGAGTTGGCCCCCGGAGCCGCCCGCACCATCGAACTCAGGGTGCACGGGGACCGCACCACCCGGTTCACCGGTCCTTCGGGAGCCGGTACCGGCCGCCCAGGTGGGGTGGTTCTCGCCGAGGCCCGCGCCGAGGGGGACGATCCGAGGCTCGGGGAGCTCCTGGCCGCGGCTGTCGACGACCTTCGGGCGCTCCTCCAGCGTGACCCCGCGCATCCTGCCGACGTCCATCTCGCCGCCGGAGTGCCCTGGCGCTGCGGACCGGCCACCGCCGAGGCGCTCTGGGCCGCCCGTATGGCCCTTCCGCTCGGCACTCGGCTCGCCGTCACGACGCTCCGCACGCTGGCCCGCACCCAACTCGACGGTGCGGGCGCGGCGTCGGGGCGCATCCCCGGACCCCTCAGGGACGCCGGCCCCTACCTCCCGCCGCGCTGCACCGGCGTGGAGGCCACCCTCGCCTTCCCCGTGGTCCTCGCCGAGGCCAGGCGCTGGGGCCTTCCCGAGCAGGACCTGGAGGAACTGCTTCCCGCGGCGGAACGGTGTCTTCAGTGGCTGCGCGCCGCCGCCGACCCGCACGGGTTCGTCCCGGACCCGGGACCCGCCGGGCCGTGGCGGGCGGAGACCCAGGCCCACGCCCACCGCGCGGCGGTGCTCGGCGCCGACCTGCTCGACGCCTGCGGGCGGCCGGGCGGGGACGCCTGGCGGGACTGGGCGCGCACCCTGCGCGAGCGGTTCCGGGCGGAGTTCTGGCTCGCCGACCGGTCCGGTGGCAGGCCCGCCGCGGCCCGGGTGCCGGGCGGGCGGCCGTGGACCCAGCTGGGCGGCTGGGCCGCGCACCTCCTGGACACCGGCCTCCTGGGCGGTGGCCGGTACGCCCCCGGCCTGCTGGACAAGGCCACGACCGAACAGCTGGCCCGGCTGCTCGGTACGCCGGCGCTCGACTCCGGCTGGGGACTGCGCAGCCTCGGTGCCAAGGAACCCGGCCACAATCCCTTCGGTCACCGGGCCGGAGCGGTGCGGGTCCACGAAACGGCCGTGGCGGTGGCCGGGCTGACCGCGGCGGGATACGAGAAGGAGGCGGCGTCCCTGCTGCGCGGGACCCTCGACGCGGCGGAGGCGTTCGGCTACCGGCTGCCCGAGATGTACGCGGGAGACCAGCGCACGGCCAGGGGTGTCCCCGCGCCGCACCCGGCGGCCTGCCGGCCCGCCGCCGTGGCCGCGGCGGCCGGAGTCCACCTGCTGGCGACGCTCGCCGGGATCCGTCCAGACGCGCCGGGCGGGACCGTCGCCCTGCACCCCGTCCGGTCGTCTCCGCTCGGTGCGGTACGGCTGTCGGGTCTCCGCGTCGCGGGGGAGCCGTTCGCCGTGCGGGTGAGCCGGCTCGGACTCGGCATGGTCGAGGAGGCCGCCGACCGCCTCCAGCTGGGGGTCTGATCACATGGCGGTCCGCACCTCGAAGGACACCGCGCCGAAGTGGGAAGAAGTCGTCGCTGATCCACCGGAGGGAGGTGTTTATCGTCAGGAAGACGACTATGATCGCCGCATGCCACCCTACGACCCGTCGGCCTTTCCGCCCTTCGCCGTGACCGTCGATCTGGTCGTGCTCACCGTGCGGGGCCACGCCCTGTGCGCCCTGGTCGTACGACGGGGAGAACCTCCGTTCCAGGGCCGGTGGGCGCTGCCCGGCGGATTCGTCCGGGCCGACGAGGACCTCGGCATGGCCGCCGCGCGTGAGCTGGTGGAGGAGACCGGGCTCTGCGTCCACGACCCGGGCGCCCCGGCACCCATGCCCGACAACGGCGCGCACCTGGAGCAGCTGGCCACCTACGGCGACCCGCAGCGCGACCCCCGGATGAGGGTGGTCAGCGTCGCCCACCTGGCGCTCGCCCCGGACCTTCCGGCGCCGCGCGCCGGCGGAGACGCCAACAGCGCCCGCTGGGCTCCGGTCGAGGAGCTGCTCGGCAAGGACGGCTCCGTCGAACGCGAGCACGGGGAGGCGGAACCGCTCGCCTTCGACCACGCCCAGATCCTCGCCGACGGTGTCGAGCGGGCCCGCTCGAAGATCGAGTACTCCTCGCTGGCCACGGCCTTCTGCCCGCCCGAGTTCACGGTCGGGGAGCTCCGACGGGTGTACGAGGCGGTGTGGGGTGTCGCGCTCGATCCGCGCAACTTCCACCGGAAGGTGACCGGTACCCCCGGTTTCCTGGTCCCGGCCGGTGGTACCACCACGCGCCAGGGCGGCCGTCCCGCGCAGCTCTTCCGGGCAGGTGGGGCGACCCTCCTCAACCCGCCCATGCTGCGTCCCGAGGTCTGACGGGCTCGTTCCGAGGCGACCCGGGGTCCCAACCCTGCGCCAAAAGTCCGAAATGTAGCGTTATCTTGCTTTGATAGCCGCCCTGCCGCGGAGCGGTCTCACCTACCGCGAGAGAAGCGATGCTCCAGGCCATCGGACTCACCAGCAGCCCCCGCCGCGACCTCCCGCCCGCCGTGGACGATCTCACCTTCGAGGCGAGGCCGGGTCAGGTCACGGCCCTCCTCGGCCCTGCCGGATCCGGCAAGACGACCACCTTGCGGCTGATGCTCGAGCTCGAGCCCGGCCGGGGCGTCACCTACTTCCGTGGGCGTCCGCTCCACCGCATCGCACACCCCGCCGGCGAGGTCGGCGCGCTGCTCGGCGATGTCCCCGGGCATCCTTCGCGCACCCTGCGCAGCCAGTTGCGGATGCTGTGCGCCGCCGCCGGGGTCCCCGCGGCCAAGGCCGACGAGATGCTTCGGGCCGTGGGGCTCACCGGCCTCCACGACCAGCGCATCGGCACCCTGGCCCGGGGGATGGACCGCCGACTCGGCCTCGCCTCCGCCCTGTTGGGCGACCCGCACACGCTCCTGCTCGACGAGCCCGGCGCCGGTCTCTCCGTACGCGAGAACGCCTGGCTGCACGAACTCCTGCGCGCCCACGCCCTCGAGGGCGGCACCGTCCTCTACACGACCGAGGACCCCAAGGACGCGGCGCGTCACGCCGACCGGGTCGTCACCGTCGCCCACGGCCGGCTCGTCGCGGAACAGGACGTGGCCGAGTTCGCCCGTACCCGGCTGCGGCCGCGGGTCGCCGTCCGTACGCCGCATGCCGCGCGGCTTGCCGCGGCCGTCACACGGGAGGCGCGCGCCGCACGTCGATCCGTCGAAGTGGTCACCGAGAAGGGCAACCGCCTGTCCGTCTACGGAAGTGACTGCGCCGCGATCGGCGAGACCGCCTTCCGTCACGGCGTGCTCATCCATCAGCTGGCCGACGAAGTGGCCGACACCGGCCCCGGTGCCTCGCCGGAAGCCTCCGGCCCCGCCACCGAGCAGGAAGGTGCCTTCACTCAGGAGTCCGGGCCGGTGTCCGAGCCGGCGCGGGAGCCGGTTCGGGAGCCGGCGGCGGTCCGGCGGCCGCCCCGCTCGCCGCTTCGCCCGCTCAGGTACGAGATCCGCAGGCTTCTCGGCGTTCCGGCCACGCCCCTCGTGGTGGCCGCGGTCCTCGTCGCGTCCGTCGTGATCTCGCTGGTGCTCGGGCGCGGCGGCGGTACGCCCCTGCCCACGGTCCTCGCCGGCTGGCCCGCCCTCTCGCCCCTGCCGCCCGCCGCCATCGGGGCCGGACTGCTCGGCGCGTTCTCCTTCGGGGACGAGTACCGCTATCCGGCGCTCACCACCGGCCGGGGCGTCGTCCCACGCAGGCTCGGGCTGCTGCTCGCCAAGCTCACGGTCGCGGCCGCCGTCGCGCTGGTTCTCGCCGTGCTCGTCGTGGTGGTCGATCTGGAGGCCCTCCGTCTCGTCTACGGCGGCGAGTTGATCCCCGTACCGAAAAACTGGCCGACGTTGTGTGCCAGTTGGCTCGGACTGATCACCGGCTGCGCCTGGGCGGGGGTGCTCGGAGCCGGGGTCTTCCGGGTCGCCGCGGCCGGGGTGGCCGCGGTGCTCTCGGTGCCGGTGGTGCTCGCCCCCCTCCTGCAGCAGGCCGCCTCGGGGCCCTCGGTCCGCTCGATCGCCGGGCTCCCCGCCCGGCTGCGGGAACTCGCCAGCATGGAGTGGCCGGCGGCGGCCGACCGCTGGCTCACGGGGGCGCTGCGGGTGGTCGCCCAGCCCGTGGGGGTGGCGCTGGCGCTGGCGTTGACGGCGCTGCTCTGCGCCTATCTGCTCACCGGCCTTCACCGTAAAGCGCGTTGGTGATCATTTCGGACCGAATGCTTCCGCTTCCCCGGCAACTTCCTTGAGAATGCCCGAATATGTCCGATTAATCGTCAATTGTGTAGGGGGTGCCGATCACCCTTTCGTGTGCTTTTCACCAAAGACCTCAAGGGTCACGGGAGCCACGCCGACAAAGGATGCGTGAGTACCCTTGCGCACACCATGATGACCGCCGCCCGCCCCGTCGACTCCGGCCTCGGCGCCCCGGGCGATCTCGACCGATACCCGTACACGGAGGCGCCCGTCGCCGATCGTGTGGGTCCGCCCTCCTGGGAAGGGGTGGAGACGGACCTCGGCCGGGTCGGTCGTCGCAGCGCCGGCAGCCGCGGCCGCGGGCTGCACGGCCAGCTCGTCCAGCAGCTGGGCCAGATGATCGTCTCCGGCGATCTCGGTGCCGACCGCCCGCTCGTCCCCGAGGAGATCGGCCAGCGCTTCGAGGTCTCCCGCACCGTCGTCCGTGAGTCGCTGCGCGTGCTGGAGGCCAAGGGCCTGGTCAGCGCCCGCCCCAATGTCGGCACCCGGGTCAGGCCGGTCAGCGACTGGAATCTGCTGGACCCCGACATCATCGAGTGGCGCGCCTTCGGGCCGCAGCGCGACGACCAGCGCCGTGAGCTGAACGAGCTGCGCTGGACGATCGAGCCGCTGGCCGCCCGCCTCGCCGCCGGTCACGGCCGCGAGGACGTGCAGCAGCGGCTCGCCGACATGGTCGAGATCATGGGCCACGCCTACGCCCAGGGCGACGGCATCACCTTCTCCCGGGCCGACGCCGAGTTCCACTCCCTGCTCATCCAGCTCGCCGGCAACCGCATGCTGGAGCACCTCTCCGGCATCGTCGCCGCCGCGCTGCAGGTCTCCGGCGGCCCGGTCACCGGCTGTGACCGACCCGGCGAGTCCTGCCTGACCCACCATGCGCGCATCGTCGACTGCCTCGCGGCCGGCGACGCCCAGGGCGCCGAGACGGCCATGCGCCAGCTGCTGACCGTCCACCCGGAGGTGGAGCGCGTCGTGCCCGCTCCGCGCGAGCACTGACCCGCGGGCCGTGGCCAGGCACGCGGAGCCGTACGCAACCACGTGTCGCCGGACCCGCGCGGAACCCGGGGATCATGGCGAATCCCCGGGGGCCGCGGGGGATCCGGCGGCGCGAATGTGCGACGAACTCCCGTTCTGGCCGATTCGTCGCAAATGAGGTGTGACTCGGGCCACGTGGATTGGGCGTAACACTCCTCGAAGCCGTGCGATGACCTAAGAGGTGACAGCCGAGGAAGGAATACAGCAGCCGCGTGAGGCGCTGTGCAGTTCCCCGGTCCAGCCCGCGCCGTCGGCACATTCCCCGTCGACGGTCGTCGGCTCCGGCCCGATCATGGGCGGGGCCGGAAGCCGTTTTCCATCGTTCCGAGAGGTTGTTCGTGTCGGCCAGCACATCCCGTACGCTCCCGCCGGAGATCGCCGAGTCCGAGTCTGTGATGGCGCTCATCGAGCGGGGAAAGGCTGATGGGCAGATCGCCGGCGATGACGTGCGTCGGGCCTTCGAGGCTGACCAGATTCCGCCAACCCAGTGGAAGAATGTTCTGCGCAGCCTCAACCAGATCCTCGAGGAAGAGGGTGTGACGCTGATGGTCAGTGCAGCGGAGTCGCCGAAGCGCGCCCGCAAGAGCGTCGCAGCGAAGAGCCCGGCCAAGCGCACCGCCACCAAGACCGTCACCGCCAAGACGACCGTGACGAAGACCGTCTCGGCCGCCACGGCGGCCCCGGCGGCAGAGAGCGCGGACCCGGCCGACGAGGCCGGAGCGCCGGCGAAGAAGACGGCCGCGAAGAAGACCGCGGCCAAGAAGACGGTGGCGAAGAAGACCGCCGCCAAGAAGACGACGGCCAAGAAGACCGCCGCCAAGAAGGACGCCGACGAGGTCCTCGAGGGCGAGGAGCTCCTCGACGACGTCGCGCCCGGCAAGGGTGAGGACGAAGAGGCCGAGGGCGAGAACAAGGGCTTCGTCCTGTCCGACGAGGACGAGGACGACGCTCCGGCGCAGCAGGTCGCCGTCGCCGGTGCCACCGCCGACCCGGTCAAGGACTACCTGAAGCAGATCGGCAAGGTCCCGCTGCTCAACGCCGAGCAGGAGGTCGAGCTCGCCAAGCGCATCGAGGCCGGTCTGTTCGCCGAGGACAAGCTGGCCAACTCCGACAAGCTGGCGCCCAAGCTCAAGCGCGAGCTGGAGATCATCGCCGAGGACGGCCGCCGCGCCAAGAACCACCTCCTGGAGGCCAACCTCCGTCTGGTGGTCTCGCTGGCCAAGCGCTACACCGGCCGCGGCATGCTCTTCCTGGACCTGATCCAGGAGGGCAACCTGGGTCTGATCCGTGCCGTCGAGAAGTTCGACTACACCAAGGGCTACAAGTTCTCCACGTACGCCACCTGGTGGATCCGTCAGGCGATCACCCGCGCCATGGCCGACCAGGCCCGCACCATCCGTATCCCGGTGCACATGGTCGAGGTCATCAACAAGCTCGCGCGCGTCCAGCGCCAGATGCTCCAGGACCTGGGCCGTGAGCCCACCCCGGAGGAGCTGGCCAAGGAGCTCGACATGACCCCCGAGAAGGTCATCGAGGTCCAGAAGTACGGCCGCGAGCCGATCTCCCTCCACACCCCGCTGGGTGAGGACGGAGACAGCGAGTTCGGTGACCTGATCGAGGACTCCGAGGCGGTCGTCCCGGCCGACGCGGTCAGCTTCACGCTCCTCCAGGAGCAGCTGCACTCCGTGCTCGACACGCTCTCCGAGCGTGAGGCCGGCGTGGTCTCCATGCGCTTCGGTCTCACCGACGGCCAGCCGAAGACGCTGGACGAGATCGGCAAGGTCTACGGCGTGACACGCGAGCGCATCCGTCAGATCGAGTCCAAGACGATGTCGAAGCTGCGGCACCCGTCCCGTTCGCAGGTTCTGCGCGACTACCTCGACTAGTCGACGGTCGTACGAGACGAAGGGCCCGGTTCCCGGAAGGGGACCGGGCCCTTCGGCGTGCGCGGGTGCAGGGTGGGGGCGCCTGGACGACGCTGGGTGAACCGACATCACCGGAGAGTCAGGAGGCTCTATGCGTCCCCCCATCGCCCGAGCATTGACCGCTGCGCTGGGCCTGATCTCGGCGGCGGCCGGGCCGTTCGCCGCCGCCGCTCCCGCGGCCGCCGACAGCGTCGTGGTCGGAGGTCAGCCCGCCAAGATCTCGGACGCGCCGTGGGCCGTGGCGCTCTCCAGCCGTGACCGGTTCGGAGGTACGCGCGCCGGTCAGTTCTGCGGGGGAGTGGTCGTGGCACCCACCCGGGTGCTGACCGCGGCCCACTGCGTCGGCAGGGACGTCCTCGGCGGCGACCCCTGGGAGCTGTCCGACTTCAAGGTCATCGCGGGCCGGAGCGCCCTGCGGGGCCAGGGCGGACAGGAGATCCGGATCTCCGACACCTGGGTCAGTCCGGACTACGACCCCACGACCAATTCCGGAGACATGGCCGTGCTGACGCTGGCGACCGCGCTGCCGCAGTCGTACGTGATCGCGGTGGCCGACGCCGGTGACGCGGCCGAGGCACCCGGCACACCGGCGGACGTGTACGGATGGGGGGACACCACCGGCAGCGGGACCTATGCCTCGGCCCTGCGCTCCGCGCGGGTCCAGGTGCTGCCCGATGCGGCGTGCGAGCGGGCCTATCCGGGGGGCTTCGGCGCCGCGTACCGCGCCGAGACGATGCTGTGCGCCGGCGATCCTCTGGGCGGCAGGGATGCCTGCCAGGGGGACAGCGGAGGCCCGCTGGTGGCCGGGGGACGGCTCATCGGCCTGGTGTCCTGGGGCACCGGCTGTGGGCAGGCCGAGAATCCGGGGGTCTACACACGCGTCTCGACCGTCCTGCCGACGGCCTTCTGAGACCTTCGGGTGCGAGAACGGGCGGCCACCCCCCTTGCCTGCGGGGGCGGCCGCCCGTCGACCGGTCGATGACCGGCCCTTGGCTCGTCGTGGATGCGAGGCGTCAGCGGTCCTCGTCTACTGCCTTGGCCGGCACGTCGGTGAGCCGGTCCGTCTCATCCTGTATTTCCGCGGCGATCTTCTTGAGTTCCGGCTCGAACTTGCGCCCGTGGTGGGCACAGAAGAGCAAGTCACCACCGCTGGTCAGGACGACGCGCAGGTACGCCTGGGCGCCGCAGCGGTCGCAGCGGTCAGCGGCCGTCAGGGGGCTCGCGGGGGTCAGAACAGTAGTCACGTCGCCTCTTCTCTAGCTCGACGAGCTGTCGTACCAGGGTCAACATCCAACCAGGCCGAAAACGTTCCCGCTCGTGGCTTTTCCTCGAAACTTCTTCCCGAGGTGGCTGTCTGCTGCCGGTTGGCGGCGAATGAGCCGTATTGCGTCGCTCTACGGATTTCGCATGGCTTGTCTCGGTTCGTTCCTCCCGGCTGGGTTGCCGGTTGTTCATGAGGACGTGCCCGGAGCCTAAATGGTTCATGCCTGGAAGGGAACGTGATGTTCGCGTCACCCCTTCGAGGGATCGAACACCCATGCGACTCTGCACTAGCATGAGAAATCAGGAGGGTGGCGTGACAACGGCTCTACCAGGCATCGGTACCCTCTGACCGGTGACCGACGCCGGGCCTTACCCCACCGGGCCAGTTTTCAAATTCAGCGAGGAGCGAACCGCGTGACCGCCGAGACGTCCGTGCCGTCCAGTGCGCTGCTGACCGCAGACCGTGACGGTTCCAACTACACCGCGCGGCACCTGCTCGTACTCGAAGGGCTCGAAGCGGTCCGCAAGCGCCCTGGTATGTACATCGGGTCCACCGACAGCCGAGGCCTGATGCACTGCCTCTGGGAGATCATCGACAACTCGGTCGACGAGGCTCTCGGCGGCTACTGCGACCACATCGACGTGATCCTCCACGAGGACGGCTCCGTCGAGGTGCGCGACAACGGCCGGGGCATCCCGGTCGACGTCGAGCCCAAGACCGGTCTCTCCGGCGTCGAGGTCGTCATGACCAAGCTCCACGCGGGCGGGAAGTTCGGCGGCGGCTCGTACGCGGCCTCCGGCGGCCTGCACGGCGTCGGCGCCTCCGTGGTGAACGCCCTGTCGGCCCGGCTCGACGTCGAGGTCGACCGGAACAGCTCCACGCACTCGATCAGCTTCCGCCGCGGCGTGCCCGGCATCTTCACCGAGCAGGGTGCGGAGAGCCCCTTCGACCCCGGCAACGGACTGCGGAAGACCAAGCGCGTCCCCAAGACCCGCACCGGCACCCGCGTGCGCTACTGGGCGGACCGCCAGATCTTCCTCAAGGACGCCAAGCTCTCCCTGGAGACGCTCCACCAGCGCGCCCGCCAGACCGCCTTCCTGGTGCCCGGCCTGACCATCGTGGTCCGCGACGAGCGCGACCTGGCGGGCGTGGGCAAGAGCGAGGAGACCTTCCGCTTCGACGGCGGCATCAGCGAGTTCTGCGAGTTCCTCGCCCAGGACAAGGGCGTCTGCGACGTGCTGCGGCTGACCGGCCAGGGGACCTTCAAGGAGACCGTCCCGGTCCTCGACGACCGCGGGCACATGACGCCCACCGAGGTCACCCGCGAGCTGGGCGTCGACGTCGCCCTGCGCTGGGGCACCGGCTACGACAGCACGGTCAAGTCCTTCGTCAACATCATCGCCACCCCCAAGGGCGGCACCCACGTCTCCGGCTTCGAGCAGGCCATCACCAGGACCGTCAACGAGGTCCTGCGCTCCGCCAAGATGCTGCGCGTCGCCGAGGACGACATCGTCAAGGACGACGCCCTGGAGGGGCTCACGGCCGTCGTGACGGTCCGGCTCGCCGAGCCGCAGTTCGAGGGCCAGACCAAGGAGGTGCTCGGCACCTCCGCGGCCCGCCGGATCGTCGCCAACGTGGTCGCCAAGGAGCTGAAGGCCTTCCTGACGTCCACCAAGCGGGACGCCAAGGCCCAGGCCCGGGCCGTCCTGGAGAAGGCCGTGGCGGCCGCCAGGACCCGTATCGCGGCCCGCCAGCACAAGGAGGCGCAGCGCAGGAAGACCGCGTTGGAGTCCTCCTCGCTGCCGGCCAAGCTCGCCGACTGCCGCAGCGACGACGTGGAGCGCAGCGAGCTCTTCATCGTCGAGGGAGACTCCGCGCTCGGCACCGCCAAGCTCGCCCGCAACAGCGAGTTCCAGGCACTGCTGCCGATCCGCGGCAAGATCCTCAACGTCCAGAAGTCCTCCGTCTCGGACATGCTCAAGAACGCCGAGTGCGGGGCGATCATCCAGGTCATAGGAGCGGGCTCGGGCCGCACCTTCGACATCGACGCGGCCCGCTACGGCAAGATCGTGCTCCTCGTCGACGCCGACGTCGACGGCGCGCACATCCGCTGCCTGCTGCTGACCCTCTTCCAGCGCTACATGCGCCCCATGGTCGAGGCCGGCCGGGTCTTCGCCGCCGTGCCGCCGCTGCACCGCATCGAGCTCGTCCAGCCCAAGAAGGGCCAGGACAAGTACGTCTACACGTACTCGGACAACGAGCTGCGCCAGACCCTGCTCGACTACCAGCGCAAGGGCGTCCGCTACAAGGACTCCATCCAGCGGTACAAGGGTCTCGGTGAGATGGACGCCGACCAGCTGGCGGAGACCACGATGGACCCGCGCCACCGGACCCTGCGCCGGATCAACATCGGCGACCTGGAGTCCGCCGAGCAGGTCTTCGACCTGCTCATGGGCAACGACGTGGCTCCCCGCAAGGAGTTCATCACCAGCTCCGCGGCGACCCTCGACCGCTCGCGGATCGACGCCTAGCCGACCGTCCACCCAGGGGTGGAGCCGCAAAGCTCCACCCCTGAGGCGATCACGGCGACGCCTCCGCTCCGTAGCATCGACGCGACGGAGGGGGACGGACGTGAACAGCAGCAGGACGACCAACCGATGGCTCGTATGGCCCGCGCCTGAGGCGCTGACCCGGGTCGGCGTGCCGCGAGGCCGCCTCGTGCTCGACGGCCTCCTGCTCGCGGGGGTCAGCGTGTGGATCGTGACCAGCGCCCATGTCTCGGGAGCCTTCCCCGGCTGGTACGGGCTGCTGCCTCCGCTCGGTCTCGCGCTCTGCGTCACCGCGCTCGTCGCCTACCACCGGACGACTCTCGCCAACCGGCTCGCCCACTCGCTCGGCCTGCTCGCCCTCGTCGTCGCCCTCGGGTTCGGGGCGCATACCGCCGGCGCCCCCGTCCCCGCCACCCTGCTCTGGATCGTCGTCTCGATCGCGGCGATGGAGCGACTGCCCCTGCTCGTCGCCCTGGCCACCGTGCTGATCCTCGCCGGAGCCTTCGTGGACGCGGACGAGACGGGGGTCCTGGGAGCCGGAGTGACCACGGCGACCGTGCTGCTCACCGGGTACATGCTCCGTCTGGACGCCGAGGCCCGCAGCTCCGGGTTCCGGCTGCTGGCCCAGGAGCGGGCCGCCCGGGAAGCCGAGGCAGCCTCCGCCGCGCTGGCCGAGCGGGCCAGGATCGCCCGCGAGATCCACGATGTCCTGGCGCACAGCCTCTCCGCGCAGATGGTGCACCTGGAGGCGGCGCGGCTGCAGATAGAGGCCGGCGCCGACCGGGAGAAGATCCTCGAGCGGGTGGTCGCCGCCCGCTCCATGGCCCGGGAGGGGCTCGCCGAGACCCGGCAGGCGCTCTCCGCGCTCCGCGGTGACATGGTGCCGGTCGAGGACTATCTGCGGGAGCTGGCCCGCGAGGACCGGGCCGTGGTCGAGGTGACCGGCGCCCGCAGGTCGCTGCCGGCGGAGGCCTCCCAGGCCGTACGGAGGGTGGCGCAGGAGGCCCTCACCAACGTACGCAAGCACGCGCCGGGGGCCAGGACGCGGCTCCTGCTCGCCTACGAGCCGGAGGAGGTCGCCCTGGAGATACGGGACTCCGGTGCGCCGGGCACGTCCGGAGCCGCGGAGGACGCGAAGCCCGCGGAGGCCGCGCAGGACGGGCAGGAGGCAGGGCTGCACGCCACGGGATCCGGCTACGGACTCCTCGGCATGCGGGAGCGTGCCGAGCTCCTGGGCGGGACGCTGGATGCGGGACCCGAGGGCGAGGGCTTCGCGGTGCGGCTGAGGGTGCCGGCATGAGCGGCCCCGGGAACCGGCACGGAGAAGGCCGGGTCGCGCGCGTGATCGTCGCCGACGACCAGTCCATGGTGCGGGAGGGAATCGTGCTGGTGCTCGGGCTGCTGCCCGGCATCGAGGTCGTCGGCTCCGCCCGGGACGGCGAGGAGGCCGTCGCCCTGACCGCCGCACTCGCCCCCGACGTGGTGCTGATGGACCTTCGGATGCCGCGCTGCGACGGCGTCGAGGCGACCCGGCGCATTCGCGCCGACCATCCGGGCACCGAAGTCGTCGTCCTCACCACCTACGCCGACGACGACTCGCTCTTCCCCGCGCTGCGCGCCGGGGCGCGCGGCTATCTCACCAAGGACGCGGGCGGGGAGGAGATCGTACGGGCCGTCCATGACGTGCTCGACGGGCGCGCCGGACTCGCTCCCTCCGTCCAACGGCGTCTCCTGGAGCAGCTGATGACCCAGCCGGAGCGGCACGGACGGCACGGACGGCACGGACGGCACGCACCCTCCCGCGAAGGGGCCCGAGACTCCACGCACGAGCCGGCCGCGGACCCGCTGCCCGACGGGCTCACCGAGCGCGAGAGCGAGGTGCTCACCCTCGTCGCCGACGGCCTCTCCAACCAGGAGATCGCCGGCCGGCTCGGTATCTCCACCGCCACCGTGAAGACACACATCAACAACCTCTTCGCCAAGACCGGGGTGCGCGACCGGGCGCAGGCCGTGCGGTACGCATATCAGCACGGGCTCGTCGCACCACCTGGAGAAACCATCACCTGATGGGGTGAAGTGCGAGAGGAGAAGAGTCCGGGATCTTCCCGCTCTGTCCATCCTTGGGCACGCGGCCGAAACGGTTCGCTGACAAGGAGAGTTCACCGGTGGAGAAGCACGAAGGGCCGGGCGCCCCGGCGGTGCGGATCGACGATCCCTGGTATGACGCGCTGGCCTCCGGCTGGGGTGAGCCGACCGACACGGAGACACCGGCCGGCTCCGGAGCGCACACCTCGTCGGTACCCGGAGTCGTACCGCCACAGCTGCCGGTCCACAGCGCGGCCGACATCTATCTGGAGGTCCAGCGCAGTCCGGCCTTCCAGGAAGTACGCAGCCGCTACCGGCGGTTCGTGATCCCCGCCTCCCTCGCCTTCCTCCTCTGGTATCTCGCCTATGTCGTCGCCGCGACGGCGGCACCCGGACTCATGGCCCGGCCCGTCGCCGGCATGGTGAACGTGGCGATGCTCGCCGGACTCGGACAGTTCCTCTCCACCTTCCTGCTGACCTGGGCCTACGCCCGGCACGCCCGGCTGCGGCGGGACCGGGCGGCGCTGGAACTGCGCTGGACCGTGTTCGACGAAACGCGGGTACAGGAGAGGACGCGGGGGATCCACCAGTGACCGACGACCACCAGACACTCGCGCTGCTGCTGTTCAGCGCGTTCATCGCGGTGACCCTGGCGATCACCACCTGGGTGAGCCGCAAGCGGCGCGGCTCGGCGGAGGAGTTCTACGCCGGCGGCAGGCTGTTCTCGCCCATGGAGAACGGTTTCGCCATCGCGGGTGACTACATGTCCGCCGCCTCCTTCCTCGGCATCTCCGGCCTGATCGCGCTCTTCGGCTACGACGGCATGCTGTACTCCGTCGGCTTCCTCGTCGCCTGGCTGGTCGTCCTGCTCCTGGTGGCCGAACTGGTGCGCAACTGCGGCCGGTTCACGCTCGCCGACGTCGTCGCCGCCCGGATGGCGGAGCGCCCCGTCCGTATCGCCGCCGGCACCTCCTCCGTCACCGTCTCCGTGCTCTATCTGGTGGCCCAGATGGTGGGAGCCGGCAGTCTGGTCGCTCTGCTCCTCGGGGGCACGAGCGAGGCCGCCCGCTCCTGGACGGTGATCGGCGTCGGCGCCCTGATGGTGATCTATGTGTCGCTGGGCGGGATGCGGGCCACCACCTGGATCCAGATCGTCAAGGCGGTGCTGCTCATGGCCGGCACGATCGCCCTGACCGTGCTCGTCCTGCTCCGCTTCCACGGCGACTTCAACCAGCTGCTCGCCACCGCCGCGGAGCGCAGCGGACACGGACGGGAGTTCCTCGCGCCGGGGCTGCGCTACGGCGGAGGGTGGACCGCGCGTCTCGACTTCATCAGCCTCGGCCTCGCACTCGTCCTCGGCACCGCGGGCCTGCCGCACATCCTGTCCCGCTTCTACACCGTGCCCACCGCGAGGGCCGCCCGCCGCTCGGTCGTCTGGTCCATCGGACTCATCGGCGGCTTCTATCTCATGACGATCGTGCTCGGCTTCGGCGCCGCCGCGATCATCGGCCCCGACGCCGTCCGCTCCTCCAACGCCGCCGGGAACACGGCCGTACCGCTGCTCGCCCTGGACCTCGGCGGCGGAGCAGGCTCCACGGGCGGCACGGTGCTCTTCGCGGTCGTCGCCGCCGTCGCCTTCGCGACGATCCTCGCCGTCGTCGCGGGCATCACGCTCGCCTCCTCGGCCTCCGTCGCCCACGACCTGTACGCCTCGCTGCGCCGCCGCAACGCTCATGCGAAGCAGTACAGCGAGGTCACCGTGGCGCGGCTCGCCGCCGTCGGGATCGGCGCGGCGGCGATCGGGCTGGGGCTGCTCGCCCGCGATCTCAACGTGGCGTTCCTGGTCGGTCTCGCCTTCGCCGTGGCCGCCTCAGCCAATCTGCCGGTGCTGTTCTACTCGCTGTTCTGGCGGAACTTCACCACGCGGGGCGCCGTGTGGGCGGTGTACGGAGGGCTCGTCCCGGCCGTCCTGCTCGTCGTGCTCTCCCCGGTCGTCTCCGGAAGCCCCGACGCGCTCTTCCCGGGCGTCGACTTCCACGTCTTCCCGCTGCAGAACCCGGGGGTCGTCTCCATCCCGCTCGGCTTCCTCGCCGGCTGGATCGGGACCGTGACCTCGACGGAGCCGCCGGACGCCGCCAAGCACGCCGAGACCGAGGTACGGGCCCTCACCGGCGCCGGAGCGGTGTGACAGACGGACCGCCTACGCGCGGACCCAGACGTACCGGTGCTCGGGGCGGCCCGTCTCGCCGTACTTCAGCGAGAGCCGCACCCGGCCCGTCCGTTCGAGCAGCTTGAGATAGCGCTGGGCGGTCTGCCGGCTCACCCCCGCCCGCTCGGCGATCTCCTGGGCGGACAGGGCCCCGTCGGCGGCGAGCAGCACCTGACGTACCAGCTCCGCGGTGGTGGGGGAGTGCCCCTTCGGAAGGCCGGGCTCCGTCGCGCCCGCCGAGAGGGCGCCGAAGATCCGGTCGACCTCGGCCTGTTCCGCCTCGCCGCCGCCGTCGAGCGTGTCGCGCAGGGCCGCGTACGCCTCCAGCTTGGCGCGCAGCCCGGCGAAGGTGAACGGCTTGACCAGGTACTGCAGCGCGCCGTGCCGCATGGCCGCCTGGACGGTCGCCACATCGCGCGCCGCGGTCACCATGATCACGTCGGTCTGGTGGCCGAGCCGGCGCAGTTCCCGGACGACCGCGAGCCCGTTCTCGTCGGGCAGGTAGTGATCGAGGAGGATCAGGTCGACCCGGACCTCGCCGAGCCGGCGGATCGCCTCCGCGGTCGAGTGGGCGGTGGCGACGACCCGGAATCCCGGCACCTTCGTCACGTAGGCCGCGTTGATCTGCGCGACCCGTACGTCGTCGTCCACGACCAGTACGTCGATCATCGCGGCTCCCCGACCCGCAACGAGGGCTCCGGCCCCGGCTCCGGTTCCAGCCCCGGCTCCGGTTCCAGCCCCGGCTCCGGTTCCAGCCCCGGCTCCAGCCCAGGCTCCGGATCGCTCAGTGCCTCAGGGAGTACGACGGTGAACTCGGCGCCCCCGTCCGGGCCCTCGCCGACCCGGGCGCTGCCTCCCCGGCGTTCGGCGAGCCGGCGCACCAGGGCCAGGCCCAGGCCCCGTTTGCCGTGGGACGGCAGCTCCTTGGTCGTCCAGCCCTCGGTGAAGATCAGCTCGCGGCGGTCGTCGGGAACGCCGGGCCCGCTGTCGGTGACCCGCAGAACGGCCGTGCGCCCCTCGGCCCGCAGGGCGATCTCGACGCGCGGCTCGGCGGTGCCGGCGGCGGCGTCCAGCGCGTTGTCGACGAGGTTTCCGACGACGGTGACCAGCTCGCGCGGGTCGACCAGGCGGTCGGGGAGCAGCGAGTCGGGGGAGACCCGCAGGCCGACACCCCGCTCGGCGGCGACCGTGGCCTTGCCGACCAGGAGCGCGGCGAGGAGCGGGTCGTGGATCTTCTCGGTGACCTGTTCGGCGGTGGCCCGGTGGACGCCGACAACCTCGGTGACGAACTCGACCGCCTCGTCGTGCATCTCCAGCTCAAGGAGGCCGAGGAGGGTGTGGAGGCGGTTGGCGTGCTCGTGGTCCTGGGCGCGCAGGGCGTCGATCAGGCCACGGGTGGAGTCCAGTTCGCGGCCGAGGCGCTCCAGCTCGGTCCGGTCGCGCAGGGTGGCGACGGCGCCGCCGTCGTCCGTCGGCATCCGGTTGGCGATGAGCACCCGATGGCCGCGGACGGTCACCAGGTCCTCACCGGTGACCCGGCCGGCCAGCACGTCGGCGGTGCGTCCGGAGCCGAGCGCCTCCTCCAGCGGGCGGCCGATGGCCTCCGGGCCGATCCCGAGGAGGCGCTGGGCCTCGTCGTTCAGGAGCCGTATCCGCCCGGTGTGGTCGAGGGCGACGACGCCCTCGCGGATGCCGTGGAGCATGGCCTCGCGCTCGGCGAGCAGAGCGGAGATGTCGGAGAAGGCCAGGTCGTGGGTCTGACGCTGAAGCCTGCGGGAGATCAGATACGCGGCGAGGGCGCCGGCCGCCAGGGCCCCGCCGGCGTACGCGAGGAGCCCCGGGATCGCGCCGAGCAGCCGGTCCTGGACGCTGTCGTACTCGATACCGACCGACACGGCGCCGACGATGGTCCCGTCGGCGTCCCGCAGGGGCGCCTTGCCGCGCGCCGAGCGGCCGAGGGTGCCGCTGTCGATCTCCATGACCTCGTGTCCGGCGAGCGCCGCGCTGGGGTCCGTGGAGACGATCCTGCCGATCTGGGCGGGGTCGGTGTGGGACCAGCGCACGCCCCGGGTGTCCATGACGACGACGTACTCGGCGCCGGTGGACTGCCGGATGCGTTCGGCCTCCGCCTGCACAGGACCTCGGGCGGAGGGCGCGGAGGCACGCAGCGAGGCGGCGACCTGGGGGGAGGCGGTCGTCTCGGCGATGGCGAGGGCGCGCCGCATGGCCTGGTCGTCGAGCTGGGCACTGAGCGGTGCGAGGAAGAAGCCGGTGGCCAGGACCGTGACGCCGGTGGCGATGGCCAGCTGCATGAGGAGGACCTGCGAGAAGACCCGCTGCGGCCAGCCGAACCGCCTGCGTCGCGCGGGGGGCGGCGTGGGGGTGGTGGGTGCGGGGCTCATGGCAGGAACGGTACGGGGCGGGGGGCGGCGACCGGAAATGTGCGGGGCGGTCGGGGTCGCCGGGGCGCGGTGTCGTCGGCCGCGGGCCGGTGGGGGTGCGCGCGGCCTCCGGCCGGGGCCGTGTTCCCGCCCGCACCAGCCGTGCGGGTGAGGACAGAGGTGCGGGTCGCCCTGGGGCGGTGACGCGCCGTCGGCGGCCGGGGGTGCGACGGTTTCGCGTCGCGGGCACGTCTTGGGGTCGCCGGGGGCCGCCGTCGGTCCGGGCGCGGTGTCGTCGGCCGCGGGGCGGTGGCGGCTGGGTGTTCCTCCCCGCACCACCCGTGCGGGTGGGAAGACAGCGGTGACGCGCCGCCGGCGGCCGCGGGTGCGATGGCTTCCGCGCCGCCGGCGGCCGTGGGTGCGATGGCTTCGCGTCGCGGGTGTTCGGGGGCTTGCCTATTCTGGGGGCTTTGGCGTGTGTCGAGTCGTCGGAGGGTTTGCCTTGACCAACCAGCAGATTCCGGTCGTCGTCCTCTCCGGGTTCCTCGGATCGGGCAAGACGACGCTGCTCAACCATCTGCTGCGCAGCGCCCGGGGCACCCGGATCGGGGTCATGGTCAACGACTTCGGGGACATCGGGATCGACGCCATGACCGTCGCCGGGCAGGTCGGGTCCACCGTCTCGCTCGGGAACGGATGCCTGTGCTGTGCCGTCGACGTCAGTGAGCTGGACGAGTACCTGGAGGTGCTCACCAGGCCCGAGCTGCGGCTCGATGTGATCGTCATCGAGGCGAGCGGGCTGGCGGAGCCCCAGGAGCTGGTGCGGATGGTGCTCGCCAGCGAGAACGAGCGGATCGTGTACGGCGGGCTCGTGCAGGTCGTCGACGCCGCCGAGTTCTCCGCCACGCGCGAACGTCACCCCGAGACCGACCGGCATCTCGCCCTCGCCGACCTGGTCGTCGTCAACAAGGCGGACCGGGTCGGCGAGCGGGAGCTGGACGCCGTCCACGAGACCGTCGCCCGTCTCGCGGGGCCCGCCGCGGTGATCCGTGCCGCGCACGGGCGGATCGACCCCGAGGTCCTCTTCGACCGGGTCGTGCCCGACGGGGAGATCGAGGGGCAGATGTCCATCGAGGACCTCCTCTACGGTGACCCCGACGAGGAGCACGACCACGCGCACGCCGCCTACGAGACCCTCTCCCTCGCCTCCGGCACGGCCCTGCACCCGCGCAGGCTCATGGAGTTCCTGGACTCCCGCCCGGAGGGCCTCTACCGCATCAAGGGATTTGTCGACTTCGGCGCCGCCGACCCCGGCAACCGCTACACCGTGCACGCCGTCGGCAGGTTCCTGCGCTTCTACCCCGAGCCCTGGGCGGTCGGCCAGGAGCGGCTCACCCAGCTCGTCCTCATCGGCGCCGGCATCGACGCGGCGGCCCTGCGCAAGGCGCTCGCCGCCTGCGAGCTGAACGGCCCGCAGGACGTCCCCGACGAGCACAGCATGTGGGGCGTCCTGCGGTACGTACGACAGACCGATCCGGAACCGGCCGAGCCGGTCGACTAGGTCGCCGGGCCCGCCAGGACCGCCACCGGCTTCGGCAGCGGGGTGCCCGAGCCGTCGCGGCGCGGGTCGATCTCGGGCAGCTCCGCCGGGGTGCCGTTCTTCTGCGCGGCGCGCGCCGGGGTCGCGCCCGCCCAGGCCAGGACGAGCACGTCCTCGCCCTTCAGGAACCGCTGGCAGCGCACACCGCCCGTCGCGCGCCCCTTACGGGGGTACTGGTCGAACGGCGTCAGCTTCGCCGACGTACCGGCGGAGTCGTCCAGGGTGCCCGTGGAGCCCGCGACCGTGAACACCACCGCGTCCGCCGCCGGATCCACGGCCGTGAACGAGATCACCTCGGCGCCCTCGGCCAGCTTGATGCCCGCCATGCCACCCGCCGGGCGGCCCTGCGGCCGTACCTGCGAGGCCTGGAAGCGCAGCAGCTGGGCGTCGGAGGTGATGAAGACCAGGTCCTCCTCGCCCGTGCGCAGCTCGGTCGCGCCGACGATCCGGTCACCCTCCTTGAGGGTGATGACCTCCAGCTCGTCCTTGTTCGCCGGATAGTCCGGCACCACGCGCTTGACCACGCCCTGCAGCGTGCCGAGCGCGAGCCCCGGCGAGGACTCCTCGAGCGTGGTCAGGCAGACCACCGTCTCGTCGTCCTCCAGGGTGAGGAACTCCGCCAGCGGCGCGCCGCCCGCCAGGTTGGGGGCGGCGTGGGTGTCCGGCAGCTGGGGCAGGTCGATCACCGCGATCCGCAGCAGCCGTCCCGCCGAGGTCACCGCGCCGACGTCGCCGCGCTGGGTCGCCGGGACCGCCGAGACGATCACGTCGTGCTTGGAGCGCTTGCCGTCCTCCACGGCCGGGAGCTCCTCCGTCACCGTACGGGCCAGCAGACCCGTCGAGGAGAGCAGCACCCGGCACGGGTCGTCCGCGACCTCCAGGGACGTGGCCGAGACCGGCGCGCCCGCGGACTCCAGCAGGACCGTACGCCGATCGGTACCGAACTTCTTCGCCACCGCGGCCAGTTCCGCGGAGACCAGCTTGCGCAGCTCGCTGTCGGACTCCAGGATCCCGGTCAGCTCGTCGATCTCGCCGTTGAGCCGGTCGCGCTCGGTCTCCAGCTCGATCCGGTCGAACTTGGTGAGCCGGCGCAGCGGGGTGTCCAGGATGTACTGCGTCTGGATCTCGCTCAGCGAGAACCGCTCGATCAGGCGCTCCTTGGCCTGTGCCGAGTTGTCGCTGGAGCGGATGAGGCGGATGACCTCGTCGATGTCGAGCAGCGCGACGAGCAGGCCCTCGACCAGGTGCAGCCGGTCGCGCTTCTTGCCGCGGCGGAACTCGGAGCGACGGCGCACCACGTTGAAGCGGTGGTCGAGGTAGACCTCCAGGAGCTCCTTGAGGCCCAGCGTGAGCGGCTGGCCGTCGACCAGCGCCACGTTGTTGATGCCGAAGGACTCCTCCATCGGCGTCAGCTTGTAGAGCTGCTCCAGGACCGCCTCCGGCACGAAGCCGTTCTTGACCTCGATGACCAGGCGCAGACCGTGGTTGCGGTCGGTGAGGTCCTTGACGTCGGCGATGCCCTGCAGCTTCTTGGAGCCGACCAGGTCCTTGATCTTGGAGATGACCTTCTCCGGGCCGACCGTGAAGGGCAGCTCGGTGACGACGATGCCCTTGCGGCGCGCCGTCACGTTCTCCACGGTCGCCGTGGCGCGGATCTTGAACGTGCCGCGGCCGTTCTCGTACGCGTCCTTGATGCCGGACAGGCCGACGATCCGGCCTCCGGTCGGCAGGTCGGGTCCGGGGACGAAGCGCATCAGCGCCTCGAGGTCCGCGTGCGGATAGCGGATCAGGTGCCGGGCGGCCGCGATCACCTCGCCCAGGTTGTGCGGAGGCATGTTGGTCGCCATGCCCACCGCGATGCCGGACGCGCCGTTGACCAGCAGGTTCGGATACGCGGCGGGGAGCGCGACCGGCTCCTGCTCCTGGCCGTCGTAGTTCGGCGAGAAGTCGACGGTGTCCTCGTCGATCGACTCCGTCATCATCAGCGCCGCGGCGGCCATCCGGGACTCGGTGTACCGCATGGCGGCCGGCGGGTCGTCGTTGCCCAGCGAGCCGAAGTTGCCGTGGCCGTCGACGAGGGGGAGCCGCATCGAGAAGGGCTGGGCCATGCGCACCATCGCGTCGTAGATCGACGCGTCGCCGTGCGGGTGCAGCTTGCCCATGACCTCGCCGACGACACGGGCGCACTTCACATAGCCGCGGTCGGGGCGCAGGCCCATCTCGTTCATCTGGTAGACGATGCGGCGCTGGACGGGCTTCATGCCGTCGCGGGCGTCCGGCAGCGCGCGGGAGTAGATCACCGAGTACGCGTACTCGAGGAAGGAGCCCTGCATCTCGTCGACGACGTCGATGTCGAGGATCCTCTCCTCGAACGCGTCGTCCGGCGGCGGTGTCTTCGTGCTGCGGCGGGCCATCGCGGCTGCGGCTCCTTCACCAACAAGGTTGATCTGACGCGGACCATTGTGGACCGTCCCACCGACAACGCCGACCGCGACCCGGGCACGGCCCCCTGTGAGCCGGTGCATGAGCCGTACGCGACGGCCGGGCGACCCGGAAGAGGGACGCCGCGAACCTGCGGGAACTTCGCCAGGTGGTAGTGCGCTTGCATACAGTGGCAGGACTTTTCCATATCGCGATCGAAGGGACGTACATGCCCATGGGTCACACGGCCACGGCAGAGGCCGGCTCCGGCGGCCTGACAGCGACCGAGCACCGGCTGGCCAACGGCCTGCGGGTGGTGCTCTCCGAGGACCACCTGACCCCGGTCGCCGCGGTCTGCCTCTGGTACGACGTCGGCTCGCGCCACGAGGTCGCGGGCCGCACGGGCCTCGCCCACCTCTTCGAGCACCTGATGTTCCAGGGCTCCAAGCAGGTCCACGGCAACGGGCACTTCGAGCTGGTGCAGGGAGCGGGCGGCTCGCTCAACGGCACGACGAGCTTCGAGCGCACCAACTACTTCGAGACCATGCCGGCCCACCAGCTGGAGCTCGCGCTCTGGCTGGAGGCGGACCGCATGGGCTCGCTGCTCGCGGCCCTGGACGACGAGTCCATGGAGAACCAGCGGGACGTCGTCAAGAACGAGCGCCGCCAGCGGTACGACAACGTTCCCTACGGCACGGCCTTCGAGAAGCTGACCGCCCTCGCCTACCCCGAGGGCCACCCGTACCACCACACGCCGATCGGCTCCATGGCCGACCTGGACGCGGCCACCCTCGAGGACGCGCGGGCCTTCTTCCGCACGTACTACGCGCCGAACAACGCGGTGCTCTCGGTCGTCGGCGACATCGACCCCGAGCAGACCCTGGCCTGGATCGAGAAGTACTTCGGCTCCATCCCGTCCCACGACGGCAAGCTCCCGCCGCGCGACGGCACGCTGCCCGACACCATCGGCGAGCAGCTGCGCGAGGTCGTCGAGGAGGAGGTCCCGGCCCGCGCGCTGATGGCCGCCTACCGGCTGCCGCACGACGGCACGCGCGAGTGCGACGCCGCGGACCTGGCCCTGACGGTGCTCGGCGGCGGCGAGTCCTCGCGGCTCCACAACCGCCTGGTCCGCCGGGACCGCACGGCCGTGGCCGCCGGCTTCGGCCTGCTGCGCCTGGCGGGCGCCCCCTCGCTCGGCTGGCTGGACGTCAAGACCTCCGGCGGTGTCGAGGTGCCCCGCATCGAGGCCGCCGTCGACGAGGAGCTGGCCCGCTTCGCGGCCGAGGGCCCGACGCCCGAGGAGATGGAGCGCGCCCAGGCCCAGTTGGAGCGCGAGTGGCTGGACCGGCTCGGCACGGTCGCGGGCCGCGCCGACGAACTGTGCCGCTACGCGGTGCTGTTCGGCGACCCGCAGCTCGCCCTCACCGCGGTGAACCGGGTCCTGGACGTCACCGCGGCGGAGGTGCGGGCGGTCGCCAAGGCCAAGCTGCGCCCGGACAACCGCGCGGTGCTGGTGTACGAGCCGCTCGGCACCGAACAGAGCGACAGCGACAGCGACGAGGAAGAGGGAGCGGACCAGTGACCGACGCCGGCGCGCCTTTGACGAGCATGACGTTCCACCCGCAGCCGGAGGCGGGCATCGCCAAGCCGTGGGCCTTCCCGGCCCCGGACCGCGGAGCGCTGGACAACGGTCTGACCGTGCTGCGCTGCCACCGCCCCGGCCAGCAGGTGGTGGCCGTCGAGATCTTCCTCGACGCCCCCCTGGACGCCGAGCCCGAGGGCCTCGACGGCGTCGCCACGATCATGGCCCGCGCCCTCTCCGAGGGCACGGACAAGCACACGGCCGAGGAGTTCGCCGCCGAGCTGGAGCGCTGCGGCGCCACGCTCGACGCGCACGCCGACCACCCGGGCGTACGGGTCTCCCTGGAGGTCCCCGTCTCCCGGCTGCCCAAGGCGCTCGGCCTCCTCGCCGAGGCCCTGATCGCGCCGGCCTTCCTCGACACCGAGGTCGAGCGCCTGGTGCGCAACCGGCTCGACGAGATCCCGCACGAGACGGCCAACCCGGCCCGCCGGGCGGCCAAGCAGCTCTCCAAGGAGCTCTTCCCGGCCACCTCCCGTATGTCCCGGCCGCGCCAGGGCACCGAGGAGACGGTGGAGGCGATCGACGCCGCGGCCGTGCGCGCGTTCTACGAGGCGTACGTCCGGCCCTCCACGGCCACCGCCGTGGTCGTCGGCGACCTGACCGACGTGGATCTGGACAAGGTCCTCGACGAGACGCTGGGCGTCTGGACGGGGAACGCCGCCGAGCCGCGCCCCGTCCCGCCGATCACGGCCGACGACACGGGCCGCGTCGTCATCGTGGACCGCCCGGGCGCCGTCCAGACCCAGCTGCTGATCGGCCGCGTCGGCGCCGACCGGCACGACCGCGTCTGGCCGGCGCAGGTCCTCGGCACGTACTGCCTCGGTGGCACGCTCACCTCCCGCCTGGACCGCGTCCTGCGCGAGGAGAAGGGCTACACGTACGGTGTCCGGGCCTTCGGTCAGGTGCTGCGCTCGGACGGCAAGGGACACGGTGCCTCGATGCTCGCCATCAGCGGCTCCGTCGACACGCCCAACACCGGCCCGGCGCTCGACGATCTGTGGAAGGTGCTGCGCACCCTCGCCGCGGAGGGTCTGACGGACGCGGAGCGCGACGTGGCCGTGCAGAACCTGGTGGGTGTGGCTCCGCTGAAGTACGAGACCGCGGCCTCCGTCGCCGGGACGCTCGCCGACCAGGTCGAGCAGCACCTCCCGGACGATTTCCAGGCGCAGTTGTACGCGCGCCTGGCCGAGACCGGCACGGTGGAGGCGACGGCGGCCGTCGTCAACGCCTTCCCAGTGGACCGCCTGGTCACCGTGCTCGTCGGTGACGCCGCCCAGATCGAGGAGCCGGTGCGCGCCCTCGGTATCGGTGAAGTCACCGTCGTCACAGGCTGATCGAGCCGGATCGAGCCGGATCGAGCCGGTTCCGAGGACCCCGACGTCACTGTACGTCGGGGTCCTCCCCTTTGTCCGGATTGCAGCAGAGGGTGGCCGTATGCCCTGTGGCATGTCTTACAAACGGGCGTGTCTGTTTGGTGATTGAAAGACGATCCGCTTAGCGTCGGTCCGGCTGTTCGCCAGTTGCACCCGCCGCACCCGCGGCATCGGACAGTCATCGCCGAGTCCCCGTCAGGCGCGAGCCTGGGGAGCCGGGGACCCACACGAAGTCCCTGGGGTGAATCGGACGCCTTCGCACCGCGTGCGGAGGGGCCCGTAGGAGACCTTCCTGCTCCGAACCCGTCAGCTAACCCGGTAGGCGAGAAGGAAGGAAAGGATCAGCCACTACATGGCGTTCACCCGTGCCACCGGGAAGCATCGTGGTCCGAGCCGTCTGACGCGCCGCAGCGCGGGGCTCGCCGGCGTGGCGACGCTCGCCACCACCGGCGTCATCGGAACCCTCGCCTCCCCGGCGTTCGCCGCCGACACGGACGCTCCCTCCCTCGAGGACACCGGCCTGACCCAGGTCGTCGCCGCCGACTCCCTCGCGAAGACCATCGACGCCCAGGCCGCCGCGCAGGAGCGCGAGGCCGTCGAGGCCCTGGAGCGCGCCAAGGCCGCGGCCGAGGCCAAGCGCAAGGCCGAGGCCCGCGCCAAGGAGATCCGCGCCGCCAAGGAGCGCGCCGCCCGTGAGGCCGAGCGCAAGCGTCTGAACTCCTTCCAGCTTCCCGTGGCCGGCTCGTACGTGACCACCGGCTACAAGGCCGGCGGCTCGCTCTGGTCCTCCGGCAGCCACTCCGGCGTCGACTTCCGCGCGGCCTACGGCAGCACGGTCGTCTCCGTCGGCTCCGGCACCGTCGTCGAGGCCGGCTGGGGCGGCGCCTACGGCAACAACATCGTCATCCGGATGAACGACGGCACGTACACCCAGTACGGCCACCTGTCGGCCATCAGTGTCTCGGTCGGACAGTCCGTCACCCCGGGCCAGCAGATCGGCATCTCGGGCTCGACCGGCAACTCGACCGGCCCGCACCTCCACTTCGAGGCGCGCACCAGCGCCGAGTACGGCTCCGACATCAACCCGGTCGCGTACCTGCGCGCCCGCGGCGTGAACGTCTGATCCACGCCCCACCCGCGTCAGAAAAGCCCCGGCTCGTACTGAGCCGGGGCTTTTCGCTGGCCAAAAGATATCCATGGATCTCCGGTAGCCATCGGAAATGTCTCTCCGCTGCAATAGAGTCACCGAAGAGTCGGCGAGGAGCCGGCGAACAGGCGTCAATCGGATGGGTTTCGCGCGGATTAAGGCGGAGGTCGAACATGCGCATTCCCGCGCACTCGGTATGCACGGCGATCCGGGACGACATCGTCTCCGGAGCCTTCGAGCGCGGCAGCCGGCTGACCGAGGAGCAGCTGGCCCGCCGCTACGGAGTCTCCCGCGTCCCGGTCCGCGAGGCCCTGCGCACGCTGGAGTCGGAGGGCTTCGTGATCACCCGCCGCCACGCGGGCGCCCATGTCGCCGAGCCGACCGAGCAGGAGGCGGCCGACCTGCTCGACGTACGGGCGCTCCTCGAGCCGCTCGGAGCCGCGCGCGCCGCCCAGCGTCGTACCGAGGCCCATCTCAAGGTGCTGCGTGGCCTGGTCAGGCTGGGTCAGGAACGGGCCAGACGCGGCCAGGGCGAGGATCTGCGCTCGCTCGGCAGCTGGTTCCACGAGACCCTGGCCCAGGCCTCGGGCAGCCCGGCGCTCACGGCCCTGCTCACCCAGCTGCGGCACAAGATCGCCTGGATGTACACGGTCGAGACCCCCGCCCAGCCCGTGGAGGCGTGGGCCGAGCACGGGGCGATCGTGGACGCGGTGGCGCGGGGCGACGCCGAACGCGCCCGTACGCTCACCGCCCTGCACGCCGAGCGCTCCCTGGTCCTGCACCGGCTGAAACGGCCGGAACGCCCGGAACGCGGCCGTGTGAGGGCTTCGCAACACGTCGTAAACACGGCGAGCATCCGGAATTAACGAGCACGCCGTATACAAAGAGGGAGCAATTCGGCGGGCGGAATTCGTGCTGCGCCGAATTCCGATGGACTGTGCTCTTACTGGAAAGCGGAGAAAACGAAGGAGCCGCACCCGCCGGAATTCCGGCCGGTGCGGCTCCTTCGTGTGTGGTCCTTGGGTCAGACGGTCTCGGGGAGCTCCTCGAGCCCCTCGGCGACCAGTCGCGCCAGACGGTCCAGAGCGGCCTCGGCGCCGTCGGCGTCCGAAGCGAGCACGATCTCCTCGCCGCCCTGCGCGCCCAGGCCGAGCACCGCGAGCATCGACGCGGCGTTGACCGGGTTGCCGTCGGCCTTGGCGATCGTCACGGGGACGCCGGAGGCCGTGGCAGCACGGACGAAGATGGAGGCGGGGCGGGCGTGAAGGCCCTCGGCCCAGCCGACATTGACGCGGCGCTCAGCCATGGTGTTGCCCTTCAAAGTCTCAGCGGTTGTCTAGACCAGTCTCTCACGGGTTGCGAGGTGCTCGTAGCCGACCTCCGGCCCCGGCGGGACGGCCGTTCGGCCCTCCTACCTTGCATGGCGCACACAGCGTGCGCGACCGGTGCCACTGTCGTATCCCGGCCGTACGCTTGCCCCATGCAGAGCGCGTCGGAACAGCCTGAACACGCATACCCCGACCACTGGGAAGCGGATGTGGTCCTCCGTGACGGCGGCACCGCGCGCATCAGGCCCATCACCGTTGATGACGCCGACCGACTGGTCAGCTTCTACGAGCAGGTCTCGGACGAGTCGAAGTACTACCGCTTCTTCGCGCCCTACCCGCGCCTCTCCGCCAAGGACGTCCACCGCTTCACCCATCACGACTTTGTGGACAGGGTGGGACTCGCGGCGACCGTCGGCGGAGAGTTCATCGCCACCGTACGCTACGACCGCATCGACGCCCAAGGCATGCCCGCCAGCGCTCCCGCCGACGAGGCCGAGGTCGCCTTCCTGGTCCAGGACGCCCACCAGGGGCGGGGCGTGGCGTCCGCACTGCTCGAACACATCGCGGCGGTGGCGCGGGAGCGGGACATCAGACGGTTCGCGGCGGAGGTGCTGCCCGCGAACACGAAGATGATCAAGGTCTTCACGGACGCCGGGTACACCCAGAAGCGCAGTTTCGAGGACGGCTCCGTGCGGCTCCATCTCGACCTGGAGCCCACCGACCGCTCGCTCGCCGTGCAGCGCGCGCGGGAGCAGCGGGCCGAGGCCCGCTCGGTGCAGCGCCTCCTCGCACCCGGCTCGGTCGCCGTCATCGGCGCCGGGCGCACCCCGGGCGGGGTCGGCCGTACGGTGCTGCGCAACCTCCTGGACTCCGGCTACACCGGGCGTACGTACGCGGTGAACCGCGCCCTCGCGGAGGGGACCGGCTCCCTCGACGGGGTGCCGGCCTTCCGCTCCGTCGGGGACATCGGCGAGCCGGTGGACCTGGCGGTGGTGGCCGTCCCGGCCGACCGGGTGCCGGAGGCGGTCGCCGACTGCGGAGAGCACGGGGTGCAGGGCCTGGTCGTGCTCTCGGCGGGCTACGCGGAGAGCGGGGCGGAGGGGCGGGACCGGCAGCGCGAACTGGTACGGCAGGCCCGCTCGTACGGGATGCGGATCATCGGGCCCAACGCCTTCGGGATCATCAACACCTCGGCCGGTGTCCGGCTGAACGCCTCGCTCGCGCCGCAGATGCCGACGGCCGGGCGGATCGGTCTGTTCACCCAGTCCGGCGCGATCGGCATCGCGCTCCTCGCCGGACTGCACCGGCGGGGCGCCGGCCTCTCCTCCTTCATCTCGGCGGGCAACCGGGCGGACGTCTCGGGCAACGACTTCCTCCAGCACTGGTACGACGACCCGGAGACGGACGTCGTCCTGCTGTACCTGGAGTCGATCGGCAACCCCCGGAAGTTCACCCGGCTGGCCCGGCGCACGGCCGCGGTCAAGCCGGTCGTGGTGGTCAAGGGCGCGCGGCACAGCGGGAGCGCGCCGCCCGGACACCGGGTGCCGGTCACGCGCATCCCGCACGCCACGGTCTCCGCGCTGCTGCGCCAGGCCGGGGTCATCCGCGTCGACACGGTCACCGAACTCGTCGACGCGGGCCTGCTCCTCGCGGGCCAGCCGCTGCCGGCCGGGCCCCGGGTCGCGATCCTCGGCAACTCGGAGTCGCTCGGGCTCCTCACGTACGACGCCTGCCTGACGGAGGGGCTGCGTCCGCTGCGCCCGCTCGACCTGACGACGGGGGCGAGCCCGGCGGACTTCCGCGACGCGCTGACGGCGGCCCTCGCGGACGACGCGTGCGACGCGGTCGTGGTGACGGCGATCCCCTGGGTCGGTGAGAACGGAGCCGTCGAGTCCGGCGACGGCGAGGTCCTCGCGGCCTTCCTCCGCGAAGCGGTCGCCACCGCGCCGTCGTCGGCGAAGCCGGTGGTCGTGGTCCACGTCGAGATGGGCGGCCTGGCGGAAGCCCTCGCGGTGGCGACGAGCACGAGGCCGACACCGGGGACCTCTGCGGGCGCGGCGGGAGCCGGGACCGGGACCGGGCCCGGGGGGCCCGCGCGGCCGGTCCTCGGCCTGTCCGTGGCACCCGCCGACGCCGGGACACCAGCTCCGGTGGGGTCCGGCGACCGGAAGGCAGGGCCCGTGCCCGTCTCCGGACAGGAGCCGGCGACGCCGGGACCGCCCGCCGGGACGGCCCGAGTCAGCCCGGCGGGCGAGGTGGGGGCCGGCGGATCCGGTGGGCTCGACGGGGCCCAGCCGCACGGTGCCGCCGCCGGCGACCGCGCGGGCGCGTCCGCCGCGGCACCCGGGCCGACGGCCCCGTCCCAGGCCTCGGCCGCCGCAGGCGGATCGCCGGAGGACCGGTCCCCGGCCCCGGCTCCGTCCACGACGGGCGGTTCTCCGGATGGCCCGTCACCGTCGACGGCCCCGGCGCGGTCCACCGCGGACGGGTACGGCACGTCACCAGCCCCGGCTCAGTCCACCATGGGCGGATCGGCGGACGGCCCGTCAGCGGTCCGGGGGGCGGGAGCCGGGGGGAGTATTCCCGCGTATCCCGCCGCCGAGCGGGCCGTGCGGGCGTTGGCCGAGGCCGTGCGGTACGGGGAGTGGCGGCGGCAGGCCGCCGAGCCGGGGCGGGTGCCGGAGTACGAGGACATCGACGAGAGCGGGGCCGCCGCGCAGATCGAGCGGATGCTCGGTGAGAACGCGGACGTCCGCGGCGTGAGCCTCGACGCCGACGCGGCGCGCGAGCTCCTCGGGCGGTACGGGATCGCCGTGCTGCCGACCCTGCCCGCCCCCACCCCCGACGCCGCCGTCCAGGCCGCCGCCCGCCTCGGCTACCCCGTCGCCCTCAAGACGACCGCGCCCCACCTGCGCCACCGCCCCGACCTCGGCGGCGTACGACTGGATCTGGCCACCGAGGAACAACTCCGCACCGCGTACGCCGAATTGACCGACACGCTCGGCAAGCCCGAGGAGCTCCAGCCGGTCGTCCAGGCGATGGTGCCGCGCGGGGTGGACACCGTCGTCCGCTCGGCCATCGACCCGGCCGTCGGCGCCGTGCTCTCCTTCGGGCTCGCCGGGGCCGCCTCCGAGCTGCTCGGCGACATGGCGCACCGGCTCGTCCCGGCCACCGACCGGGACGCCGCCGAGCTCGTACGGTCGATCCGCACGGCCCCCCTCCTCTTCGGCTGGCGTGGCTCCGCCCCCGTCGACACCCCGGCCCTCGAGGAACTGCTGCTGCGCGTCTCCCGGCTCGTCGACGACCACCCCGAGGTCGTCGCGATCACCCTGGAGCCGGTCGTCGTCGCCAACCACGGCCTCTCCGTGCTCGGCGCCACCGTCCGTCTCGCCCCGCCCCCGCCCCGCACGGACCTCGGCCCGCGCCGTCTGCCGAGCTACTGAAGCCCTGGCGGCAGGGGCCCGGAGCGCCCCTTCCGACGGATTAGGATGGAGTCCATGGCGAAGACCGGTACGACGACCCAGGGGCTGCGCGCGGCGATCGAGCGCAGCGGCTACTACCCGGCCCTCGTGGCCGAGGCGGTGGAGGCCGCCGTCGGTGGCGAGGCGATCGCGTCGTACCTGGTGCACCAGGAGACCACGTTCGATTCGAACGAGGTCCGCCGCCATGTCACGGTCCTCGTCCTGACGGCCAACCGCTTCATCGTCAGCCACACCGACGAGCAGGCCGCCGACAACAGCTCCCCGACGCCGTACGCCACGACCTCCACCGAGTCGGTCAAGCTCGACCGGATCTCCTCGGTCGTCGTCAGCCGCGTCGTCGCCAACCCGGAGTCGTACACCCCCGGCACCCTCCCCCGTGAGGTCGTCCTCACCATCGGCTGGGGCGCCGTCTCGCGGATCGACCTGGAGCCCGCCGCCTGCGGCGACCCCAACTGCGACGCCGACCACGGCTACACGGGCAACGCCACCGCCGACGACCTCAGCCTGCGCGTCAGCGACGCGGGCGACGGCCCCGACACCGTGCGCCAGACCCTCGCCTTCGCCCAGTCGCTCTCCGAAGCCACCGCGGCGACCCGCTGATGGTCCAGCCCACGGCCGTCACCTCCGGCTGGCCCGACGAACCCGTCCCGCTCGCCCTCGACACCGCTCCCGTACCCGAGTACGGCTCGGGCTCGCTGGCCGATCTCCTCCCGACGCTCGTCGCCGGGCAAGGGGCGCCCGGGTTCGAGGCCCGGATCGCCGAGCTCACCCCCGCCGACCGGAACTGCGTCTTCCTGATCGACGGGCTCGGCTGGGAGCAGATCAAGGCCCACCCGGACGAGGCCCCGTACCTCACCTCCCTCCTCGCCTCCTCGCGCGGCGGCACGGGGCGCCCGATCACCGCCGGATTCCCCGCCACCACCGCGACCTCGCTCGCCTCGGTCGGCACCGGACTGTTCCCCGGCGCGCACGGCCTGCCCGGCTACACCGTCCGCAATCCCGAGACCGGCGAGCTGATGAACCAGCTCCGCTGGAAGCCGTGGACCTCGCCCCGCGTCTGGCAGCCGTACCCCACGGTCTTCCAGCTCGCCCACGAGGCCGGGATCCACACCGCCCAGGTCTCCTCGCCGATCTTCCAGGACACCCCGCTCACCAAGATCGGACTGAGTGGCGGAACGTTTCACGGCCGGCTCGCCGGCGAGGAGCGCATCGACTTCGCCGCCGAGCAGCTCGCCGGCGGCGACCGCTCGCTGGTCTACACGTACTACAGCGAGCTCGACGGGGCCGGACACCGCTTCGGCATCGACTCCGACGCGTGGCGCGGTCAGCTGATGTTCGTCGACCGGCTCGTCCAGCGCCTCGCCGAGCAGCTGCCGCCCCGCTCGGCCCTGTACGTCACCGCCGACCACGGCATGGTCGACATCCCCTTCGACGAGCAGTCCCGGATCGACTTCGACGAGGACTGGGAGCTGCGCGCCGGTGTGGCCCTCCTCGGCGGTGAGGGGCGCGCCCGTCACGTCTACGCGGTGCCGGGCGCCGAGACCGACGTGCTGACGTGCTGGCGTGAGGTGCTCGGCGAGCAGTTCTGGGTGGCGAGCCGGGACGAGGCCATCGGGCTCGGCTGGTTCGGCGACAAGGTCGACGAGCGCGTGTACGGCAGGATCGGCGACGTCGTCGCCGCGGCCCATGACGACGTCGTCATCACCGCCTCCGTCAACGAACCCCACGAGTCGGCGATGGTCGGCATGCACGGATCGATGACGCCCGAGGAGCAGCTGGTCCCGCTCCTCGAAGTCCGCGCCTGACCCCGTCCCCTTCCTTCTCCCACGACCTGAAAGGTCATCGACCTCCCATGCCCGAGCTGGTGTTCTTCTCCGGAACGATGGACTGCGGAAAGAGCACCCTCGCTCTTCAGATCGAGCACAACCGGTCCGCCCGCGGGCTCCAGGGCATGATCTTCACGCGGGACGACCGTGCGGGGGAGGGCAAGCTCTCCTCCCGCCTCGGCCTGGTCACCGACGCCGTGGAGGCGGCCGAGGGCTTCGACTTCTACGCGTACCTCGTCGCCCATCTGTCGAAGGGTGGCCGCTGCGACTACGTCATCGCGGACGAGGCGCAGTTCCTGTCGCCCGAGCAGATCGATCAGCTCGCCCGGGTCGTGGACGACCTCGAACTCGACGTCTTCGCCTTCGGCATCACCACCGACTTCCGTTCCAAGCTGTTCCCCGGCTCGCAGCGGCTCGTGGAACTGGCCGACCGCGTCGAGGTACTTCAGGTCGAGGCCCTGTGCTGGTGCGGAGCCCGGGCGACGCACAACGCGCGTACGGTCGGCGGCGCGATGGTCGTCGAGGGCGCGCAGGTCGTGGTCGGCGACGTGAACGCGGGCGACGAGATCGGCTACGAGGTGCTGTGCCGCCGACACCACCGTCGCCGCATGACGGCGGCGACGGCGCGGGCGGCGGTCCTCTCCCCGGACGTCCTGCCGGTCACCTCGGCCTGACGGCGAGGGTCAGCGGAGCCCGGCCGTCACCGGCGTGGCGATCGGGTCGGCCTGGGGAGTGGCGGTCCGTGTGCGCTTGGCGAGGAACGCGGCCAGGAAGGCCAGCAGCAGCGCGGTGCCGGACAGGAGGGCGCCGACCCAGTTGGGTGCGGTGTAGCCGAGGCCCGCTGCGATGACGACGCCGCCGAGCCAGGCGGCCAGCGCGTTGCCGAGGTTGAAGGCGCCGATGTTCGCTGCCGAGGCGAGCGTGGGGGCGGCGGAGGCCTGGTCCAGGACCCACTTCTGCAGCGGGGGGACGGTGGCGAAGCCGAGCGCGCCGATCAGGGTGATGGTGACGGCGGCGAGGACCTTGTCGTGGGCGGTGGCCGTGAAGGCCAGCAGGGCCACGGCGAGGGCGCCCAAGGTGGTGAAGAGCAGGGGCATCAGGGCGCGGTCGGCGAACCGGCCGCCGAGGAGGTTGCCGAGGAACATGCCGATGCCGAAGAGGACGAGCAGCCAGGTCACGGCGCCTTCGGTGTAGCCGGCGACCTCCGTCATCATCGGCGTGATGTACGTGATGGCCGCGAACACACCGCCGTACCCGAGGACGGTCATCGCCATGGCGAGCCAGACCTGGACGTTCTTGAAGGCGGCGAACTCGGTGCGGACGTTCCGGCTCTCCGGCCTGCCCGTCTCGGGCACGAGCCCGGCCACGCCGAGGAAGCCGGCGACGCCGAGGGCGGCGACGAGGGCGAAGGTGACGCGCCAGCCGGCCGACTGGCCGATGGAGGTGCCCAGCGGGACGCCGACGATGTTGGCGACGGTCAGTCCCATGAACATCAGCGAGATCGCGGACGCCTTCCTCTCCGGGGCGACCAGATCGGCCGCGACGACCGAGCCGATGCCGAAGAACGCGCCGTGGGCGAGTGAGGCGACGATCCGGCCGGTCAGCATCACGCCGAACGAGGGGGCGACGGCGGACAGCAGGTTGCCGACGACGAAGAGGCCCATCAGGAAGAGGAGCATCTTCTTGCGGGACACCTTCGTGCCCAGCACGGTCAGGAGCGGGGCGCCGAGGACGACGCCGAGGGCGTAGCCGGTCACCAGCCAGCCGGCGGTGGGGATCGAGACACCGAAGTCACCGGCGACCTGGGGCAGCACACCCATGATCACGAACTCGGTGGTGCCGATCCCGAAGGCCCCGATGGCCAGGGCCAGGAGCGCGAGAGGCATGGCGAAGCACCTTCCAGAATGATTGCAGAGGGGTCTTACGTGCTTCGACAATAGTTGCAGACGCTGGATATCTGCAAACGGTGGATACCTCTGCGTGCAGGCGTATCGCGTCCGGCACCTCGTGTTCACCTCCGGTGCGCCCCCGGACCGCCTGCTGATCGGATACGAGTCGTCCGGCTCGGCGGTAATGGGCCTCGGCCCCTGATGTGACGCACCACCCGGAGGACGTGTGCCCCCTGCTGCCGAGACCAAGGACGAGGCCGCGGGCCGGATCGGGGACGGGACCGCGGACGGGACCGCGGACGGGACCCCGGACGGGACCGGGAACGGGACCGGGGGCCGCGCCCCCGCGCCGCGGCTCATCGACCGCGCCCGCCGCAGCCTCCGCCTCCGCGCGGCCGCCACGGCCGCCGCGCTGACCTGCCTCGTCCTCTGTCTCGCCGGAGCGCTCGCCGGCAGTTACCCGTTCGGGCCCACCACCCGCAACATCGTCGACCTCGGCCAGCAGTACCTGCCGTACCACGCCTACTGGCGGAAGCTGCTCCTCGGCCAGGCCGACGGCGACCTGTTCCTGAACTGGAGCTCGGGCTTCGGCTCGAACTTCCTCGGCGACTACGGCACGTATCTGAGCAGCCCGTTCGACCTGATGGTCGTCCTCTTCCCGGCGGACCGGATCGAACTCGCCCTCTACGTCATCACCGCCGCCAAGATCACCACCGCCGGTGCCGCGATGGCTGCGCTCCTCCTGACGCTGCGGCGCGGCCCCTGGCCCGTGGCCGCCGTCCTCGGCACGGCGTACGCGCTGTGCGGCTGGACCCTGAACTACGGCGCCACCGTGCCGATGTGGCTCGACGGACTGCTGGCCTTCCCCCTGCTGTGCCTGGTGGGGGAGTGGGCCCGCGCGGGGCGCCGCCCGGTCCTCGGGCCGCTGGTCGTGGCCCTGGTCTGGTTCGCCAACTTCTACACCGCGTACATGGCGACCCTCGGCGCGGCCGTCGTCCTGGCGGTCCGGCTCCTCACCGCCGACGACACCGGTCGCCGCCGCCTGGCCGGGCTGCTGCGCGCCGCCCGCGCCGTGCTCGTCGGCATCGGCCTCGCCGCACCGCTCGTCCTGGTGATCTTCCTGGCCACCCGGGTCGCGGACCCGACCCCCGAGGTGACGTTCACCGCCGTCGCCTGGACGGAGGTGTTCGCGCGGCTGCTGCCCGCCACGGGGAGCGTCGCCAGCCCCGCTCTCTTCATCGGCACCCCGGCGCTCGCGCTGGCGCTGACCCTGCCGTTCAACCGCGCCCTCGCCCCCCGGGTCCGTATCGCCTGGACGGCCGCGATCTGCCTGGTGGCGCTCTCGATGCAGTGGGGCCCCACCCACCTGCTCTGGCACGCGGGGGCCTCGCCGAACGGCATTCCGTACCGTCAGACCTTCGTGCTCTGCGGCCTGTTGCTGATCGCGGCCTGGCTGTCCACGGCCCAGGGGCTGCCCCGGACGTCCGCGCTGCTCGGCGCCGGGGCGCTCCTGGCGGCCATGACGTTCGTCGCCCGGGACAGCGTCGTCGTCGACCGATGGACCTACCCCGCTTTCGCCGTCGCGCTGATCCTCGCCGTGCTCGCCGCCGCTGCCGTTCTGCTCGCCCGGCGGTACACCGCCGGCGCCCGGGTCCTGCCCGCCGTTGCCGTCGCGCTCCTCGTCCTGGCCCAGGCCGGCGAGACCGCGATCACGGGGGGCAGGATCGAGGAGAAGCAGCTGAGCCAGGTCTCCTGGGCGCCGCGCGTCGGACCCTGGCACGAGGACATGGCCCGGGCCACCGCACGCGCGGACGCCTGGCCGCGCCACCGTACGGATCCCGGCGAGGTGCCCGGCGGCAACGACGTCCTGCTGGTCGGCGGGCAGGGCGCCGACTACTACTCCAGCCTGACCTCGAAGGTCTACTCCGAGACGCTCTCCGCCCTCGGCTTCGGCTTCTACGCGAAGGGCCGCCACCCGGTCAGCCTGGACAATCCCGTGACCGACGCGATCTTCTCGATCGGCACCCGGATGCGCTCCACACCCTCGGCTCCCGTACGCACGGACACACTGCCCGAGGCCGCGATCACCCTCACCGGCACCCCCGTGCCCCCGCTCGTCACCGTCCGCCCGGACGTCCGGCTTCCCGCGGCCGGAACCACGGGCCCTGGGGCCCGCACCACCTTCGGTGAATCCGCCTTCGCCAACCAGGAGTTGCTGCTCGGCGCGAAGGTGTACGAGGTGCCGGCCACACTCCGGCGCACGGACGGTCCCCAGGGCGCCACCACGCTGACCGCCTCCTGCCCCGCCCACGCCCAACTCTGGTTCTGGGCCCCCGAGTACCAGGGCACCGCCGCCCTGCAGGGACAGCCGCCCGTCTCCTTCGCCGGCAAACTGCCGTCCGTCCTCGGCCCGATGCAGACGCTCGGCACGGTCCCGGCCTCGGGCGCGGTGCGGATCGAACTGCGCGGCCCGCGCGCGTCCAAGGGGGCGGCCCCGCTGCCACGGCACCCCGTCGGCTGCCTCGTCCAGGAGCGGCTCGACACGGCCGTGCGCCACCTGACGGCCACCGGAGCCACCGCCGTCCACGCCTCCGGCCACACCCTGACCGCCGAACTCCCGCCCGGCAGCACCGGAACCGCCGTCATCGCCGTGCCGCGGATCTCCGGCTGGAGCTGTCGCGCCGGGGACGCGTCCCCAGCCCCCGCCCAGCGGTATCTGGGTCTCCTGGCCGTCCCGCTCGACGGCGCGGCGTCCTCGGTCAGCTGCACCTTCCGGCCCCCGGGGCTGCGCCTCGGCGGAGCGATCGGCGCCATCGCGC